>CAMHPC010000005.1 GCA_946186945.1 uncultured Prevotella sp.
ATCTAGAAAATCTAGAAAATCTAGAAAATCTAGAAAATCTAGAAAATCTAGAAAATCTAGAAAAAGGCGACAGCCGCAACCAAACAATGGCTACGGCTGTCTGAAATAAAAAGGAATAATCCTTTAACGAGAGATATTATTTATTGATGAATTTCTTACCATCCTTTATCACCAGACCCTTGAAGTTCTTGTTCACACGCTGTCCGGAGATGCTGTATGTGCGACCGTTGGTGCTCTTGTTGTCATTCTGCACACCCTTGATACCGGTGGCAATGATTGCCTGAGCCTCGGCAGCAGTGATGTTGCCCTGAGTGATGATGATAGGAGTCTGCGACTCATAGCCACGACCGGTGAGGGTGATTGCGGCAAAGCGTGCGTTGCGCTCCTCGCCGTTAACAGTCACCTTGGCGTCTGAGGGCAGTGCCTCAGCGGTGAAAGGCAGACCATAGAGGTTGGTACCAAGTTCATAGATGGCGTCGTCGGTCAGGCTTAGCCATTCGGGCAGACCATATTCTATACCACCTTCATTGTCGTACATGAAGTCGTAGTTGGGTACATCATCCTCATCCCAGTATACTACTGCTGTTCTGAAGGGAGCAATGGTGTAGATATCGTCTGTGGTGCCTTCATGCCCCATGGTGTAAGCACTGCCACCTTCGGCGGGCACAACCATATTGGTCAGACCGGTGTATTCAGTATCATCTTCTCCATAGAGAGTCTCGACGGGCTCGATGTAGTCGTACATACCCTCTACACCGACATACAGACCCATGGGAGAGGTGTAGTAGAGCAGATAACCATCAGTAGAAATACCGTATCCCTCGTTGGCATATTTGCCATCCTCATCAGGTATGGTCAGACCGTAGAGACCCAGACTAACGCCGTCCTGGTCGAAGCCTTCGATGAGGATAGACCAGTCTGTGCCGGCAGGTATGGTGATAGGCTCTTCCTCGATACCCATGGGACCATCTACCTTCTTCGAGAACAGTACGTAACCATCATATATGGTCTTCTTGTTACGTGTCCCGCTGGATTGGAAGTCAACGGTGTCAGCCGATTCTGCTGTGAGAACCTCAAGCACATTATCTTCGTCTGCCAGATAGCCTATGCTACCGTCGTTGAATGTAACTTGTCTGGTCTTGCAGACCTTGAGGGTGAGGGTAGTGCCCTCGGGTATGGGGTTCTTGCTTGATGATACACCCTTCATGAATATACGCTCTATGTAGAGAGGGCTATTAGTGACACCCATGCGCTGAGTGACAGCATGACTGGTCTGTGTGCCTACGGAGTTGGTCCATGTACCAGTGCCATAGAGGTTGTCTGTGCTCAGTGCACCCCATACATTCGAATTGCTATATATTTGACCTTCATACAACTCTAAAGCGTGGTCGTCGATGGGGGTCATCATGCAAACAGAGTCTGTGATTATGCGTGAGAGGTAGGTAGCATACTGAGAATTGTAGTTGGGGTACAGGCTCATGTCTGTCAGAGAGAATGACGAACTCTTGTCTTTATTGTACAGTACGGGCACGTTCCACCACTCTCCAGGTCCGGGAGTAGCCACTGCATCGTTGTCGCTGTTCAGTTCCCAACCATACTCCTTAAAAGTGATTTCAGTGATGGCAGAAGTCTTCGAGTCAACATATTTCACCATCCAGTTGTGGCCGTCTTTAGCAGCGCTCTCGTCGGTGCACACTGCGTCAAGATATGGGGGGACAACAGCCAGACTTGGACCGTAGCCTCTACCTTCATAGTTCCATGAGTACCACAGAGAACCTTCGGGGCGTGAATACCACAGGTCGTTGGTTACTGATTTTTTGGGACCGTTCTTTACAACGTCTTTGTTTCCTATCTCACGCTGTATCATGAGCATGGGCAGTGCTTTTTTCACCTGCACTTTCTCACTGTGGTCCACTTTCTGGGCAAAGCCTGTTGCTGCCAGTGTAAGGGCAGCGGTTAACAGTAAAGTTTTTTTCATAACAGTTATATTTAAAGATTAGTTAAACGTCATTTTCATCCAATCGTTCTCGTTGCTTGCGCTTATCATCTTCACTACGTTGAGGTTGAAGGCTGTCTCTCCACCTTCTATGTTGAACTCCTGCGAGAGAAAATTTATGAATTCCTGTATGGCAGGTATCACAGTCAGCGAAGTGGTTGCCTGGTCGCCGTCGGCTCCAGTGAACTGCAGTTTCACACCATCGGCATCCGTCTGCTCTATGTTGAACAGGTAGTCGTATGAGAAGTTACCTTTCTTGGCATTCTTACCCTCTATGCGCATCACGAACTTACCGTTTTGCAGAGCACGCAGACTCATCATGTTGAGGGTATACTTTATGCCCTTGAAACCGTCGGATACAGCGGTATAAAGTGCTGCTATACTCTCCGATTTCTCAGTGTCAGCCTTCCACTGCCAGCGGTGTGAAGTGCTAACGGCTGTCTCATAGAAGAATTTTCCTGTCTCCTTCTCGCCCTCTATGTATGCCTCGTCGGAGTTGACGCATACGAAGCGGTCGAGTTCGGGGTCATAGCGGAAGTCTTGTATCTCATTATTATCGTTGTCATACAGAGGTTCGCGGAAGCGGAGGTAGTAGTCACCGCCGCGCTTGTTGATGACGAAATATAGATTTGTGCCCTCTGTCACCTTATCGGCATCCAGGTTGTATATGGTGGGTATTGTGGTCCATGCATCATCGAAATACATCTTGGGCGCATCCTTACTCAGTTTGAAGTAGTTGCGGTTGGGTGCCGATGTCGAGAATACCAGGTTCTGGAAGTTGTTCACATCCTCCAGGTAGGTCTTAAAGTCGGTACCGTCTTCAAGGGGAGTGAGCAGGTTGTATGTACCGTTCTTCTTGCCCTTCAGCATCAGGTACGAACCATCCTCGGGTGCATCTACTATCACAAACTCATAGTCGCCACCTATGCCGGTGCCAGTGTCGCCGAAGCCTGTGGCATTGCTGTTTGGGTCGGCAAAGTAGTGGAAAGCCTTGTTGTATGAGTCGTAGGTGAGTACCGGACCGTCATCAGTGATAACACGCCACAGTGACACGTCTTCCACATATCCGTTGGTGAGTGAGATATATCCCGTCACCTTCCCGTCGCTGTCGGTCATAGGAATAATTGGCGGACAGTTGGCTGCTATCTTGCACGAGCCATCCTTGTTGAACTGTGTGAGAATGAGGAAGCCGTTGCCGAAGGGCACTTCATTGCTGTAGGTGGGGTAGTACTGCATAGCCCAACCCGCCTCGTGAGCCTCTAAGCGTGCAGTATAGAGGTCACTCGCCTCGTTCAGACGCTCGGCAGCACTCTTGTCAAACAGGTCTTCTTCCTCGTTTACGCAACTGCCCAGGAAGAGGGCACCGCCAAGTACAAGGGTTATTGATAATATCTTGTTCATAATTATCTGGTCTGCTTAAGGGTTATTATTGTAATGCTTTAAAACGATTCACTTGCTCTAAGAGTTCATCCATGAGGGTGGTGCCGTCGCCGCGGTCTTTGACCAGCAGGTTGATGTATCGTCCGTAAGAGTCCTTGACGAAGTTGCCGTCGCTGTCGCTTGCATACTGTCTGTGCTGCACCTCGTAGCGCAGGGCATCAAGGTCTATGTTATAATAATCTTTCAGCCATGTGCGCACCAAGTCCAGTTTGTCGAGGATGAGTTGTTTGCCGTTGATACCGTCGATACCACCTCTGCTCTGGTCTTCGAAGATAATCTTTCCGTCGGCATCCTTGGCAGCGGTGCCGTCGGCATTGCGCACTATGACCTTGCGCACTATCTTGTATTCACCGTTCTTCTGTGGGTTCAGATAACCTATGCTATCCATGTCGCAACCGGGTTTAATCTTGGAGTAGTAGTCCTTGTTCAGATCTGCTTCGAGTATGTCAATCTCTTCCCAGTCGTAGTAGGCAGAGTTGAGCAGTCGGTTCCATGAGTCCTCGTCGTTGGTGATATAGGATGACATGGTCTCCACCCAGTCCTCACGTGCTGCCTCAGAGGCATACGGTGTGACGAAGCCCCAGGAAGCAGTGAGCGAGTCGTGCTTGTTCTGCCAGTCGAGCGGGTCGTAGTGACCGTTGCTCAGTATGTCGAAGGTACCGATGGGGCGTAGGTGAGTTTGGTCGAGGATATGGCCGAACTCGTGGTGCATCACGTGGAAGAAGTACTCGTTCATCAGGTCGATGTTTGCCACATCGAGCACATTCACCTTGTACAGGGTGATCTTCACACCGCCCTCGGCAGTACCCAGCGTCTCGGTGCCCGAGGTGGGATTGTATGCCGGCGAGCCGATGAGGTGGATGATGCGTGGACTGTAGAGTTTCAGAAACTCCTCGCCGCCCAGTTTCTTATATACGTCAAACCACAGATACTTGCACAGCACGGCCAGTTGCACACTGTTGTTGTATGTGGCAGGCACCAGGTTCTTGTCCATGTCGGAACCGATATCCTCCATGCGGTATTTAAACTGCATGTTGTATGGCTTCAGAAATTCCGCCTTGCAGAAACTGTCGAGCGGGAAACTGTATGCTGACTTGTTCAGGGGGTAGTCGTTGGTGTCGAATATGGTGGGACCGAAGTCATCTTCGCTACAGGCGCTGAAACCACCCACAAGCATTATTGCTGCTCCGAAGAGCAATAATTTCATTTTGTTCTTCATATCTTTAATCTCCTCCTCACATTACTTTAGATAGATATACTTCTCTGTTCTGGGTTGAGTGGTGGCATGCTTAGATGCATCATCTGCCTTGCTCGTGGTGGGACGTGAAGACTCCAGACCGGCTGCTATGGCATCCATGGGCACCTCTACGGCGCGGCGCGGGTCGTTCCACTCCAAAGTGTATAACGTGCTGTAAGGACCGTAGACATGTGTGTAACTCATGCCCCAGCGTTTCAGGTCGAAGAAGCGCAGACCGTCCCACAGAGTCTCGAAGCGTCGGAAATCGTTCAGACAGTTCATGTAGGGCACTGCCTCGGCAGGTATCACATAGTCGCTGCTCATATTGGTCACGAAGTCCCAGTTCTCAAAGCAGTTGGGGTTTGTTATATCGGTGTAGTAAGAGTCGATGATTTCCTGTGTGAGCGGTGCCATACCGTTGTTGGCACCCCAGTAAGTCTTGTTGCTCTCGGAGAACTGCTGGTTGCCGTTCTCGTATGCGATGAGGTCTTCGAGTGCTCCGTTGTAGTCGCCTGTCATGATCTTTGCTTCGGCACGCTCCAACAGCAGTTCGTTGGTAGTAAACTCACGCTTGATGGTATGCACATAGCCGATACCTGCTATCTTGTCGGTATACTCAAACTCTTCTGCTATCTTGCCCGAGCAGTAACCGTAGTCCTCGCCAGTCCAGAAGGTCATACCCGACACATAGGCTGTGGGGTTCACCACCCAGCGGCGCCACATGGGTGAGGAGTGGTAGAACACGTCGCGCACGATAGTACCGTTGAATGCGAAGCGGTTGCCCAGTCCGTGACGGAAGATGAGTGAGTGGGTGTCGATGAGCATCAGGTTGTTCACGTTGGCGGGGTCCTGCCATATCTTAGCGTAGTCGCTGGAGTAGGTGGCATCATCGAAGCGGGTGAACTCCATGAGTTTGCTGTACAGGTTGGCATTGTCGGTGCCCAGCACGAAGTTGGCATGCTCTATCACCTTGTCCCACTGACGGGTATAGAGGTAGAAGCGTGCGGCGAAGGCATGTGCGGCATTCACGTTGAAGCGCCATTTGGGCTTCTTGTAGTTGATCTCGCTCACTCCTTTCAGACCCTCTTCCAGGTCTGCCTGTATCTTGGCGTAGGTGTCAGCCACATTGCCGCGGTCGTATGATACCAGCACCACATTCTCGGGTTCATATATATAGGGAATACCTATGTCTGCCTTGCTGGCCTCGGGGTTCTTGTAAGCCTGTGAGAACACGTTAACCAGGATGAAGTGGCAGTATGCACGGATGAGAAGTGCCTCGGCACGTGAGGCTTCCAGACTCTCTGACAGGTATCCATTCTTCTTCTCCCATTCGTCGATGGCTATGAGAGCGTAGTTGCAGGTGAAGATAGCGTCGTAGTAGGTCTCCCAGAGGTAAGCAGGAGTGTCCTGAGAGGTTGACGTCTTTCCGGCTTCAAACTTGAACAGTTCGTCGTCGGTACGGTCATATGGACTCAGGTTGTAGTGCGTCTCCACCTGTTCGGCATTGGGGCTGGCAGGCATGTGAGGTGCGTTGTTGTCCATGATATTGTCGCTGGAGAGTTCACATATCCATGCATAGCCGCCATGCGGATAGGCGGTGACGAGCAGGCTGGCTATATCCTCCTCTGTGTCTATCTCAGTACGCTCGTCGGGCAGTTTGTCGAGGAAACTCTCGCTGCACGAGGTGAGAGCGAGAACAGCGACTGCTACTGACAATATATAATATTTATATCTTTTCATAGTGTTATGTCCTTTCTACGTTGAAATAAAGAAATGATTAGATACCCAGACGTACGGTGAGTGTAAACTGCTTAGACAGAGGTGAAGCCACACCACCTGAGTTGACGAATTCTGGATCCTGACCGTTGAGTTTGTCGTCGGCATAGATCAGGAAGAGGTTGGTGGCATCGAGTTTCAGAGATGCTGAGTGCAGTCCGATCTTGTTAATCAGTTGTGGAGAGAAGTCGTAGGTGAGGGAGATGTCCTTCATGCGGATGAAGCCACCGTCTGCCACACGTGCGGTAGAATAGTTGTATGCATTGTAGGCATAGCCCAGGTAACGGTCATTGTACACCTGGCGTACGGAAGCGATGGCGGGGATAGTGGTGATGTGCTCATCGCCGGGCACCACCCAGCGGTTCTTAAACTCCTTGGGCATAGCACTCTGGTCGCTGTATCCTGACGAGAACACGGGGTCGAGACGCAGTTTGTTGCCGAAAGAGTAGGTGATAAACACGTTCAGGCGCCAGTTCTTCCACTTCAGCATATTGTTCAGACCACCGGTGAATGTAGGCTCTGTGGGACCCTCATACTTCAGGAAGTCCAGTTTCTCATAGTCCTGGAAGTTGATTTCGGTAGTGGTTATCTCACCCATCTCGTTCATGATGGTAGGTATACCCTCATCGTTCAGACCCATGAAGGGGATGGAGAAGAGTGCGCGGTGAGGATAGCCCTCACGAGCGTAACCGCTGCTCTGCACCAAGTCTATGACACGCGACTGCGAGAGCAGGTCGGTGATGGTAGTCTTGTTATAAGAGAAGGTGAGGTCGGTGTTCCATGTCCAGTCATTGGTGCGGATATTCACCGACGAGAGTGTAGCCTCAATACCGTGAGAGCGCATGGAAGCCACGTTGGCATATTTCTGTCCTGCTATCTGGGTGTGCACATAACCCATCAGGTCGAAGTTGTCGCGCCAGTAGAAGTCGGAGGTCAGGTTCAGTCTGTTGCCCAGGAAGCCGAGGTCAATACCGAGGTTGAACTCATGTTTCTTCTCGTAGGTCAGTTCTGAGTTGCCCAGGCTGGTGAGTTGCAGACCTGTTTCCTGTTGGTCGCCTGTTGGTCGCCAGATATTGAGTGAGTTGAATATGGCATTTGCGTTGGATGCTGCTGTCTGTTCACCCACGAGTGAGTATGACAGACGGATGGTGGCGTGCGACATAGCGCCGCGGGTCTTCTCCATCCATTTGGCGAAGAACGGCTCTTCGTGAGCGTTCCATGAACCGGAGATGTTCCATGTGGGCAACCAGCGGCTGCTGCGGGCTTTACCCAGGCGGTTGCTACCATCGTAACGGCCGGTGAAGTTCAACTGATAGCGGCCCTTGTAAGAGTAGTTCAGGTTGCCGAAGTATGCCAGACGGCGGTTCCACGAACGACCGAACGAGGTAATTTCCATACCTTCCTCCTTAGCCTGCTTGTAGAACTCAGAGGGCAGCGACTGCAGGCGTGCGTTCTCGTAGTCGATACCGTAGTTGTTGAATTCCGAAGCGTCGTAGTCGGCTTTGTTGGCCTCCATACCTGCGAAGGCATTGAAGATATGTGTGTCGTTCCACACATTATTATATGCTGCGGTCAGACGGAAGTCGAGTTGCTCCACTGCATTGCGGTTCAGGGTGTTGATACCACCGGTCGGCATCACCGAGATAGGCAGTGAGTTGGGTTTGTCGGGGTCGGTGTACAAGTACTTGTTGTTGTACATGATATTGGGGTTGTCCACACCGGCGCGGTAAGCCTCAGCCTGATTGGAGTAGTTATATACTATATGTTCGCGGTTGCTCTTGTTGATACGGTAAGCACCCAGCAGGTTTATCTCCAGTCCCTTGAGCGGTTTCCACTGCAGTTCGCCCTGGAATTTCAGGTCCATCACATCCACATCTATGTAGTTGTTTGCCAACTCGGTGAAGATATTGAATGGTGCGTAGTTGCGGGTGTATATCATGTAGGGGTCGAGGGTGCGTGAGGTGTTCAGCGCGAAACTGAAGGGGTTGATATCGAAGTTACGGCTCACGGCACCGCTCACCACGTCGAGACTCTGGTTCAGAGTACCGGGTGCCTTCTGGTCGCGGTATGAACCGTTCATACGCATGGTCAGAGTCACGTTCTTCGACAGGTTGAACGATGCGTTCAGATTACCGGTATAGCGGTTCACGCGGCTGTCCTTGCTCCATCCCGGGTCTATCATGGCAGAGAGTGAGGCATACATGCTTGAGCGCTCTGTACCCGAGGCAATACTCACCGAGTGGGTCTGCATGACGTTGTTGTTGAACAGCAGGTCGAACCAGTCGGTATTGCGGAACTCAGCCTCCTGCAGGTATGCGTTCATGGCAGCGTCGGTGAAGGGCAGTATAAACTCGCCTGTGACGGGGTTGTAGGTCTTCATGTCGTTGTACATACGACCGTAGAGACCTGCTGAGGCACTGTTTGCCACCTGCGAGAATTCCAGCCAGCCTTTTGCAGCCATCTCCTTGTATATACCCATCTGCTCCTGTGAGTTGCTGATGTTGTATTCGCGGTAGGAGGGCTTCATGCGGTAAGTGAACTCACCGGTGTAATTGATGCTGCTGGTGCCGGCACGTCCCTTCTTGGTGGTGATAACCACCACACCCGACATGGCACGTGCACCATATATAGAGGTGGCAGAACCGTCCTTGAGCACTTGGAAACTCTCTATATCGTCGGCATTCAGACCGGCTATGGCATTGGATATCAGAGTCTCGGCGTCACCTGAAGACAGGTCATCGGCCGATACATTGACAGCATCCTCCATGATCACGCCGTCCACCACCCAGAGGGGTGAAGAACTGCCGTAGATGGAGGTGGCTCCACGCACACGGATTTTAGGTGCCGTACCGAAGGTACTCGACACGTTTTGTACTGTCACACCCGACACACGACCCTCGAGGGAGCGTGTCACGTCTGCCACACCGTCGAGTTTAGCCTTGCTGGCATCCACCTTGGTAGTGGCACCAGAGGTGAGACGTTTGTCCAACTTCTGCATACCAGTCACCACCACTTCGTCGATGATCTCTGCCTCTGACTTCAGGCGGACGATGATATTCTTGCCGCCTCTAACGGTTTGTGTGATAAATCCTACGTAAGTGACAATCAGGTCGGGGTTGGCCTTGCTCACGTTGAGCGAGAACTTACCGTCTATATCTGTCACCGTAGCAGTCTTGGTACCCTTTACGGTAACGGTGGCACCTATGGCAGGCAGACCACCGTCATCTTCAACAACGGTACCAGACACTGTGTGCTGTGCCATGGCTATCCCAATAGATAGGAACAGACCAGCCGTCATCAAGATAAATCTTCTCATATAAACCTCTCGTTATATTAGTAAAATAATTAACTGAATGTATAGTAGATTGCAAATATATCCCTTTTTCACACATTGTGCAAGTAAATTTAAGAAAAACTTAACTTTTTTTGCAAAATTGGGTCATTTTTGCCGTCATGAGGGGTGTATATGTGTTAATAAAAATAAAGCACCGCCATCTGTAAGGGATGCGGTGCTCGTGTGCGGTATAGTGGAAAAATGTGTATGCTTATTTCACCAGTATGACCAGATATTTGCTGGTGCTCCAGAACTGTTGCGGGTTGGTGATGCGCAGCACATACTGTCCGGTGGCATCGGTATTGAGAGAGTAGGAACCCACTGGATGACTGGATTTTAGTTCTGCTTTCTTAGAGTAAAGTTTTATCTCCTTGTCCACGCGAATGTCTATCTTCGTGAAGTAGTTCCTGTTGTAGTTGCCCTTCAGCACACCGCCTTTTTTGTCGAGTATGCCCTGTTCGCGCAGTTCGCTCTTGGTGCCAAACACGTAGTAGGCGGTGTTGAGTAGGCGGTCCTGTTCGGTGATGGTCTGTGTCTTCTGGCTGCTCTCGGTCTTCAGGTCAGCCACGTCACTGTTGAGCGATGTGATGGTCTGGTCCAGTTGACTGATGTGTATGTCCTTTGCTTCCAGTTCAGCACGCAACTGTGCCAGTTGCTTGTCCTTTTCCTCCAGTTGCTGCAGCATGTTTTGTATGGTTTTCTTCATCTCATCACTCTTCATGGTGCTTTCGCGCATCTGCTGTTGCATCTTCTGGATGAGTTGGCGGTTCTGGCTCATAGTCTCCTGGATGAACTGCATGTTCTGGCGTATTTGCTCCTTCTTGTCGCTGCCCTCACCGTCGCGTGCCAGTGTCACGCGGTCCTCAGCCTGGTTTATCTGGCGGAAGCCCTCCTGTATCTCGTTCAGCGTAGCCATCATGTCGTTTATCTCATTGTCGCGCTGCTCCAGAATCTTTTGCAGCGAGTCGTTCTGCTGTATCTGGGGGTTGGCCACCGGTTGCTTCTTTTCTTCATTGCAGGCTCCGAGAGCGAGCACGCATAGACAGAATACTAATAATTTTTTCATTGTGTCGTAAGTTTTTTTATTCCTCTATAGCGGGTATGTCTGTATCCCGCCTTTTTCTTTTCTCATTACATTCGTCATGGGTGTCGGCACCTGCTATCACCACCACGAATTCGCCCCGTGGCTCGTGTTGTGCGAAGTGTGCGGAGAGTTCTGCCAGGGTGCCGCGCACGCATTCCTCGTGCACCTTGGATATCTCGCGCACGGCAGCCGCCCGCCGTTCTGCTCCAAACACCTCTGTAGCCTGTTCCATGAGTTTCCTCACACGGTAGGGCGATTCATAGAACACCATCGTGCGTTCCTCCTTCGCCAGAGCCTGCAACCGGCTCTGTCTGCCCTTCTTCTGTGGCAGGAAGCCCTCGAACACGAAGCGGTCGCAGGGCAGTCCGGACACCACTATGGCAGGTATGAGAGCCGTAGCACCGGGCAGACATTCCACCTCTATGCCGGCAGCCACCGCCTCGCGCACCAGCAGGAAGCCAGGGTCGCTTATGCCGGGAGTGCCGGCATCGCTGATGAGAGCCACCTGCTCGCCGCCTCGCAGACGTTCCACCACACTAGCGGTAGTGCCGTGCTCATTGTATTTATGGTGTGAGAGCACGTGGCCGCGTATGTCGTAATGGTGCAGCAGATGACTTGAGGTGCGAGTATCCTCAGCCAGTATCAGGTCTGCCTCGCGCAACACGCGTATGGCGCGCAGAGTCATATCCTCCAGATTGCCCACAGGGGTCGGCACGATATACAACTTTCCCATATCGGCGGCAAATTTAGTCAATAAATCTGCAATGACAAAAAATGATACCATTTCTTTGCAATTTTTAAAAGATATCGATTTTTTTTGTCTATTTTTGCAGCATGACACAGAATATGCTTTGGGACTCACACCGTCCCGGACGGATAGAAGTGGTGTGCGGAAGTATGTTTTCCGGTAAGACAGAGGAACTGATACGCCGTCTGAAGCGGGCGAAGTTTGCCAAACAGCGGGTGGAGATATTCAAACCGTCGATAGACGTGCGCTACTCAGAGGAGGAGGTGGTGAGTCATGACCACCAGTCTATCATGAGCACACCCATAGACAGCAGCAGCAGTATACTGCTCATGGCATCTGACATCGACGTGGTGGGAATCGACGAGGCACAATTCTTCGACCAGGGACTGCCCGACGTGTGCAATGAGTTGGCCAACCGCGGCATACGAGTCATCGTGGCAGGTCTGGACATGGACTTCCTCGGCAGGCCCTTCGGTCCCATGCCCGCCCTTTGCGCCATCGCCGACGATGTGACCAAGGTTCATGCCATATGCGTGCGATGCGGTTCGCTGGCATACGTCAGTCACCGACTGGTGGCCAACGACCGACGGGTGCTTCTGGGTGAGACCGGCGAATACGAGCCCCTGTGCCGCGAGTGTTATCAGAGAATCGTTCAACAAGATAATGAAGAAAAGAAATGATAGGCGAACAACCCATTACCTTTGACCGTTTTATACGCTGGGCACTCACTGCGCTGCTCATAGGCGGCGTGCTATATTTGCTCAATCTGCTCAGCAGTGTGCTGCTGCCCTTCTTCGTGGCGTGGCTCATAGCGTATCTGCTCTATCCCATAGTGAAGTTCGTGCAGTACAAACTGCATGTGCCCACCCGCTTCCTCAGCATCATCGTCACACTGATACTGGTCACGGCAGTGATAGCAGGCATACTCTATTTCATTATACCGCCCATGGTGGAGCAGTTTGAGAAACTGGGCAAGATCATAATCAACTACATACACCAGGCTGCCGCCCTCAACTCCTTCCCCGACATGGTGCGCGACTGGATGATGGAAAACAACTCAGAGATAGAGAAATTCTTCCTGAGCGGTGATTTCTCTGAAACCTTCAAGAGCATCATGCCGCAACTCTTCTCGTTCATAGGCAAGACTGCCAACGTGCTGCTGAGCATACTTGCCTCTGCCATCACCCTGTTGTACCTCTTCTTTATATTGCTCGACTACGAGTACCTCTCTGCCAACTGGATAAAGATCTTCCCCAAGAAGAACCGTCCCTTCTGGAGCGAGTTGATGAAGGATGTGGAGAGGGAACTGAACAACTATATCCGCGGCCAGGGCACTGTGGCACTGATCATGGGCATACTGTTCTGTATCGGATTTACGATAATAGACTTCCCCATGGCAATAGGTCTGGGCATACTCATCGGCATAATGGATATGGTGCCATACCTGCACACGCTGGCACTCATACCCGCTGCCTTCCTGTCGCTGATGAAAGCCACCGACACTGGTGGCAACTTCTGGGTCATCTTCGCAGGGGCACTTATAGTGTTTGCCGTGGTGCAACTCATCTGCGACCTGATAGTCACTCCACGCATCATGGGTAAGGCCATGCGCCTCAACCCCGCCATACTGCTGCTCTCCATCTCCGTGTGGGGTGCGCTCTTAGGATTTATCGGACTGATAGTGGCACTGCCACTCACCACACTGCTCATGGCATACTATCAGCGATATGTGACACGCGAATATGAAGACGAGCAGCCCCCGGAACTGCCAAAGACACAATAGCGAGGAAAGATAAAGTGGCAGCACCAACAGATGGGTGCTGCCACTTCTCATAAGCAATCCTAACCTAATTCCTATTTCTTCGCCTCTTCCTCCTCCTCTTCGTCGAAAAAACAGCCTGCGGGCATAGCCTGTTCCTCCGCCAAGCAACAGTAGAACCTCTCGCGAGACCTGCGCTCACGCTTAAACATCCTCTCTGTGCCAGCAGCATCCTCCGTGAAACACAAGTGGTCGTCTATGCTCATGGAGTGTGCCATACCCTCCACGTCCAGATTGTCGGTGCCAATCAGAGTGAAGGTCCATTTGCGTTTCTTCAACTTCTCTATCAGTGCATTCACCATTTTCAGAGTCCATTCCCTCGACGAGTTTTCCTCTCCATCGGTAATGATAGTCACCAGCACGTTGTCACCTTCTTTTACCTGCGAGTCGAGTTTTGACACCGACTGTCCTATGGCATCATAGAGCGGAGTGCATGCACAGGGCTCATAGTCCTCCCACTTCATATTATGTGTGTCTTTGGCGTCAGTGTTGTCGTAGTGCCACTTCATGTGATTGCTGTCGAAAGAGAGCATAGTGACGTGCTGCTCAGTGTCAGTATATTTCTCCTGCATCTCACGTATGGTAGAGAGTGTCTGGTTGATACCTGCAAAAGCCTGCTCGCGAATGACAGACATGGAACCGCTCTCGTCAACGATAATCAGATTGAATACTTTTTTCATGTTTCTTGGGTTTTTGATTTTTGTTGTTTCGGTGTTTGCTTTATTACTTTAAAGAACTTTTTTGCGAAAAATTAAGGCGGTGCACATTTTTCTTTCATATTTTCTGATAAAATGTCACTTTATCCATGAAAATATGTAATTTTGCCACTAACCTAAACAACAGCATAAAAAACACGTATTATGAAGAATAGACTCATCCTATCACTCTTCGCTTTGGCAGCCTTAACCTTCACAGTTCAAGCCCAACTGCTACGCACCACAGTGGCTCAGGGTGAGATAGAGGGAGTGGAGCATGAAGGTCATGCTCTGTATAAAAACATACCATACGCCGAGGCACCTGTGGGCAACCTGCGGTGGAAGGCACCGGTGGCAAAGCGACCGTGGAAAGGCATGTACCGTGCAGACCGCTGGGCACCCCTGCCGCCACAACCCCTTCATAACCCCAAGGATACGATAGGTGTGGGTATGAGCGAAGACTGTCTGTACCTGAGCGTAGAGACACCGGCAAAGAGCACTGCCGAGAGGTTGCCTGTATTTGTGATGATACATGGCGGCGGTTTCATGACCGGCTCGTACAAGGGTACGCAAGAGAGTTTTATGCGCGAAGGCATAGTCTATTGTAGCGTGGAATACCGCCTCGGCGCATTGGGATTTATGTGCCACCCCGAACTGAGTAAAGAGTCGAGTCGCGGACTCTCGGGCAACTATGGCATATTGGACCAGGTGATGGCGCTGCAGTGGATACACGACAATATTGAGGCTTTCGGAGGCGACCCGGAGAAAATCACCATTGCAGGTGAGTCGGCTGGGGGCATCAGTGTTAGTATACAGTGCGCCTCGCCGCTGGCAAAGGGACTCTTCAGGGCAGCCATCAGCGAGAGTGGCAGTTCCTTCTGGCCTGTGGGCGACGAACGCAACAACAGGACGGCGATAGTGCGGGCGAAGGCGGCTGAACGCGACGGACTCGACCTGCAGAAACTCCTCGGAAAGAAGAACCTCAAGCAGATGCGTAAAGTTGCCTGGCATGAACTGGTGCCCAAGGTGAAGGATGAGACCTTCTGGCCCGTGGTGGACGGCCATGCCATCATCGACGACCAGTATAAACTCTACTCAGACGGGCGATACAACGATGTGGATGTGCTCATGGGCACCAACTCCGATGAAGGGAGCATGTTTTGCAGGCCTGAGCCCGTGAGCGAATATGAGCGACGCGTGCACGACACCTACGGTGAGTTTGCCGACTGTCTGCTGGCTCTCTACCCGGCAAAGAACGAACAGGAAGTGTACTTTGCCGAGAGCGATGTGTTTCGTGATGACGTGTTTGCCTGGGGCACATACGCTTGGGCAAACCTGCAGAGAAAGACCGGCAAGGGCAAGGTATACATGTACTACTTCGACCAGTGTTCGGAGAACACCATCGTGCCCAGTCTCAGAGGTGGCGCCAGTCATGTGGCAGAGATGCCATTCTTCTATGGCTATAAATTCGGCAATGGCAAGATGACAGCCTCTGATAAAAAAATGAAACAGATAATAAGCCGTTATATCATCAACTTCGTGAAAAACGGCAATCCCAATGGTCATGCACTGCCTTACTGGCCCATATACAAGAAGGGAAAGCCCACAGTGATGATAATGCGCGAGGGACTGCACCTGGATGTGCTGCCCAACCAGAAGCAGATGGATTTTTTTGAAAAGTTTTTCCGCAGTCGCAGGAAATAAGGATTAACCTTTTGCAATAATGACCGACGAACAGATAATAGACGGGTTTCGTAGAGGTGACAGCGACATCTTTCGCAAGTACTTCTACGGCTGCTGCCAGAGGGCATACTATATATATGACGCCAGGTACTCACTGAGCAAGAAGCAGAACCTCGACTTCATGTCGCTGGCTCATCAGTATGCCATCTACCTGATGGAACACAACTGGAAACCGCTGACCGACCGCTCACCCAACATGGCACTCAGCACGTGGATGACAAACGGCTTCCGCTACATAGTGCTCGATGCCCTGAAATGGTACAAACGCGAGTTTGGCACTATCACCTACGAGGACTACCTTAGGTCTTTCGATATCCATCAGGACCTGCGCGTCAATTTCAATAAGGTGATACGGGAGATATGCGAGACGGAACACCTGGACAGCACGTCGAAAACCATACTCCTCATGCTGCTTGTGGACGGTTATAAGTCGAAGGAGGTGGCAGCACTCTTGGGCATCACACCCTCCGCCCTCTCTCAGCGCTACGGCAAGTTGCTCGAGAAGTATGTGGCACCGTATTTCAAGCACAATTTCGACATGGACTTCGACATGCCTCAGATAATGGTACTTGACGAAGAAGTTCTCATACCTGAGCCTTGTGAAACACAAGCAGCGTTCGCGTTTGATGATATGGTACAGTTCTGTATCGAAAAGAGTAACGATAGTATTTTTGGACACATAAAACAAAAGAAAGAAACCATGAAAGAGAAACGTACAACACCCAACTACATAGACCGGTTGGCACCCAACGAGATTTTTGTGTTTGGCAGCAACCTGCGCGGCATGCATGGTGGCGGAGCCGCCCGCCAGGCATACCTCCACTTCGGAGCCGTCATGGGCGAGGGAGTGGGGCTCCACGGACAGTCCTACGCCATACCCACCATGCAGGGTGGGGTAGAGACCATCCAGCCCTACGTAGACCAATTCATAGAATATGCCAAGAACCATCCAGAACTCACCTTCCTCGTCACCAGGATAGGTTGCGGCATTGCCGGCTTCCGCGACAGTGAGATATCCCCCCTCTTCCGCGAGGCTCACGACATAGACAACATCATTCTGCCCAAAGGGTGGTGAACGTCAGCCTGCTTAGAAACGTGCAGCCACCATCTCCTTGCCCAGTTTGTGGATATGGTCAAGTATGGATTTTTCTCTTTTTGCCGATGGCTTTTTGGAACCTTTATGAGTAATAAAAAAACTTTGCAATGATGTCGGCTCTGCATCATCATAGGTTTTGCTTTCAACTACGGATGGTTTTATCTGAAGTACCTTCACAAGGAGATTTTCGAATTGCTATTCTCTCTCGCAGTCATCATACTGTTGGTCGGAATAGAAATCTACGTGACGGGAAAGAAGAAATAACGAAAAAAGAGGCTTGCAAGCCTCTTTTTTGTGATCCGCTTGGAATCAGTATTTGGTGGGCACTCCTGATAGGTTTTATCAGGTTTCTCGCTTCAAAATGCGATACCACTTTTGGGGTTTGGTATCGCATTTTTATATCCCGCCCCATTTTTCGATAAACAAGGATGCTTTTTATCTCTAAATATTACTTCTCAAAGAACACTCTTTCGTGGGTGCTATTATTATCATAGTTCCAAACTATTTGGCTGAAGAAGAAAATCCAGAAGCCCTATAATAAGGAAACCATTGTCGTTATAGTATGGTACTATGTCATCGCGCACAATGATGATACGTTTAAATCCATCTTTTAGAGATTTGAGCGATGCCTCTTCTTGTACTTTTTTCCCTTCATCGGTCATTGAAAATGCGGACTGGATATAGTAACGTTGATATCCTTTGTTGGCAACAAAATCTATTTTTAGATTACTCCGATAATCTCGACCTTCTGTGTCTTTTTTCCAGGTCTTGACCATTCCCACATCAACGACAAAACCTCTCAGCCGCAATTCGTTGTAAATCACATTTTCCATTATATGATTTTCTTCCTGCTGACGAAAGTTTAAAATAGCTCCACGTAATCCCATATCAGTAAAATAGTATTTTGTCTCAGCGCCAATATATTTCCTTCCTTTTACATCATAACGTAAAGCTTCTTCTATGAGAAATGCGTCTTGCAAATGCTTGATATAATCCTTAATTGTGTTGTGTGAAATTCCAACATTCTCTACACTCTTAAAGGTGTTACTGATTCGTTTAGGATTAGTTGAAGCACCTATACCTGATGCTAAGATCTGAACCAATTGCCGTATTCCTCTCTCGTCTCGTATGTTGTTACGCTCAACCACATCGCGCAGATAGGTAAGTTCATAAAGACTACGTAGATATTCAATCTTCTTATTATTATCTGTAAAAAGAGATACTTGCGGCAACCCACCAAAGGTGAAATAATCTCTCCATGCTTTTTGTCTGTCTCCTCCCCATGCTTCAAAAAACTCTGCAAAAGATAATGGCCATACCCTTATCTCATCACCACGTCCCCTGAATTCGGTAACAACGTCGGTAGAGAGGAACTTTGAATTAGAACCTGAAACATAAACGTCAAGTTGTGGATTGTGCATGAGACTGAGTAAAACCTCTACAAAGTCTTCTACCAATTGTATCTCATCAAGGATAACGTAATACGTATTTCCGTCTTGCCTCGTTTTTTCGCCAATGTAGTAAAGCAATACGTCAGGATCTCTCAACTTTTTGTTTTGCCTATCGTCCAAAGAAACCTCAATGATATGATCTTCCGTTATGCCTTGTTCTTTCAGGTGTTGATGAAAAAGCACAAAGAGAAGGTACGATTTACCGCAACGTCGTCCACCTGTCACAATCTTTACCATCCCATTCCCCTTCGATGCAATAAGTGAATCAACATATTTCTTTCTCTTATATTCCATAATACAGACATTATTTGTGGAAAACCACACTTTTTGTCTGCAAAGGTAAAAAAAATCTATTAAAGTTCCATATAGTTTGATTTTTTTTTTAAATTTGAATCGTAATTCTAAAACAAAGCGAATATGGAACAGGATAATAATCAGCACGTAGATCAACTTCGTCTCCAACAGGAAGCAGAACAGAAGCGCATCATTCGTGAGATAGAGGACAATGCAAAACCGAGCCGTCATGGATGGAAGGTTTTGGTGGCGTTCACTATTGCTATTATCTGCCTACTCTTTGCTAACCGTGCCAGCGCTCAGACGCTGACCTTTGCCGACCGCAACGTGGGGCGGAGGGCGCTCATCAAGGGTGATGCGGACAACGACGGACTAATCTCGAAAGCAGAGGCAGACTCCCTCAAGTCGCTCATCCTCACGCAGTACCGCACCGACATGTTCGAGGTCACGACCTACGAAGACCTTGCCAAGTTCCCCAATCTTGAGAAGTTGTGGTTAGGAGAAAGTAAATTGGAGACCGTCGACCTCTCCAAGAACTGGAACCTGAAGTATGTCCACATAGAGAGCGACAACCTCAAGACTCTTATCCTCGCCGTGGGCTGCGCGCCCAAGATAGCCTATCCTATGCACAGCGGCGAAGTACTCATCAAGCGCATCAAAAATCCCGATGCGCCCGGAGCCATGTTTTTCCAATACTAAAACCTTACCATTATGAAAAGACTTAGCTTAATAGCATTACTGGCGTTGCTGGCAACGGCAATCCGAGCGCAGATTCCCGATCCTGGCGACCCCGTCTGCGCCTACTGCGAAGTGAATCTGAAGACAGGTGAGGCCCACAAGCGTGGCTGTCCCTATTATTCTGAACCCTCAAGCGAGGAATCGTCATCTTCCGTCAGCAGTTCGTCGGCTTCCTCTTCTTCGAAGCCCAGCGGCCCTTCAAGGTATAATCCGTTTGCTGATGGTACCTGTCCGGAATGTGGCGCGAAGGTAGAGACAATAGGTCAATACAATCGCCATCGCAGCGACTGCAGACTGGGCAATGCCTTCCGAGAGTACTATCGTTTGTGGGATGTGTCATTGCATGGAAAGAAGAAAAAGGAACGGGACGAGGCATGGCGAAAGATGCAAGATGCATACGAAAGGGCAGGGGATATTGCCGAGCAGGCCATCAAACGAAAGAATAGTGGCGTCAGCACACCGAGCTATTCCACCCCTTCCACCCATCTTCGTGACTACACACCTATGCCGGAGAACAAACCGGCACCACAGGCCACGTCGAAGCCTGAGCCCCCCTTCCCTTGCCCCATTGCACAGCAGGCCCCCTCGTTCTCCAGCGTCAACGAGGAGAGTGTCATCCATAACGAGTTGCAGAGTCTTGAGGGCCAGCACCCATGGGGTGAAATCGATATGGAAGCTCTCGCGGCTTACAATAAGCAGGCATGGGACCCCATTCCCATGAAATTCCGATACGAAGACTATACGCACACGGCAGGTCATGCCGTGGTGCTCGGCTTTCCGGTGACGGACAAGAAGGGACAGGTGACCTCTATTGCATGGCATATCTTCGTGAAAGGGCCCAATGGCAAGTATATACCTGCGAAAAACCTGCAGGATCAGGAGCACAGAGGTCGCAACCCGAAGGGTAATGAGCAGACGACGCATCTGCGCAGCGTCAGTTTTGCATGCGAGGGCACGTTCATCGTGAAAGAGTATGAAAACAACGGTGGAGGCTATTACAAGGAGATCATCCTGACCAGGACAGGCGAAATAGTAAAAAGGGGCTACAATATTTCTTTCCCAGGCTACAAAGTGGATGGGAAACGTCTGATATTGAGAGAACCCGACTGGAGCAGAGGGTCAACCATCAGAGATCTCTATTACCTGTATAATGAAGAGGGGAAAATCATCGTTCATGGTGACAAACTCACGTTCTATGACGACGCTATCATCGTGAAGTCAGAGGAATCTTACGAATTGTGCAACTGGTACGGTGAACGCTTCAAGGTGCCAGATGGCGACTGGAAGGAATTCTTCGCGGATGTGAAGGCCTACAACGACAATGGCTCGTACTACATCATAGAGACAAAGGACCATCATTTCGCCCTCGTAGGCCGTGGCTTCAAGCGCATCGGCGGCCTTTACAACTCGGCAGAAGAGGCCCGCGCCGCATGGCCCAACAGACGATAGGACTATGAAAACATTATTGACCATATTACTCTTCCTGTCCAGTCTTCAGGTGGCTCAGTCACCAGAAGATATGTACGGCATGTACGACAAGGACGGGAAGTACCGTGAAATGAGGGAGAAGATGGAACAGGTGGTACAAAAGTCTGAGGAGGCAAAGAAGGAAGAGGATGCCAAGAAGACGCGCATTCTGGTCGTCTCACTCCTCATCGGACTCATCCCCGTGGCTGTTGTGGGTGGCAATGTCGTCCGTAAACACTCGTGGGAGACAAGCCAAAGAGGGACAGCAGAGGCGTTGGTCATCGCCCTTGCCGGCGGCATCGTTCTCTTCGCTTTCAACTACGGATGGTTCTATCTGAAAATCCTGCACGAAGAGGTATTCAAATTGGTATTCTCTCTCGCAGTCATCATACTGTTGGTCGGAATAGGAATCTACGTGACGGGAAAGAAGAAATAACGAAAAAAGAGGCTTGCAAGCCTCTTTTTTGTGATCCGCTTGGGGCTCGAACCCAAGACCCCAACATTAAAAGTGTTGTGCTCTACCAGCTGAGCTAGCGGATCAATGGATTATCCATTCTGCGTAAAGCGAGTGCAAAGGTATAGGTTTTTGGACAATCTGCCAAAAGAATTGGGATTTTTTTTGTTTCTTAGCCCGTTTTTAGTAATTTTGCCAATTGAATACTATGTGAAAACAAGAAAAAACAATGAACGTAGAAGCGATAAGAGATATAATACGGCGGCAACCCAACCTTTCTACCGCCCTCGGCATGGAGTTTATCTCTACACCCGATGATGACACCTGCATGGCCACCATGAAAGTGGACGAGCGCAACAGACAACCCTTCGGCTTCCTCAGTGGCGGCGCATCACTGGCACTGGCAGAAAACCTTGCCGGGGTAGGGTCGTGTTCGCTGTGCCCGGGAAAGATCTGTGTGGGCATCAGTGTGAGTGGTCAGCATGTAAAGGCAGTGATAGAAGGAGACACCGTCACCGCACTGGCACGACTGGTGCACAAGGGGCGGACATTGCATGTGTGGGACGTGGAGATAACCGACTCGAAAGGACATACCATATCTACAGTACACGTGACAAACTACGTCATAGCATCAAAACAAAAACCATGAAACAACCATTCGCACTATATCGCCTGCCACATGCCGACCACTATGTGAGCGTGACACAAACAGAAGGCGAAGCAAAGGAGTTTATCTCAGTAGCACAGCTCGACGGACAAAACGGGTATGTGTTTGCGCCATTCACCGTAACCCCACAGATGCCGGTGCTACTCATAAGGCCAGACGAGGTGAGACGTGTACCGCTGAAGGAAACTACATCCAATCCATTGCCACTCGGCAACAGACAGCAACAGACAGGTGCACAACGCCAACGCTATGACCTTGACTTCGCTTCTTTTCATGCCCACGTGAAGATGAACGAGTTTGAGAAGATAGTGCTGGCACGTAGCGTGAGACAGTATCACGCCACACAGCCCGACAGTACACAACTCTTCCTCGATGCCTGTGCCACTTACCCACGTATGATGGTAGCACTCGTCTCTATACCGCAATGCGGCACATGGCTTATGGCCACACCCGAGATACTGCTCGAGGGAGAAGACACACAGTGGCGTACAGTGGCACTCGCAGGTACAATGCCTGTGAGCAGCAATGACGACTCCCCCCTGTGGGATGAGAAGAATATACGCGAGCAGAGACTGGTATGTACGTACATCATACAGAGTCTGGAGCAGTTTGCAAGCAATATAGAAGAACAGGGACCTGCCACCGTGCGAGCCGGACATCTGTGGCACCTGCGCAGCACCTTCTCCTTCTCGCTCCCCTCCGACACACGCTTGGGGCCACTTCTCGACCGCTTGCACCCCACACCCGCCGTCTGCGGGCTGCCCAAGGAGCCAACGCGACGCTTTATCATAGACAATGAAGCCACACCCAGAGGATACTACAGCGGTTTCTGTGGACCGCTGCGCATGGGTGAAGAACAGACACACCTCTATGTCAACCTGCGGTGCATGAACATCTGTCCACATTACTGTCAACTCTTTGCAGGAGGTGGGATATTGCCCGACAGCGTGGTACAAAAAGAGTGGGACGAGACAGAGACAAAACTCGACACCATGCGACGACTGCTCATGATGCACAATACCTAACCTACAGCCATGTACTGCAATAAGGATAATATCAATATACTGACGGCACTGCTTGTGAAACATGGAGTGACACAGTGCGTGGTGTGCCCAGGGTCGAGAAACGCAGCGATAGTGCACAATCTCAATGCCTGTCCTGGCATACGATGCTATAGTGTCACCGACGAGCGCAGTGCAGGCTTCTTCGCTATCGGACTGATACACGCCACCCGCAGACCAGCAGCGGTATGTGTGACCTCGGGTTCGGCACTGCTCAACGTGGTGCCGGCTGTGGCAGAGGCTGCATACCAACACCTGCCGCTACTGGTCATATCGGCCGACAGACCACAGGCATGGATAGACCAACTCGACGGACAGACACTGCCACAGCCACCGCTGCTCTCCACACTCGTGGCACACGTGGCGGCTATCGGCGAACCCCACGATGATACCACACGATGGCAGTGTTGCCGTATGATAAACGAAGCCCTTCTGGCTCTTCGACCGTACGGAGAGGCTCCAGCCACCGGAAATGCCACCTATGGCGCACCCGTACATATTAATGTGCCGATAAGCAGACCACTGTTCTGTTTCGACCAACCATCACTCCCCGATGTGAGAATGGTACACAGACAGAGACCGTGCGATGATACCCTGCCCGAGAGCATGGTAAGACTGCTGGTCAGGGCACAGAGACCGTTGCTGGTGGTGGGACAGTGCCTACTGGACCTCTCCGCAGAAGAGAAGAAGACGGTGGAGCAGATGTGCAAATGTGTGCCCGTGCTGGCAGAGTGTCTGACCGATGCCATACCGATGCCCTGCAATGCCGAAGGGTGGGTGGAGAAATACCAAGACTGGCACCCAGACCTCATACTGTATCTGGGCGGTGCCATAGTGAGCAGAAAGATAAAGCAATACCTGCGCTCGCGCTACGATGCTCACACGGTGATGGTACACCCCACAGGACGGTTGGAGGATGTGACCATGCATGCCGATGAAGTGCTCGCTATGGACTGGAGAAAAGCCCTCTGTGGCATGGCACAGATATTGGCAGACACACCCCGCGAGAGACTGTTGCCAGTGACAGACAGCACACTGTTGGCAGACAGCCCCGTAAGTTTCTCTACCGACTATGTGGTGGCGTATCTTGAGGAGCAGTTGTACGACCTGGACACCACTTTCCATGTACACTATGCCAACAGCAGTGTGATACGCAGTGCCTGCCGCTATGCCCACCATCATGTGTATTGCAACCGTGGGGTGAACGGCATAGAAGGCTCGCTCTCCGTGGCAGTGGGATATGCTGCAGCCCTAACAGCCGAGGGGGCGGACGATATGGTGCTGATGGTGACCGGCGACCTGAGTTTCTTCTACGACCAGAACGCACTGTGGAACGGACACCTGGCAGGCAACCTGCGCGTGGTGCTCATCAACGACGGGGGTGGCAACATCTTCTCTACACTCCCCGGGCTTTCTGACAGTGATGCTTACCCGCAGTTGGTAGCGGGCTCGCACCACACCTCTGCCCGCGGTATATGCACACAGTGTGATGTGGGATATCTGCATGCCGAGGATGCTGAATCGCTGCGTATGGCCATGACCACGATGCTCACTGCAGAGACACAGAGACCCATCGTACTCGAGGTGATGACAAATAATAAAAAAGTTTGATACATTATGGAGCAAGAAATAAAACTCCCCCCGCCGTATCAAAAATCTGCTTCCCACAATCATTTGCCACCACCTGTGGAAAGAAAAAACAAGGGGCTGCGTGGCTGTCTGATAGCCGTAGGTGTTTTTTTCCTATTGGGTGTAGTGGGCGTGCTGTTTCAGGATGAAGAGGAACAGCAGACTGACCAGGCACGACAGACTGCCCTGATGAACAGAGGTGATGATGAAGGTGAAATGAGCCATGACCACGTATGGACCATCGATGATGTGCCGATGGCTCACCTAGAGAATGCCGCGGAATACGTGAGCGACCCGGAACACTATCTGAGTAGGGATGAGAAGAGAATAGCAGATGAATATCTGGCACGTTTGGAAACAGAATGCAACGTGCAGTCGGCTTTCATCGTGGTAGGGCATGTGAAAAATGCTGATACCTACCGTTTCGCTGTAGATTTGGGCAGGAAGTACGGAATAGGTACTGCCGATACCGAACGAGGAGTGACGGTGGTGGTGGCAGTGGAAGACCGTAAGTGGAGTATAGTGACCACTATGGCTGTGGAGAGCGAATTGCCTGATATCCTGGCCAATGATATTGGCACTAATTACATAGTGGCAAATATGAAAAAAAACAATCCGCCGGCAGCAGTGAAGCAGAGTGCCGAGGCTTTATTCAACCTCTTTGATACCGGTAGCGTGTTTATAGGCGAAACGAAGGGATGGACAGTAAAGAGTCTGAATCTCGACTCGTTGCTTGAGGCAGGACAGTATATGCTCGATATGGATGGGCAACTGAACAGCCACATGCGCGATTCGCTCAACGGTATCCTGGCACACTACAATCAGAAGACAGGTGGTCAAGGTATCTGCCTGCTCCTTGAAGACATGGCAGGTGAACCCAGAACTATGACAGCCAGTATTTCAGCGCATCTGAAGATAGATTCTGTGAAAGTACCCTCTTTCGTCATGGTTGTAAAATACAGACAGCCAAGCAGTAAACATTGGATTATCGTATATAATAACAGTTTTGAAGATAAGGTAAAAAAACCACTGATAAATGCTGTCATGAACGAGCAACTGGATAAAAATCTTGAAAAAGGACAGTTGGATAGGGGTTTGACACTTGCCATCTACGGATTGACAGAGAAGGCCGAAACCAATCGCATAACTGCTTTCGCTGAGCCAACCTCTTTCCCCGATGAGGACAATGATGAACAAGAACAGGACGACAGTGAATGGTACTATGATCTGATTATGATAGCCATTCTCATTGTCTTCATTGCCATTGTTATAAAATTGGGCGGAGGCTCTGGTGGTGGAGGCAGTTACAGCAGCAGAAGTTATAGAAGCAGCAGTAGCAGCAGCCGCAGCAGCCGTGGGGGAAGTTATGGTGGTGGCGGCAACTACAGAGGTGGCGGAGCCTCGGGCAGTTGGTAGGAAAATGAACAATTTAAAACTATATACACAATGGAAACTCGTGAATGGAAAGAGATACGCCACTTCGAAGAAATACTCTTCGAGGAGTGGCAGGGTATAGCACGTATCACCATCAACCGCCCCCGATATCGCAATGCCTTCACCCCACGTACCACACTCGAACTCTCACAGGCATTTGCCTACTGCCGTGAGGCAGCCCGCATACGTGTGGTGCTGCTCACCGGTGCCGGCGACAAGGCCTTCTGCTCGGGAGGTGATATGCATGTGAAGGGTCGTGGAGGGTATATCGACGAGGAGGGAGTACCTCGGCTCAGCGTGCTCGATGTGCAGATGCAGATACGCAGACTGCCCAAGCCCGTCATAGCCATGGTAAACGGCTATGCCATCGGTGGAGGACATGTGCTGCACCTGGTGTGCGACATTTCCATAGCATCCACCAATGCCATCTTCGGACAGACGGGTCCGAAGGTGGGCTCGTTTGATGCCGGTTTCGGTGCCTCGTATATGGCACGTATCATCGGACAGAAGAAGACGCGTGAGATATGGTTCCTATGCAAACAGTACAGCGCCGATGAGGCACTGCAGATGGGACTGGTGAATAAAGTGGTGCCTCCCGAACAACTGGAGGATGAGTGTGTGGCATGGGCTCAGCAGATGATGAAACACTCGCCCATAGCACTGCGCATGATAAAGGCGGGACTGAATGCCGAACTCGACGGACAGGCGGGCATACAGCAACTGGCGGGAGATGCCACCATGCTCTATTACTTCCTCGACGAGGCTCAGGAGGGCGGCAAAGCCTTCTTAGAAAAAAGGGAGCCCAACTTCGACCAGTATCCCAACATACCATGAGTGAACTGCAGGACTTCCTCAACCTCTGGCAACAATCATCACCTTACATCACGGTCAGCACCAGCGGCTCTACAGGTAAGCCAAAACTCATCCAGGTGAAAAAGGAGAGGATGAGGGCCAGTGCGCGCGCCACATGTCAGGCCCTCGACTTGCATGCAGGTCAGAGGGCTCTGCTCTGCCTCTCCACCCGATATATAGCGGGCATGATGATGGTGGTGAGGGCGATGGAGTGGGGCTTGGACCTGGTAGAGGTGCCTGTCGCGCAGCATCCTTTGGCTTATGACCAAGGGCAGATACACTTTGCCGCCATGGTGCCTGCCCAGGTGTGGGCATCGCTGCAAGTGGAGGAAGAGCGTGAGAGACTGGCGAGGGTGAGTTGTGTCATCGTGGGAGGTGGAAGCATAGATGAGGCACTGGAAAAGGAGTTGGCTTCCATGCCAAATGCCATTTACAGCACTTACGGCATGACTGAGACCCTGTCGCATATAGCATTGCGCAGAGTGAGTGGGCAGCATGCATCATCGTGGTACACTCCACTGCCCGGAGTAAAGGTGACCGCCGATGCGAACGACTGTCTGGTGATAGATGCACCGCGGGTATGCGAGGAAATCCTGCATACTCACGATATCGTGAGTTTTCATGAGGATGGTGTACGCTTCCAGATACTCGGTCGCAGTGATAACGTGATTTGTTCGGGTGGGGTGAAGATACAGATAGAGGAGGCAGAACGCTTGTTGCGCCCACATGTCGACATGCCCTTCATGATAACCAAACGCCCACACCAGCAGTGGGGAGAGGAGACGGTGATGCTCGTACAGTGTGAGACTGGTGAGACAACAGCAGACGAAGGGGAGTTGTTGGCTGTTTGTCGACGCTGCCTGCCACGTCATTGGTCACCGCATGCTGTCGTCTGTACCGACAAGTTGCCTGTTACTGCCACGGGCAAGCCCGACCGTGGCACAGCACAGAGGATGGTGAGCCGCTACTGACCTCACTCTATCTCGTCCAACAGGTCTTCGTCAAGATATGGCCGCACTTGCTCTATGGGGAGTGTAAAGCCAGGAGCACCGTAGTCGAACGGACAAATGTCGTATACCCCATATTGGAAATGCAGTCCGTCTTTCAAAAGATAAGGTGGTAGGTCGGGCAGTGGCACCATGTCGAGTGGCACCTGAACTATCAGTTGCAAGGCACTTTCGTCCTCCGTCTTGAAATAGGTCTTCAATCCCTCTTTCAGCAGTTTGCGCAGGGTGTCGTCCTTGCGAGTGATGATGTCGTTGCCATAGCGTTTACCGTCGCTCTTGCGGAAGGTAGCACCCCGGGTGCCGTAACTGCCGTGTCCACCGCCGGTAAAATATTGAAATCCCGTCACCTCGTATGTCACCAGTCTTGGTGTCTCGTACACCAGTCGTATCTCTGTACCCTTCTCGGGTGCTTCTCCGTCATTATAGTCACCTATGCTCATCTGCTCCAGAGACCGTTGCATGGCAGCCAACTGCTCACGGCAGTAGCGCTCTGCCAGTGTCCGGGGGTCGGACGGCAGGTTGCTGGCACTGTCGGCGAAGAGTACTATGCCTATCCACTCACGCAGCGAGGTCATAAGTGCCTGCGGACCGTCCTTGGGCCAGTCCATATACAGTTCGCAACTGCCTTGCTCGCCCATTTCAGCCACTTGTATGCTGTCGGTGTGCAGCGTGCCCTGACTTAGAGTTTCTACCTCCTCATCCTCGGGTATCTGGTCACGGTCGCTGAGTCGCACTCCGTGTCGTTCGCGTGCTGTGCAGGCTACAAGGAGAATGGCAATTAAGGCAGTCAATAGATGTGATGTTATTCTCGTCATAATGTGCAAAAGTATATTTTTTTCTGCAAAAATATTATATATGGACATCTTTTTTGCCGAATAATTGCTGTTGATTAAACTTTTTGAGTACTTTTGCGTCAAATTGGTAATTGATTGTTTATAATTTCAAATAGTTTTTATATGCAACGACTGTTATTTTTTGTCCTTATTTTGCTCAGTCCGCTATGTATCATGGCACAGGACATAGAGAGTCCGGTGAACGATACGCGTATAGCAGGACATATAGTAGACAAGGATACTAACGAAGGAGTTTTACAGGTGACGGTGCAGGTCTTGCGACCAGACAGCACTTTCGTCACAGGTGTGATAAGTGATGTGGATGGCAATTTCTCCGTGGCAGTGCCGCAGGGAGGCAAGTATATCCTGCGTATGACAAGTGTGGGATATATAACGCTCACCAAGAATGTGACCACCCGCAAGTCTGAAACAGCCGACCTGGGTGACGTGGTCATGAGTTCTGATGCCATAATGCTGAAAGGTACTACGGTGACAGGACAGGCTGCCAAGGTGACGGTGAAGGAAGATACCTTCGTGTATAATTCCGCAGCCTATCGCACACCAGAGGGCTCTGCCATAGAGGAACTGGTGAAACGGTTGCCGGGAGCCGAGGTCAGCGAAGATGGTACTATCAAAATCAATGGCAAGGAGGTGAAAAAAATAAAGGTGGATGGCAAGGAGTTTATGACCGGAGATACCAAGACGGCACTGAAGAACCTACCCACCTCTATCGTGGACCGCATCAAGGCATACGATGAGAAGAGTGACCTAGCAAGGGTGACCGGCATAGATGACGGTGAGGAGTCTACAGTGCTCGACTTCGGACTGAAGAAAGGCATGAACAAAGGACTCTTTGCCAACGTAGACCTGTCAATAGGCACACGCAGCAGATATGCCGAGAAACTGATGGCTGCCATGTTCAACGACAAGTATCGACTGATGCTCTTCGGCAATGCAAACAACACCAACGATATGGGATTTCCCGGTGGTGGCGGAAGAGGTGGTGGCGGTCAACGGCAGGGACTGAATGCCAACAAGATGCTGGGACTGAACTTCAACTATGATGACGGCAAGAAACTGAAGATGGATGCCAGTGTGAGGTGGAACCACAATAACGGCGACGTGCGTGCAAAACAGTCGACAGAGAATTTCGTCAGCACCACAGGCTCATTCGGCAATACCCTGAAACAGAGTTACACACGCTCCAACTCCTGGGACGGACGTTTCAGACTGGAATGGCAACCCGACTCGCTCACCAACATCATGTTCCGCCCAAACCTGCAGTGGTCTTCCAGCGACAGCAATGTGTCTGACAATTCAGCCACGTTCAACGAGAACCCGTACGATTATACGGAAGAACCCCTCGAACAGGAGGCACTGGACCTGATGAAAAGCAAGGGACTCCTGGTTAATACACGTAAGAATATTTCTATCACCTACGGAGACACCTTTAAGGGTGGTGCCATGCTCCAACTCAACCGTCGCCTCAGTAGCGAGGGAAGAAACGTGACTCTGCGTGGCGACGTAGATTTCAGCGATGCCGACAATACCGGACTCTCCATCAGCGATGTGGAACTCTTCAAGGCAAACGTGGCAGCCGGACTGGATGAGACGTATCAGATAAACAGATACAACATCACTCCCACCGACTCGCGCTCATGGGCCATCCAGACAACATACAGCGAACCCATCGCCACGAAGATGTATCTGCAGTTCAGTTACAAGTATCAGTACAAGTACAACAAGAGCGACCGCTCTACCTACGACTTCAGCGACATGGGTAAGGCATTCTTCGAGGGTATCACTCCTAAATACCGCGATTGGGATTCCTATCTCTCACGCATCGCAAATCCGTTGGAGAGTTATAAGGACGATGACCTGAGCCGCTATTCTGAGTATAAGAACTACATACATGAAATGCAACTCATGTACCGCTGGGTGAAGAAAGACTTCCAACTCAATGCCGGACTGATGCTGCAGCCACAGAGTTCTAACTATATCCAGAACTATCAGGGGCAGCACGTGGAACTGAACAGACACGTGACCAACTTCTCTCCCACAATCGATTTCAGATATAAATTCTCCAAGGTGAGCAATCTCAGACTTAACTACCGCGGTACTTCCACCCAACCGGGCATGAGCGACCTGCTCGATATCACCGACGACAGCGACCCGCTCAACATCACTAAGGGTAATCCGGGACTGAAACCCGCGTTTACCAACAACCTCAGGTTCTTCTACAATACGTACATCCAGAATCACCAGAGGGCTATCATGACCTTCGTCAACTTCAGCAATACACGCAACAGCATAGGCAATAGCGTGACATACGATGCTGAAACCGGTGCGCGAACCATACAGCCTGTCAATGTGAACGGCAACTGGAACACTAATATGGCATTCATGTTTAATACAGCCATAGACAGTACCGGATACTGGAATATCAATACGTTTACCGACTTTGGCTACAACCACTATGTGGGATACCTGGCTGTGGATGCCAACAGCGATTCGCAGAAGAATACAACCCGTACCTCTACCATTGGCGAGCGCCTTTCAGCCAGTTACCGTAACAGTTGGCTTGAGGTAGACCTGAACGGTTCGCTCAACTATACCCATGCCCGAAACAAACTGCAGTCGGCAAGCGATCTCGATACATGGCAGTTCTCTTACGGAGTGAACGTAAACCTCACAGCACCCTGGGGTACAAACCTCAGTACCGGACTGACCGAAAACTCCAGACGAGGCTACAGTGACAGTTCGCTGAATACCAATGAACTGGTGTGGAACGCACAGGTGAGTCACAGTTTCCTGCAAGGCAATGCCCTCACCGTTTCGCTGCAGTTCTACGACATACTGCATGAACAGAGTAATTTCTCGCGTACCATCAATGCCATGATGCGTACAGATACGGAATACAACAGTATCAACAGTTATGCCCTGCTGCACGTGATATACAAGATGAACCTCTTCGGCGGAAAGCCTAATATGGGACGCGGTGACAGACCCGACGGACCACCCGAAGGTGGCCCCGGCGGACGTGGCGGCTTCGGTGGCGGTGGCCGTCCCGGTGGCGGCGGCTTCGGTGGCGGCGGTGGTCGTCCCGGCGGCGGACGCTTCTAAGCAAGAAACAATTAGAGCACCCTCTTTCGGGGGTGCTCTAATTGTTATTTACAGTGTTATCTTATTTGGCAAAATCCAAGATCACTATAGTAGGATGTTCGGATATGAATTTCTCCATGTCAGCCTTCTCTACACGCCAGCCCTTCTCACCTTCGTCTACGGAGTGAGCACCTCCCACCTGCCTGTAGTAGTGTACACTGCTCTCGTAGTTGAAGTAGTATGTCCTGTCGTCGAGATCATTTAATTCGTTGGCCACTGCCACTACCTTGCATGAGAGGGGCACATCGCCCGACACCTTGTCGCGGTACTCCCATTGTGCCATGTCTTTCATCTGGAAAGTGTGCTCCACACCGCTCAAGTCTGAATAACTGACGGTGACGGTATAGAGAGATTGTAGGTCGACGCTGGTTTTCACTACATAGTGCACATTGGTGACGTTCTTGTCGTACTCATCGTCATCACCGCAGGCTGTCACTATGCATACCATTGCTGCACACATTATCATGACAGCATATTTCATGTATCTTCTCATCATAAATTCTATATTGCTACTGTTGAGCCATGATTATTATCTCTTCCCACCTCCTCAGCAGTTCATGCATGTCGCTCACCACTACATTGGCTCCAGACTCGTGCAGTGCGCTGTCGGGCAGCGGACCTGTGTTTACTGCCACGGTGAATATCTCGGCTGCCCGTGCTGCCTGAACTCCTAATGGGGCATTCTCCACCACGATGGCTTCGCAAGCATCTGCATCGCATTTTCTCAGACCACTCAGATAGGGGTCGGGAGCCGGTTTTCCACGTTTTACATCGTATGCAGTCACTATATGCTCGTGGGTGATAGCGTAAGGGAAGTCGGACACTATATTGTCGGTCAGCGAGCGTTGACCACTGCCTGTCACCACCCCGATGGTGAGACCGAGGTCTTGGTGCAGGTGGGTGATTAGCGCATCAATACCGCTCATCTTAGACGGTGAGGATATGGCAGAAAAGGCAGCAGACTTGCGTGAGTACATCTCGGAGGCCTCATCGGCTGTCACCTCGCGCCCCCACTGCTTGCGTGCCAGCAGTTTGATGGTTTCGGTGCCAATCATACCCTCATAGCGATACACCTCTTCTTCCGACATAGACAAGCCGTACTCTGCCATACTGCTCATCCATGCTTTGGCATGGAAGGGCATGGTATGGTAGAGTACGCCGTCCATATCAAAGAGTACTGCCTTTATCATTATTTCAGGCGCTCCTTGATGGCTTTGCTTTCAGCCTCATAGCCTGGTTTGTCGAGCAGGGCAAACATATTCTTCTTGTATGCCTCCACACCAGGCTGATTGAAGGGGTTCACTCCCAACACGTTGCCGCTGATGCCACAGGCTATCTCGAAGAAGTAGATGAGTTGTCCCAGGTAGTACTCGTTCAGGCAGGGCATGGCTATACGGATGTTGGGCACACCGCCGTCCACATGTGCCAGTTGGGTGCCCAGTTCAGCCATCTTGTTCACATCGTCCACTCGTTTGCCGGCGAGGAAGTTCAGACCGTCAAGGTTCTCCTCATCCTCGGGGAAGAGCAGTTTGTGGTTGGGCTCTTCCACGCTTATCACTGTCTCAAAGATGCTGCGTTCGCCTTCCTGTATCCACTGTCCCATGGAGTGCAGGTCGGTGGTGAAGTCGCAGGAAGCAGGGAATATGCCTTTGTTCTCCTTACCCTCGCTCTCGCCATACAGTTGCTTCCACCATTCGCTCATGAAATGCAGTTTGGGCTGGTAGTTTACCATTATCTCTATTTTCTTGCCTGAAGCGTAGAGGGCATTGCGCACGGCAGCATACTGTGCCGCAGGGTTCTCTGCGTATGGGGTGTTGGGGCCGCATACCTTCTCCATGTCCACCGCACCAGCCACGAGTTGGTCGATATCGAAACCTGCACATGCGATAGGCAGCAGACCTACGGGGGTGAGTACTGAGAAACGACCACCTACGTTGTCGGGGATGATGAAACTCTTGTATCCTTCTTTGTCTGCACATGTGCGTGCGGCACCGCGCTTGGCATCAGTGATGGCCACGATGACTTCGCGAGCCTCGTCTTTGCCACGTTGCTGTTCGCACTGCTTCTTCAGCAGACGGAAGGTGAGGGCAGTCTCGGTGGTAGTGCCCGACTTGGATATGTTGATTACTCCGAAGCGCTTGGTCTTCAGATACTCAGTCAACTCGAACAAGTAGTCTTCGCCTATGTTGTTGCCTGCAAAAACTATTGTGGGGGCACTGCCGTCGTTCACCAGCCATTGGAACGCGTTGCCAAGAGCCTCTATCACGGCACGGGCACCAAGGTAACTGCCGCCTATACCAGCCACTACTATCACTTCGCACTTTGAACGGAGAGTGGCAGCGGTGTCCTTGATATCCTTCAGAAATTCGGCACTGATGCTGCTGGGTAGGTGCAGCCAACCCAGGAAGTCGTTGCCAGGACAGGTGCCGCTCTCCAGTGATGCCTGTGCTGCCTTCACTGCAGGCTCTAAGTTTGCTACTGCGCCCTCATTGATGAACGACGCAACTTTCGTAATGTCTAATGTAATGTTCTTCATTGTTTTGTGAATATGATTTGTTTTCTTCTTATTGACATATACATGCCGCGAAATTACCAAATTTTCCCGTCATGACAAAAGAAAAAAACAAATTTTAAAAAAATACGCTGCGTTTAGGAAATGCAAAAATAAAAAACTTAGTCTTTTATTTTGCATTCCACTCAACTTGCAGTAATTTTGCCGTCACTAAACGATGATTATGCATAGCAGAGAAGAACAGATGGCGGCATTCGGCAGGTTGCTCGATGTGTTGGAGAGACTGAGAAAGGAATGTCCGTGGGATAAGAAGCAGACCAACGAGAGTCTGCGACCAAACACCATTGAAGAGACCTTTGAACTGGCAGAGGCCCTTATCCATGACGACCAGGACAATATATGTGAGGAACTGGGCGATGTGCTCATGCACGTATGTTTCTACGCTCTCATGGGTGCAGAGAAGCAGACGTTTGATTTGGCAGATGTCTGTCAGCGTGAAGCCGACAAACTCATTTTCCGTCATCCACATATCTACGGACAAGTAAAAGCCGACACGGAAGAGGAAGTACTTGACAACTGGGAGAAGATCAAACTCAAGGAGAAGAAGGGTAAGAAGCGAGTGCTCAGCGGTGTGCCTTCATCCTTGCCTGCCTTAATCAAGGCGTATCGTATACAGGACAAAGCCCGGCATGTGGGTTTTGACTGGGCACAGAAGGAACAGGTATGGGACAAGGTGAAGGAGGAACTCGATGAGTTGCGTGCTGAACTGGACAAGGGTGATGAGAAACGCTCCGAGCATGAGTTGGGCGATTTCCTCTTCTCGGTTATCAATGCCGCGCGCCTGTACCATCTCAATCCCGACAACGCTCTTGAACATACCAACCGTAAGTTTATCAGCCGGTTCAATTACATAGAGGACCATTCTATAAAGGAAGGAAAACCGCTCACTGACATGACTCTCGAAGAAATGGACCAATTGTGGGATGAGGCTAAACGTAACGAAACTGACACTTTTTAACCGTATAGATATGAGAACAAAACTGTTTGCTATAGCCATTGTTGCATTGGTGGCACTTGGAGCCTGCAAGAAGAAACAAGATAATGACCGCCCGGTACTCTCGCTTCAGCCTGAGCAGGTGACCAATGACAGTACTGTATATGGCAAGTGTGTAGATGCTGCCATGCATTCGCTCACCATCGTCAACGACAAGGGCGATACCCTCTTCTATTCACTCATCGGTGCCAACGACGAGCAGGCCGATGTGCAGGGCGGTATCTTCATAGGTGATAAGATGGCTATCATAGCCACGGATGATGAAGAGGGCAGTGTGGCGCAGAAGGTGATAAACCTCACCACGCTGTTGGGTAAGTGGACATCCATACACAAAAACTTCGATATCAAAGAGGGTGGGGTGGTAGAATCGCATGTCACTGCCGAGTCGAAACCTTATACTGAATGGAAGATAGTGAATGGTCGACTGGTGCTCTCTGCCGACACCTTCGATGTGCTTAATCTCGGTCCCGACTCCCTCTATCTGGAAAACGACACTGTGATTTACGCCTTCAAGAGACAGGTATAGGTCTATGGAGCCTTTTGTAGTGCATGTATTGGGCTGTGGCAGTGCCACTCCCACCCCTCGTCATAACGCTTCTGCCCAGGTGGTGGAGGTGAGGGGCAAGTTGTTTCTCGTAGATTGTGCCGAGGGCACACAGATACAGTTGCGCAGGTCGCGCTTGGCTATGTGCAGCATACATGCAGTTTTTATCTCACACATGCATGGCGATCACTGCTTTGGGCTGATAGGTCTTATCAGTACCTTCGGGCTGCTGGGGCGTCAGAAGGCGTTGCACGTTTACGCTCCTGCCGCCCTTGAGAAGATATTACAGTTGCAGATAGAGATGTTCTGCTATGGACTGGAGTTTGAGGTAGTGTTTCATGCTGTTGACACCAAGCGTGCTGCGGTAGTCTACGAAGACCGTTCGCTCACTGTCACCACCATACCTCTTTGTCACAGGGTGCCGTGTGCCGGTTTCCTCTTCCGGGAGAAGGAGGGGTTGCCTCATATACGGCGCGACATGATAGATTTCTATCATATTCCAGTGTGTCAGATAAACAATATCAAGGCGGGAGCCGACTGGGTGACCGAGGATGGTACTGTAGTGCCGCATGCCTCATTGGTCACGCCTGCCGACAAGCCCCGTGCCTATGCCTATTGTTCCGACACCCGCTATATACCCACCCTGCATGAGCAGTTGAGTGGTGTGGACCTGTTGTACCATGAGAGTACGTACGGTGACGACCAGATGGCCAATGCCGAGAAATACTGTCACAGCACGGCGCGTCAGGCAGCCATGGTGGCGAGAGAAGCAGGGGTGGGCAGACTGATGCTTGGTCATTACAGTGCACGCTATCCTGATGAGACGGTGTTACTGGCACAAGCGCAGGAGGTCTTTTCCAATACCATACTCTCAGATGAGGGAATGCACGTCAGTATAGGGTAGAGTTTGTAGTGCCTATACATGATAAACTATTAAGAGGTCGCCCATAGGGACGACCTCTTCTGGTATAGAATTAAGGATAAAAACAAAGGTTGTTATAGTTCTAAGCCTTCCAGACCGAGTTCTTTCAATACCTGTTTGCCAAATTCATCATCATCGGCTACGATTTTACCATTCTCGGTACCTTTGGCTATTTCTTCGAATTCAGCCATCTGTTTTGTCACTTCGGCATTCTTCTTCTCGAATTCCTGTGCCTCTTCCATCAGTTTGGCGAGGTCGCTGGGGTCGGTCATACCTTCAGCCTTCTTCTGGAATTCCTTAGCTTCTTCCATCACGGGCTTTGCGGCTGTCAGAACATCCTTGAAAGCTGTCTTCCACTCGTCTACACTCCACTTGCTGCCTTCGGTCTTAGCCTTCTCAACGAGAGATTTGAGGTCGGCGCCAGAGTTCTTGCAAGATACGAAACCAAGGCTCATCACCATGATGGCCATTGCAAAAAGTACTTTCTTCATCTTTCTTATTTTAATATGGTTAATAATTCCTCTTTTTACAGAGATTGGTGCAAATGTAGCATTCTTTTCTGAAATGTGCAAATTATTAGGCATTTTTCGTTTCCAATTCTCTTTTTATGAAGCCTGGAGTATAGCCCTTGTCGCTCCTGCTCACCTCTTCAGGCGTGCCGGTGCTCAGTATGGTGCCGCCGCCACGTCCCCCCTCGGGTCCCATGTCTATTATGTGGTCTGCCATCTTTATCACATCCAGGTTGTGTTCTATTACTATTACCGTATTGCCGCGGTCTACCAGTTTTCCAAGCACGGTCATCAGCATGCGTATGTCTTCGAAATGCAGTCCGGTGGTTGGTTCATCAAGTATGTATAGCGTTCGTCCGGTATCGCGCTTTGCCAGTTCGGTGGCGAGTTTCACACGTTGGCATTCGCCGCCGCTCAGACTGGTTGATGGTTGTCCTATCTTGATATAGCCCAGTCCCACCTCTTGCAGTGTCTTTATCTTGTGTTGTATATGCGGCACAGCCTCGAAAAATTCCACTGCCTGGTTGATGGTCATGTCCAGCACATCGGCTATCGATTTTCCTTTGTATCTCACCTCCAGTGTCTCGCGGTTATAGCGTTTGCCATGGCAGTGTTCGCAGGGCACCATCACGTCGGGCAGGAAATTCATTTCTATGGTCTTGTAGCCGTTGCCGCCACACGTCTCACAGCGTCCGCCTTTCACGTTGAACGAGAATCTGCCGGGTTTGTATCCACGCATCTTTGCTTCGGGCAGAGCCACGAAGAGTGCCCTGATATCGCTGAACACTCCTGTATATGTGGCTGGATTGGAGCGTGGTGTCCTGCCTATCGGACTTTGGTCTACGTTCACCACCTTGTCCACATATTCTATGCCATCAATGCTGTCGTATGCCAGAGGCTGTCGCAGCGAGCGGTAGAAGTGTTGGCTGAGTATGGGTTGTAGGGTCTCGTTCACCAGTGTTGATTTGCCGCTGCCGCTCACCCCTGTCACCACGGTGAGGGTGCCCAGAGGGAAGTGTGCGTCTATGTGTTTCAGGTTGTTGCCATTGGCACCGTGTATCACTATCTCGTGTCCGTTGCCAGGTCGTCTCTTCTCTGGCATGGGCATTTTTTCTGTGCCTCTCAGGTATCGTGCTGTCAGGGTGTCATATTTCAGCATGTCGTGGGGTGAACCTTGAAATACTACCTCGCCCCCGTGTCTGCCGGCTTTCGGACCTATGTCTACTATATAGTCGGCAGCCAGCATCATATCCTTGTCGTGTTCAACCACTACCACGGTGTTGCCCAGGTCGCGCAGTGATTTCAGACTTTGTATCAGTCTGTCGTTATCGCGTTGGTGCAGTCCGATACTCGGTTCGTCGAGCACATAGAGCACGTTGACGAGTTGCGAGCCGACCTGTGTGGCCAGTCGTATGCGTTGGCTCTCACCACCCGAGAGAGAGGCTGATGGGCGGTTGAGGGCAAGGTAGTCGAGACCCACGTCGAGCAGGAAGTGCAGACGAGTGCGTATCTCCTTCACTATCTCTGCCGCTATGGCTCGCTCCTTGGGTTCCAGCATATCGTCCACATGTCCCAGCCATTCCCACAGTTCAGAGATATCCATGTCGCAGAGGTCGGCTATGTTCTTGTCGCCCAGTCGGTAAGAGAGTGACTCTCGGTTCAGGCGCTGTCCCTTGCATTCAGGGCAGGTGCATGTGTGGAGGAACTGGTCTGCCCATTTCTGACTGGCATTATCATCGCTCTTCTCCATCGCCTGACTTAGGTATTTCACCACACCCTCATACGTTACGAAATAGTCGGAACTGGTGTGTATCAGTTCCTTGTCTATCCTAACAGGTTCCAGACTGCCGTAGAGCACGGCAGAGAGTGCCTCTTCTGAAAGTTCCTCGATGGGTGTCTTCGCATCGTAGCCGAAACGCTGCAGCAGGAAGTCTATCTTCCAGAAAATGCTTTGGTTCTTCCATTTGCCAAGTGGTGTTATGCCACCTTCGCGTATGGATAGGTGTCTGTCGGGTATCACCTTGTCCATGTCTATCTCGTGCACCCTGCCCAAGCCCTTGCATCGCTGGCATGCCCCTTCGGGCGAGTTGAACGAGAATTTGTTGGGTGCAGGGTCGTCGTATGCTATGCCTGTGGTGGGGCACATCAGTCGTCGTGAGTAATTTTTTGCAGCACCAGTTTCTTTGTCGAGTATCACCAGTGTGCCTTCGCCCTGTTGCATGGCTGTGTGCACGCTCTTGCGCAGTCGTTCCTCGTCTTTTAGTTGCACCTTCAGTTTGTCTATCACCACCTCTATGTTGTGGTTGCGATAGCGGTCCAGTTTCATTCCTGGCTTTATTTCCACTATCTCACCGTCCACCCGCATATACAGGTAGCCTTTTCTCCGCATAGTTTCGAAGAGTTCGCGGTAGTGTCCCTTGCGTTGTTTCACCAGTGGTGCAAGAATGTATATGGCATGTTCGATGTAGTCGCCCAGTATCATCTCCTGCACGCGCTCCTCGGTATATTTCACCATTTTCTCACCTGTGGCATAACTGTATGCGGTGGCGGCTCGTGCATAGAGCAGGCGCAGGTAGTCGTACACCTCGGTAGTGGTGCCCACGGTAGAGCGAGGGTTCTTGTTGGTGGTCTTTTGTTCTATACTGATAACTGGACTGAGACCTGTAATCTGGTCTACATCAGGCCTTTCCAGTCCGCCGAGGAAATTTCGGGCATACGAGGAGAATGTTTCTATGTATCTGCGTTGTCCCTCTGCGAATATGGTATCGAAAGCCAACGACGACTTGCCCGACCCCGACAGACCAGTGATGACAGTCATACTGTTGCGTGGTATGTCTACATCGATGTTTTTCAGATTGTGCACACGCGCACCTTGCACGCTTATCTTCTCATCTTCTCTTGTCATTCCGTTTATTCGCCGGTGTTTGTGGTCTCCGTTTCTTCGCTGGTAAATCCGGTGATTAGGTTTACGTCGCGTTTGATTCTGTAGCGTCTGCCGTCAGCCCCCTTGGCCTCTACCAGCACGTAGTACACACCTTGTTTCACAGGTGTGCCTTTGTATTTCCCGTCCCAGCCTTTTGAGGGGTCGGTCCATTCAAAGAGTTTCTGTCCCCAGCGGTTGAAGATGTAGGCATGAAATTCCACCAGACTGCTGTATGTCTTGGCTTTATATTCTTCGTTTCTGTCATCACCGTTGGGTGAGAAGGCATTTGGCATCTCCAGTTTGCTCTCGCTTATTGTCACTCTGAGCGGATAGGTGCCGTCCCAGTATTCATCGCGAAACTCTATCACTTCATCACCGCGTGTGAAGGTGGCATAGAGCACTATGTTGTGTGAACCGGCTGTGGTGAAAGTGTATTCCGTATCTTCTTCGTATCGCACCAGATAGGGCTTTGTCTCGTTCTCGTGTACGAAGCGCCATTCGTAGGAGGCCGACCACCCTTCGGCATTAGTAGGGTTTGCCACGAACCGGCCTTTCAGTGGAGCGTTGCCGCTGTAGTTGGCATTCTCCTCCTCGCCGCCGTCTTCGGTGGTGTAATAGGCTGTAGGGCTTATGTTGGGCATCTCGTCGTCGGCTGCCGAGGGTATTGTGATAGTGGCTGCCAGCAATATGGTCAGTATTATTTTCTTCATTGTCTTAGTGCTTTGTTCTTAATAAAACGCGCGCAATCCGATTTTCGTCTGCGAAGGTAGTGATATTTTCGCATAAGAAAAAAACTTCGTCTTTTTTTTTGTTCTTCTCTCGCCTTGCGTCTTTGCTTCGCGAAGACAGGCTGCGGCTCGGAAGAACAAAAGAAAAAAACTTCGTCTTTTTTTTTGTTCTTCTCTCGCCTTGCACTATCTTTGCAAAAAATAATCTTTCACAGCACATGATACGGTACGCTAGATACATCATTGCAGCATGCATGCTTTCGCTCGTCACACTGTTGACGGCACAGACAGTAAAAATACAGACACAGCACAAGGTGAAGAAAAGTGAGACACGCTATGGCATAGCCAAGCAGTATGGCATCACTATAGATCAACTGGAGGCTGCCAACCCGGAGATGCGCATGCCGGGTTACGAACTGAAGAAGGGTGATTATATCAATATACCCGCTGCGCCGAATGCTCCGGCAGAGTCGAACGCAGCGGCTACCACTGCTGCCCAGTCTCAGCCAGTCACCACACCCATCACCACCAACCAGGGCAAGAAGGTGAAGGGTGGTGTGATGTTGCCTTTACACGACAAGGATGGTGACGGCAGGCGCATGGTGGAGTACTATCGTGGACTGCTCCTCGCCTGCGATCGTGTTTCAAAAGATGGTATCACCGTTGATATGCATGCATGGAATGTGGAGAAGGGTGCTGACGTGAGCAAGACCTTGCAAGAGCCTGAGGCTGCTAAATGCGATATCATAATAGGTCCTCTGTACAGCGATCAGGTGGATGCCATAGCCGATTTCTGTCATGCTCACGGCATACGACAGGTCATACCGTTCTCTATCGGTGGTCAACCCACCCAGCGTCACGACTGTGTGTGGCAGGTGTATCAGTCGAATGCCGAGATAGATGCAGTGGCTGCCAACCGCTTCCTTGAGCGCTTTGCCACCTACCACCCCGTAATAGTAGACTGTGGCGACCCTGCTTCTACCAAGGCACCTTTCACTGCGGCTCTGCGCAGCGAATTGAACAAAAAGGGTGTGCGCTATTCGCTCACATCGCTGAATACCTCCGACAATGACTTTGCCAAGGCTTTCGACCTCTCACGGCCGAATATCGTGGTGCTCAATACCGAGCATTCTCCTAAACTCAATGACACCTTTGCCAAACTCAACATCCTCTCTGCAGCCAATAAGAATCTCAATATCTCTGTGTTGGGCTATACGGAGTGGCTCATGTACACCAAGGCGTATCAAGACCTTTTCTTCCGTTATGATACTTACATACCTACCTACTTTTTCTATAACGAGACCTCGCGCGATACCAAGTGGGTGGAGAACAACTACAGACAGAAATTCAATCTGGAGATGGATGCCAACGGACTGCCACGCTATGCCCTCTCGGGTTTCGACCACGGATGTTTCTTCATAGGCGGTGTGGCACAGTTTGGTGCCCGCTTCACTGGCGGCCGTGGACAGATGGCTTACAAGTCGGTGCAGACCCCCATGCACTTCAACAGACAGGGTAAGGGCATGCGCAACACCAACTTCATGTTCATCCATTATCTGCCCAGTCGTACCATCGAGTCAATTAGTTACTGATGAAACACCACGTCTACAGTCGTTTCCGCCCCCTGCTGCGTTCGTTTGCTGTTCTTGCGGTGTTCACGTTCTCACTCGCCTCGCAAGCGCAGGTGGGCGAACACCGCAGCGATTTCTCCTTGGGCTTCAATGGTGGCATTGCATTCAACAAAATAGGTTTTCAGCCTACAGTGTCGCAGGTCATGCACAAGGGCTTCTCCGGTGGTCTCTCCATGCGCTATGTCTGCGAGAAATACTTCAAGACCATCTGTTCGGTTATGGCAGAGGTGAACTATACGCAGTTGGGCTGGGATGAAGACATACTCACCCCTCAGGAGCAACCGGTCATCAATGTCGTCACTGGAGAGGCAGAACGGTATAAACGCACCATCAGTTATGTACAGGTGCCGCTAATGGCACACCTGGCATGGGGCAAGGAAGAGAGTGGGGTGCAGTTCTTTGTTCAGGCGGGTCCGCAGTTCGGTATCTATCTCTCGGAGAGTACTGCTACAAATTTTGAGTATGACACACGCAATATCAACGACCGTTCCAACAAAGTGAGTGAACAGTATCTCATGCCGGTAGAGAAGAAGTTTGATTATGGCATAGCAGGCGGCCTGGGCGTGGAATACTCCGTACGCAGAGTGGGGCACTTCCTACTTGAGGGTCGTTACTACTACGGACTGGGCAATATATACGACAATACCAAGAGAGATTATTTCGGTAAGTCGAACCATCAGACTATATTTGTGAAACTAACCTACCTTTTCGATATAACAAAAACCAAAAATTAAATACTATGTTTAAAAACCATCCTAAAGGACTGCTTCAGGCAGCCTTGAGCAATATGGGCGAACGCTTCGGATATTATATCATGAATGCTGTGCTCGTGCTCTTCCTCTGTTCCAAGTTCGGCCTGACCGATGAGACGAGCGGTGTCATCTATTCCTTCTTCTATGCCGGCATATACATCCTCAGTCTGGTGGGTGGTATCATTGCCGACCGCACGCAAAACTACAAGGGTACCATAATGACCGGTCTGATTGTCATGGCCTCGGGTTATGTGGTGCTGGCTGTCCCCATACTTGCCACAGTCGACAACCAGTGGTGGCTATTGCCGCTCACCTGTCTTGCCCTCTTTCTCATTGCTTTCGGTAATGGTCTCTTCAAGGGCAACCTGCAGGCCATCGTCGGTCAGATGTATGACAATCATGAGGCAGAGGCTGCAAAAAAAGGCGAGGACGCTCTGCGCATAGCAAAGGGACAGCGCGACTCCGGTTTCCAGATATTCTATGTATTTATAAACGTAGGTGGACTGATAGCACCCTTTGTGGCTCCGCTGCTCAGGAAGTGGTGGTTGGGAACCAACGGTCTGGCATACGATGCAAAGTTACCCTCTCTCTGCCACGAGTATCTCGACAAAGGAGCAAATATGTCGGCTGAGTCGATGAGCAACCTCACCGAACTGGTTGACAAGGTGAATATGTCAGGCGGTCCCGTGAGCGACCTCTCCGCCTTCTGTACCAATTATCTGGATGTGTTCAATACGGGCATACACTATTCGTTCATAGCCTCGGTGCTTGCAATGCTCATCTCACTCGCTATCTTTGTGGCATCCAAGAAGATATTCCCCAATCCGGGCAAGAAAGAGGCTGCAGCCGTGGCCGACTACACTCCCGAGGAGCGTCAGACCATGGCCAAGGAGATAAAGCAGCGTATGTTCGCGCTCTTCGCCGTGCTGGGCATAGCAGTGTTCTTCTGGCTCTCATTCCACCAGAACGGTATGTCGCTGTCTTACTTCGCTCGCGACTTCGTGGTGACCGACAGCATAGCACCGGAAATATGGCAGGCTGTCAACCCATTCTTCGTTATCGTGCTCACACCGATAATAATGTGGATCTTTGGCTCACTCACTCGTGCCGGACGTGAAATCTCTACACCACGCAAGATAGCATACGGCATGGGTATAGCTGGACTGGCCTATCTCTTCCTCGCTATCTTCTCATACGCCAATGGATATCCGTCGGCAGAGGAGTTCAAGTTGTTATCGGCAGATACGGCAGCAGGCATGAAGGCAGGCCCCTGGGTGCTCATCGTCATCTATTTCTTCCTCACCGTGGCAGAGTTGTTCATCTCTCCACTCGGACTGTCGTTCGTGTCAAAGGTGGCTCCTAAGAGCATGCAGGGATTGTGCCAAGGCCTGTGGCTCGGTGCCACTGCTGTGGGTAACCTCATGCTGTGGGTGGGACCGCTCATGTACAACAAATGGCCTATCTGGCAGTGTTGGGCAGTGTTCCTTTTGGTTTGCCTCATCTCCATGGGTGTGATGTTTGGCATGGTAAAGTGGCTTGAACGAGTGACAAAATAGTATTTGCACTTCTGTTAAGTGCCTGTATATCAATGTGATTGGAAATCCCCTAATATGGAGTAGGTTTTTCCCCTCCAAAAAAGGGGATTTTTTCTTTGTCAGTCGTTTTTTTTATCCTACATTTGCAACAGAGAATTAAAATAACATGTCTTACTAACAAAATCAACTATTATGAAAAAAATCTTATTCGTATTCATCGCCATGATGATGATGACATTGACTGCAAGTGCATCTGCCCTTGACAACGCCTTTGACCGTCCTGGATATCGTCACAACCACTCTCTTCGCTATCAGCGCTTCATGCCTCGCACGTGTCCTGAGTGCGCACGTATCTATCGCATGCGCCACCACCGTCCAGGAGGTCCTGCCTTCCGTCATCGTGGTCCCCGTCCCCGCTACGACTACAACAGACCCCCGCGTCACTATCGTCACGGCTACTATGGAGGCCCCCGTCACCACCGTCCCGGTTATAACGGTCCCCGTCGCGGTTATCGCTATTAATATAAATCACAGCTAAAACTTTATAACCACATACATACACGCGATACTTTATCACTCTCAAATATCAGGCCCCCCGCCCCCAGTGGCGAGGGGCCTTTTTCCTATGGCGGAGAAATCTCCCTGACTCTCCGGAAAATTCCAGAAGATCCGGATTCTCCGGAAAACCATAGTTATACTTAATAATAATCAATTAAAACTAATATAGAAGTTATAGCATGTTAAAAACCGCTTTAAAATTAACTTAAAAATGTTAAGCGTTTAAGATATTTACTATCTTTGCAACTAAAGAATGACACATCACTGAGATATGAAGAAAAAGAATATCTGGACTATTGCCGTAATCATGGG
>CAMHPC010000006.1 GCA_946186945.1 uncultured Prevotella sp.
GACTGCCTCTATCGCCACGTGGCAGCGGTAAAGGGAGTGGACCGCAACAAAAGCGACCTCTTTCAGGCATACAAGCAGTTTAGCAGAAGCGCCAACTTGGAGAACTTTATCGAGGCACTGAAGTCTTTCTTCGCCGGCATACCCTACCACTTGGAGCGTGGCAATCAGAATGAGCACTACTATCACTCGCTGCTTTATACCCTGCTTGTGGCATTCGGCGCCGACGTCAGGGCAGAGGACCCAATGGCAAAGGGCCGCAGCGATATCACTCTGCTCATGCCGAAGGGCATATATATAATGGAACTGAAATATGACCACCCCGCACAGGAAGCCCTCGAGCAAATCAACCGAAAGGGCTATGCCGACAAATACCGCATGGACGGTCGCCCCATCACCAAGGTGGGCATCTCATTCTCATCAGCCGAGAGAAATATCACGGAGTGGGTATCAGAGAAAGCCGTATAACAAAAGAGTATATTGAGGGGCCGATTTACCGGGTACAACTTTACGATATTATAAATGGTATGTTAGAAATAAAATCAAAAGCAAGGTCGTTGAAATCCATATGTATTGACTTTGACGGTGTGATACATGATTACTGGGTCACTTGCATAACCGCGTGGATTAACCGAAAATCTTGACAAGCCTGAAGATGAAGAATTTCTTGTCAATGACACCCCTTAACTGTGCCCTGAAGTCCTTGATTTTAGCATTGAGTGATTCAGCAGAGGCATTGGTTGATCTGTTAACGAAGTAGTTTAGGATCTCGTCTTATCTGTCGTACATGGCTGAAACCATTCAAGCATGTGCTCAGGCAACAGGCATTTGACAAGTGTCTCGTATTGTGGATTCATTGTGATATTTCACGTTATTATAGAACGAAAATATCACGAGTTTAGTGTGGATGCTCACACATGGTTATGCAGGTGACCCGGTAGAACAATTACTTTGCTCTGAACCACAATGTGTTACAAAAAATATATACTTATTTTACACTTCTAATAAATACAGTACAATACCAATATTGTGGTATGAAAAATGACATTTATGGGGTATTGTGGGGGGGGTGATATCAGCGTACCTTTGCAGCGACAATACAGACATATTCAAAACGATAAAAAAAAAGGTATGAGAACAATGTTTCAGCGAATGTGCCAACACTCTATGAGCACCTGTATGGCAGGGATGTCTTGCTGTTGTATGCAGAGGATAACAGAGAGTAATAACCAGAAATGGAAAGAACATATTATAATTGTATTTAAAGAAACAAGAGAACATGAGAAAATCAGTATTCACCATAGCATTGCTCATGGCATTGCAAATTAGTCTGACAGTAGATGCACAAAACACTCAAGTGACACTTCACGTACAGAATTCTGTGCGACAACTGGCAGAAAAATGGGTAGCCGATTACACCCAGGACAATCCAAACATCGCATTTCAGATCGTTTCAGGAAAAACAGACAACACAGAAAACCATATCTCGTTCGTAACAGAACAAAACAGTAACGCATTCTTCTTCGCACACTATGCCGTATTGCCGGTGGTGAATAGAGCATCAGAGGCAGAAAAACTGTTGGGCAACAAACAACTGAACGCCAGGAAACTAAAGAAACTCTTCTTCGTAAAGGATGAGGATGACGACGAACAGGAAGAAACAAAACTGGAACAACAACTACATATCATTACAGGCAATAGCCAACAGTCTGCTTCCCGTCTATATGCCTCTCACTTCCATCAGGAGACAGTCAACTATAAAGGTAAAAAGATACAGGGGGATGACTCTTTTCTCAATAATGCCATAAGCAGAGACCAATTAGGAGTGACTGTCAACTCCCTTTCAAATATCTTCGACCTGGAGAGTAGACAGTTGAGACATTCTCTCGCTCTCATTCCATTGGATATTGACCGTCGAGGACGACAGATCCTGAAAGAAGGACGTTTGGATGATATCATCCAACTTCTTGAGGAACAGCAGTACTCGGAGATACCCGTGGGCTCCGTGGGCCTGACCTTCGACCCCAGCAACGAACTGCTCAACGACTTTGCACAATGGGTACTGGAGCATGGAGTAGAATATGTGCATCAGTATGGGCTGCTGTCTCTTTCACCAAAGGAGTTGACTGCACAAAAGCAGCGTATAGCACATGATAACCTGGCACAAAATAAATAGAAGTTTGCCAATCATAATTCAATAAGTAGTTTTATAAATTTGTAAAAGGTGCGAGCCTCACTCATCAGCAGGCTCGCTCCTTAAGGGGAGATTGTATCTATGAAAAAGAGAGTTTTTTTGTTCATTACCATATTGGTGTCCGCACTTAACGCCCTGGCACAGACCACTATAACGGGTAGAATAGTAGATGCCAATACGGGAGAGTCCATCGTTGGAGCATCACTTATACCTAAGTCGAGCAAGGAACTTGGCACCGTCACCGATATTGACGGAAACTTCACGCTCGTGACAAAGGTGGAACTGCCACTGACACTGAGTGTGCAGTTCGTAGGATACAGGTCGCAGGAAGTTGATGTCTATGACACAACAGAACCGTTGGAGATACAACTGGTAGAATATAGCAACCGCTTGAACGAAGTCGTGGTAATAGGTTATGGTACACAAAAGCGCACCCAACTCACTGGCAGCGTCACTACGGTGACCTCTGAGGTGTTCGCCAACTCGCAGACGTCAACCTTCGATGCCGCGCTCGGAGGGCAGGTGGCAGGACTGAATGTCACGGCAAGCAGCGGACAACCGGGTGCCGACAGTCATATACGCATACGTGGAGGCAACTCGGTGAATGCAAGCAATGAACCTCTTTATGTGATAGACGGCTTCATCTACTTCAAAGATGCGGCAAACAGCGGCACCGGACTCGGAGCCATAGAGAGTTCGCTCAACCCATTGGCCACTATCAACCCCAACGACATTGAGTCGGTAGAAGTGTTGAAAGATGTGTCTGCCACTGCCATCTACGGTTCACGAGGTGCCAACGGCGTCATTATCATCACCACCAAGAAGGGTAGGATAGGCGATAAAAAAGCACGTATCAGTTATAATTTCAGCCTTGGAGTAAGTCATATAGCCAAGACTCTCGACCTGCAGGACGCATCTCAGTGGGCTGGGTTCCAAAAGAAATACTTCAGTAATAAGGGCGGATATACAGATGAACAGATAGAAGCACTGGGAAAAGGTACCGACTGGCAGGATGCAGTGCTGCGCAACGCGCTGACGCAAAACCATGAGGTGAGCATCAACGGTGCTACGGAGAAGAGCCGCTACTCCTTCTCAGCCAACTACACCGACCAGCAGGGTATAGTGCTCAACTCAGATTTTCAACGTTACAACTTCCATCTTAATGCTGACTGGGAACTGCAGAAAAATCTTCATTTCGGCGTGAATACCACTTACGGACGCTCCAGACAACGTGGAATGACTACTACCGAAGACCAAGTGTTCAATTCATCGCCCTTCTCGGCAGGTATCACTAATAGTTTTGTCTATGCCCTGCTCATGCCCCCTGTAATCAGAGTATACAACGATGATGGCACCTACAATTTCAAAAACCCCTATGAATACGCATATTTCGCTATAGGCGACCATGCAGCCAACCCTGTGTATGACCTGAAAGAGAGTGTGGCTGAGAACGTGAACAACTATCTGCTGTCCAATGTATGGGCCAGTTACCGCATCGGCGACTTCCTGCTGAAAGCCACCGTTGGCCTGAATAGTGAAAAACTCACCCAGAACTACTTCGCAGGCGCATTCACCTCGCTTGGACTTGCTACCGAAGGTATCGGAGGCAATGGCAACCGACAGACTGATGTGTGGCAACAGGAATATACCGTAAGTTATGACAAGGATATCAACGACAACAACCATATAGATGCACTGGCAGGATTTACACGCCAGACTTCCACTTCCACATACAGTGCCATACGTACCAACCACTTTACCAACGAAAGTCTGAAACAGTACAACCTGGGCGATGGTGCCGGTATATATACTCCTAAGACAGGTAAGTCTGAGTCGACACTCAATTCTCTCATAGCCCGTGTCAACTATACTCTGCTCAATCGCTATAATGCCACGGCTACATTCCGAGCCGACAATTCCAGCCGTTTCTCAAAGGACCATCGCTGGGGATACTTCCCCTCACTGGGACTTTCATGGAACGTGGATAAAGAACCCTTCTTCATTGGAGCACTGAAAACAGTAGACTATCTGAAACTGCGAATCTCAGGTGGCATGGTGGGCAATCAGGAGATACCAGACTTTGCCTTCGCTACCTCGTATGCCACAGGCAGTTACGGCGGCTCATCCAGTTACTCAAAAGACAATGAAGCCAATGATAACCTGAAATGGGAAACTACCGCCTCTTACAACCTCGGCTTCGACCTCGGTTTGTTCCGCAGTAGGGTAAACGTGGTGTTCGATGCCTACTACAAAAAAACAAGCGACCTGCTGCTGGTGGTTCCCATGGGTTTCGCATCTGGTGTGACCACACAACTGCAAAACGTGGGAAATGTGGTCAACAAGGGCGTGGAACTGAGTGTCAATGCCGCACTTATACAGCGACGACGCATACAGTGGACGGTGGCTGCCAATCTCGCATACAATAAAAACGAGATAACCAATATGGGACAGACCAACAACATCATACAAGGCTCTGACAACCAGCAGATATTGCGCAGGGGCGAGGCCCTGGGCTCATTCTACGGACTGCAGTTCGATGGCATAGTGCAACTCAATGAGGATGTGAGTCAACTGCCTACTATCAACGGACAGACGCCCAAAGCCGGAGATATAAAATATGTTGACACTAACAAGGATGGACAGATAGACGGTAACGATCGTGTCATACTGGGCAGCATACAGCCAAAACTGGTCTACGGCTTCTCCACACAGTTCAACTATCGGGGCTTCGATGCCTCTCTCTCCTTCGCAGGCAGTTATGGCAATAAACTATACAATGCCCTGGGACGACGACTGGAACAGACGGGTGACTCGTACAACACCCTGACCACGGTACTCGATGCATGGACACCGGAGAACGGCGGTCAGACCCTGCCATGGGCAGCCAATCCCAGACCCTTCTCCTACATCGACAGCCGATACATACAGGATGCTTCCTACCTCAAACTGAAAAATGTTACCATCGGCTATCGTCTGCAACTGCCAAAGCATTTCCCTGTAGGCATACGCGTATATGCCACAGCCACCAACCTCTTCACTATCACTCCATACAAGGGCTACGACCCTGAGGTAGCTGGAGGTACCGACAGTGGGGCATACCCCTCGGCAAGAACTTTCACATTCGGAGTAAACCTGACTTTATAACATCGTATTTATAGTATTTATTTAATGAAGTATTAACTAAAGGTAAAAAGGAGATTATTTATGAAAAGGAACATTTTATTCGGTGCTGCATTGGCAGCCACACTTCTCACGGGTTTTACCTCGTGCACAAGCAGCGATGACAACACTGCAGACGTAGTAGATATCATAGACGTGGATAACGTGGTGCAAAACGATGAAGGAGCCATCTCACTGGTCAATGGCGTATACAGCCACTGGCAGCCGCTCTCATCTTCGTTCTCGTTCATCATCGAACTCAATTCCAACAAACTCATCTCGTTTGAAGGCGAAGAGGGCGAGGCTGGTCCGGTGAACAGCCGTTTCGAACAGGTGGCTGACACGTGGTACCAGGTGAAAATCTTCAACCACCTGCTGCTGGGCATCGCTCAGGACAACGAGGCCATCACCACCATCGAAAATTCACTCAAGGCAGGCAAGGTGACACAGGCAGGATACAATGCCGCAGTGGGTAAAGCTAAATTCCTGCGCGCACTGGCATACCTGAAACTGGCACAACTCTGGGGCGAGGTGCCTGTGTTTACAGAGCAGGGCGGTTCTACCACACAGCGACAGGACCTGAACACAGTGTTCAACCAGATAGTCAGCGACCTGACCAGTGCAGAGAACCTGCTGCTCGACTACAACGGCGACCCACGCATACCTTCCAAACAGGCTGCTCAGGCTCTGCTGGCACGTACTTACCTGGTATGGGGCGACAATCCTCTCTCTGCCAGTGAAGTGCAGGCTATAGCCAATACTCAGACCGACCCCGCTTTCTCCAAGAACGACGGTCGACTGCTAAAGGCTATCGAGTATGCTGACAAGGTAATCAATAGCGGCAAACTAAGTCTCGACCCCGACTTCTCCAAACTCTTCGGACGCGAATATGAGTCGAACAAACGCGGTACCAACGAGCACCTGTTCACTATAGCACATGACGGTGACAAAAATGACGCTCAGGGTAACCACCAGACTCACTGCTCATGGACATTCCCCTTCCAGAATGGTGAATACGGCAAAGGCTACAGCCAGAACCATACCGAGGTGGCTGACGATGACCTCTATGACGACTGGTACGCAGAGCAACCCAACGACAAACGTCTGGCAAAGACTTACTTCACCGAACTGAAAAATCCTGAGGATGGCAACACTTACCACTACTATTCTCCGGTGTACACTCCCATCAACGGAAAGGGCGTAGACCAGAGTTATGATAGGGCGGAATTGCTGGAAATCACCCAGAACAGTGTAGACCGCATAGAGATACGCTATGCAGAGGTGCTGCTTATCAAGGCAGAGGCTCTCGTGCAACTGGGACGCAACAGCGAGGCGGCTGCTCCATTCAACCAACTGCGCAAACGTGCCGGCATAGCAGAAATCGCTGCTCCCACATTTGATGATATCAAACGCGAATGGGACTATGAGTTCACCTACGAACAGTTCTCGCTCTTCAACTCTCTGCGCTGGAAAGACCTCATCAGTTCTGTGAAGAAGGTGGCAAACTACAAGCACTTCAGCGATGAGTGGCATAGATTGGCATCTTACACTAGTGACCAGCGTGCCTATTTCGAAAAGGTACACAACCACCTGGTGGCAAAGTATAACAATGTGCGCGGCAAACACTACCGTCAGCCCATTCCCACCGGCCTTTCTGGAGAAGACCTGGGCATAGAGCAGAACCCAGGATACTAATGAAACTATGTGTATGTAAAAACTGGATTTTATGAATAAAATCAATAGATACATCTTCGTTGTGGTGACTGTGCTCTTATGCACAGTCACTACTTCCTGCAGCAGCAACGATGATGCTGGCGTGCAAAGTATCGAAATACCGGGTATCACAATCCAGGGCGATATAGACTGCTGTTCGGCTGAAGAGGCTTTGCAGGTATACAAATTCCTGCAGACTGTGAAGATCGTTCCCGAACTGACTACAGTGGTCGATGGCAAATACAATGTCTTTGCCTATACCAAGACAGGCTCTTTCCACGTTGGCTACAATGAGATATTCTTCGTGGCTACTAAAAAATCCTCTGGCAACTACATCAAGAATTTTGATGTCAATGGTCTTACACCCCTAATGTTCATGGAGAAGATGAACATGAAACACAGCAGTCCGGCTTCTGACTTGGTGGAGAGTTTCGACAATAACTACCTGGCGGTAAAGCGCGGGTGGGTGTCGCTCGTCATGGAGGGTAACTGGTCCTTGTCTTATAGTGTCGATGTGCTCGACGGTCAAGCCGCGCTGTCTGATGCCCCAATAGTGGCAGAGGCTCTGCCCGAGGGACAACAATGGGTGAAGTCGTTCAAGGCTGCCGGCAATACCTACTACCTCTCGCTGGTCAACTACAGCGACCTGCATACTGGCACTAATCCTATAGTGGCATACGTCTCGAGCAAAAGCACTAATGGCACCGACCCATATCCTCTGGCCAGTGAACAGTTCACTATTGATATCGACCCAAGGATGCCAGACATGGGCAATCATACCTCGCCCGACAACACTCCGCTCACCCTGCAGTCTGACGGCTCGTATGCCGGTACTGTAAACCTGACGATGACGGGACTGTGGCGCATTCATCTCACTGTGCGTGATAGTAAAGGTAATGTCGTGGCGGGTGGCGATGACCTGGCAGATGGCTTCAGTTCACTCTTCTGGGACGTTACTATCTAACTCACTACGAAATAAATAGATTATGAATATCATAGGAACCGTTTTGTTATCAGTCGTTTGCCTGAACGATACTGTTATCGAACAGACACAAAACATGGACGAGGTGGTGGTGGTGTCTACTGCACGACAAGGGCAGAAACGCTCCCTCAAGGGCTCTGCCGCCAGCATAGACGAACATCTCTCTGTGCTCTCTCAGGTCAACCTAATCAGACGCGGTTCCTATGCCTGGGAACCTGTCGTCAACAACATGCAGACCGAGAGGGTGTCTACTACCATCGACGGCATGAAGATATTTTATGCCTGTACAGACAAGATGGACCCCGTGACGAGTTATGTGGAGAGTGGCAACCTACAGACTATCAGTCTGAATAGTGGACTCGACGGCAATCCGCAAGCCACAGGCAATATCGGCGGTAGCCTGGACCTGAGGTTGAGGAAAGTGGGCTTCGACAATGACCGCCTGCACCTGAATGCGTCGGTGGGACATGAGTTTAACGGACACCTGCAGGTGTACGGTGCCGATGCCGCAGTGTCCACCCATAGCTTCTATAGCAATGTCGGGGTGTTCTATCGCCATGCAGACAATTACAAGATTGGTGGGGGTGAGGTGTTGCCTTTCTCTCAGTTCCGGAAGGTAAACTTCTTCGCAAATGCAGGACTGCGGTTGGCAGAGCACGATATCATGGAGGGGACATTCATTTTCGACCGCGCCTCAAATGTGGGATACCCTGCACTCAACATGGATGTGGCAAAGGCACAAGGCATCATTGCCAGCCTTTCATACAAACACCTGTTTGAACATGATGTGTGGAGCACATGGGAAACTAAGGTGTATTACAACCATATCACACATGTCATGGACGACACCCACCGACCTGATGTACAGATACACATGGATATGCCGGGAAAAAGTCGGACGGCGGGAATGTATAGTCTGCTCACAGCAAACTACAAACAACATGCCTTGCAACTGAATGCTGATATGTACTACAACCGGCTGTTTGCCGATATGACCATGTATCCTGGCGGGGCAGCCCCAATGTATATGGTGACATGGCCCGATGTTGGAACCCTGAATGCAGGACTCTCGGCTACAGACAACCTGCAACTCTCTGGCACACAAGCACTACGACTCTCGGCAAAAGTAGCATGGCAACGGCAGCGCCTGAATAGCGACGAAGGCTACAACGCACTGAAGGTGTTCTTTCCCTTGATGACCAATGCCTATCACCAGACTACGGCACGTGTGGCAGCCAGTTATCTTATCAGACTGAACCCCTTCACTCTGAGTATAGGTACAGGGTGGGGTAGTAGGGCTCCCACGGTGACAGAGGCGTATGGATACTATCTCAACAATACCTTCGACCAGTACGACTACATGGGCAACCCCGCCCTGAAAAACGAATCTGCATGGGAGATGAATGTCTCTGCGCAGGTACGTACCTCTACATGGAACATGAAACTGGAGGGCAATGCATTCCTCTTCTCTAACTATATCATAGCACAGTTTGAAAAACGACTGAGTGCAATGACGGTGGGTGCCGAGGGGGTCAAGGTCTATGGCAATATCTCGCATGCCTCTATATTTAATGTCTCACTCTCTTCTCAGTGGCAACTCACACCGTGGCTGGAATGGGACGGAAAGGTGAGTTACAGCGCAGGCAATGACGATGACGGCTGTGCGCTGCCTCTTATCTCGCCAGTGGCATATAGCAGCAGCATCACCTTCAGACAAGGTGTCGTTGAGGCTCAGGTAGGTGTTAAGGGAAATGCAAAAAACAGTCGCTATGGTGAAAAATACGGCGAGAGGGAAACGGCTGCGTGGACCATCTTTAACGCAAGTGTCGGGATAAGGTACGACATGGCAAACATGGCACTTAACCTGCGTATGGGGGTTGAGAACCTGTTTGACAGGCTGTATAGTTCGTATTCAGATTGGAACCACATACCGCAGAAGGGACGCAATGTGTATATCAACTTGGAGTTAAACTTTTAGACGTTATGAAACAAACTATAATATGGCTTGGGGCACTGATCGTGGGGGCGTTGACGGGACTCCTGCATATAGCATGGCTCAATGATGTGATGAACTTCGTCGCCGCTGTTTATGTACGGCTGTTTCAACTGCTGGCGGTGCCTACCATCGTGCTGGCTGTCACCACCACTCTCGCTACACTGGGCGGAGGAAAGTCTGCTGGGAGCATCTTTCGCCATACACTCAGTTATACACTGCTTACCACCACCATGGCTGCCATTGTGGGACTGGTGCTTTATGTGGTCATAGCACCCGATACTTTACCTGCCGAGGTGCTGCTGCAGAACGCCGATGGGAGTGCTGGCGCATCGACTGCCGATACTCAGTCATCGTACTCTGAACACCTGCTCGGTGTCATACCAAACAATATCGTAAAACCGTTACTCGATGGTAACGTCTTGTCGCTCTTGCTGTTGACTTTCGCCGTGGGACTCGCACTGTCAAAGATGAAGGAGTCGGAGAATAAGTCGGTGGTGCTGAAATTCCTCTTTGGTCTCCAGGAACTGCTCTTCATTCTCATCCGTGCACTCATACATACTCTGCCGCTGGGTATTGTGGCATTTGCCGCACAACTCACGGCGCAACTCTCTACAGGCGACGTGGCTGCATCATTGGGCGAATACGTGGCAGTGGTGCTGGGGGGCAATCTGATACAATTCTTTGTCATACTGCCACTCTTTCTGCTGCTGCGTGGCATCAACCCTTGGCGCACCTTCGTGGCGATGAGTCCTGCTGTACTCATGGCTCTGTTCTCTAAAAGCAGTGCTGCCACATTGCCTGTCACCATGCAGTCGGCTGAACAGCGACTGGGAGCGCAACAGAAGGTGGCTCGTTTCGTCTTGCCTGTCTGTACCACTATCAATATGAATGGCTGTGCGGCTTTTATTCTCGTCACCTCACTTTTTGTCATGCAGCAGGGGGGCACACCTCTCACATTGACCACCATGCTGACATGGCTCCTAATCAGTGTGGTTTCTGCAGTAGGCAATGCCGGCGTGCCTATGGGCTGCTATTTCCTTACCCTCTCGCTGATGTCGGGTATAGGAGCACCAGTGGCTGTGCTCGGTATTATACTGCCCATCTATGCCGTCATTGACATGGTGGAGACGGCTGTCAATGTTTGGTCAGACTCTTGTGTATGTGCCATGACAGACCACGATGTGTCCTTGTCGTAACGTTGGCTAATGTTCTTGTAATGCTGACAAATTCACGCTAAAAAACAAAAAATAGCAGAAAAATGTTTGAGTTTTTAGATTTATGCTTATTTTTGCACGTTAAAAAATTAAGAACGTAAACAGAATAAGTTATGAGACTCATCATTCAACCCGATTATCAGAACATGTCACGATGGGCTGCCGAACATGTCATCCGTAGAATCAACGAGGCTCAGCCCACTGCCGAGAAACCTTTTGTGCTGGGATTGCCTACTGGCTCATCTCCCGAGGGTATGTATGCTTGTCTGGTTAAGGCCTATCAGGAGGGACGCGTGTCGTTCAAAAATGTGCTCACCTTCAATATGGACGAGTACGTGAACCTGGCAGAAGACCATCCGGAGAGTTATCACTCCTTCATGGCACGTAACCTCTTCGACCATATCGACTGCCCCAAAGAAAATATCCATATCCTCAATGGCAATGCGCCCGACCTGGAGGCTGAATGCCGTCACTATGAGGAGATGATAGCCGAGGCAGGTGGCATAGACCTCTTCCTGGGTGGCATCGGTCCTGACGGACATATTGCTTTCAACGAACCGGGCTCGTCGCTCACCAGCCGCACACGTGTCAAGACTCTCACTACCGACACCATAATAGCCAATTCGCGCTTCTTCGAGGGTGATGTGAATAAAGTGCCACGTCAGGCTCTCACCGTGGGCGTGGGTACTGTGATGGATGCACGCGAGGTGATGATACTGGTCAACGGACACCATAAGGCTCGTGCCCTGCAGGCTGCAGTAGAGGGCGGGGTATGTCAGATGTGGACTATCAGCGCCCTGCAGATGCATCAACACGGCATCATAGTATGCGACGATGCTGCTACTGATGAACTCAAGGTGGGTACGTATCGCTATTTCAAGGATATAGAACGCAACAACCTGTAATACTCAGCAGAAGGGTTCAATAGTAGCCATGCTACAATTCCTGAAAAACTGGACTCTACCGGTGGCCATCGTACTGGGTACGGTGGCCTACCTGCTATTTGCCAACTTACCGGCACTCGATGCCGTGGGCGATGCCATGGCACCTATATTCTACGACAGCCTGCCATGGTTCATGTTCTTTATACTTCTCGTCACTTTCTGCAAGATAGACTTCCGACAGTTGATGCCAGTGGCGTGGCATCTGCGCGAGGCAGTGACACAGGTGTTACTGGTGGCTGCCGTGGTGGCTGCCGTCTTGTTGACCGGTGCTGAGGGCGATAGTCTCGTGCTACTCGAGGCTGTGCTCTGCTGTGTCATTGCTCCATGCGCCTGTGCTGCTGCCGTGGTCACTGCCAAGATGGGTGGCAACATGGAACAGGTCACTACGTTCAATTTCCTCTCAAACATCATCACGGCTCTGCTCGTGCCTGTGGCATTCCCCTTGGTAGACAGTAGCGTGCACATCGACTTCTGGCCCGCTTTCTGGCGCCTGCTCTCCAAGGTGTGCATGGTGCTGGTGCTCCCTATGGCTGCCGCATATATAGTGAAACACTACATGCATACTTTGCACCGGCGCATAGTGGCTGTACGAGACCTCTCGTTCTATCTCTGGGCGGCATCGCTGGCAGTCATCACTGGCATTACTGTACGCAACATCACACATGCACAGACATCCGTAGCCTTTCTGCTGTTGATAGCCGCAGTGTCGTTGGTGATTTGTCTGCTGCAGTTTGCTATCGGACGGATGATAGGCACACACTATCACCGCACACAGGAGGCGGCTCAGGCCCTCGGACAGAAAAACACATCATTTGCCATATGGATAGCATACGCTTACCTAAACCCGCTCAGTAGCGTCGGACCAGGCTGCTATATACTTTGGCAAAACTGCATCAACAGTGCCGAACTGTGGTATCATCGCAAACATGTCTTACCCGCGGGCGAGAACAAATTGTGACCCCTTACTCTTGGCGTTTCAATTATTTTGTAATACCTTCGCAGAAAAATAGCAAAACGTACACAAACAGATGAAGCGCACACCACTCTTTTCTCTGTTATTGCTGATGGTCCTCACCTTGATTGGCAGCACTCTGTTCTCATGCTCACAGTCCGACCAACAGTCAGAACAGCACCGTAGGACACAACAGGATTCTGCTACTCTCCAGATTGCTGTCATGCCTACCATTGATGCACTGCCACTCTTCGTGGCAGACAGCACCGGACTGTTTGACGAACAGAAGGTGAAGGTGAAACTGAGGTACATGACACAGATAGACGCACAGGAGGCTATGAAGCAACGCAAGATACATGGAGCCGTCACCGAACTGGTGCGTGCCGAACGTATGCAGCAGCAGGGTACGGCACTCCACTATGCGACAGTCACCAACGCCTCATGGCAACTCATTGCCAACCGCCTGTCTCGTGTACAGCGCGTGGACCAGTTGGGGGATAAGATGATGGCCATAACACGCTACTCCGTGCTCGACTATCTTGGAAACGTGGTAGTAGACAGTGCAAAACCCAAACAGACGGTATATCGCGTGCAGATAAACGATGTGAACATCCGTCTCATGATGCTGCTCAATAATGAGATGGATGCAGAATGGTTGCCCGAACCGCAAGCCACCGTGGCACGTATGGCGCATCATCCCGTACTCGGCACTTCGCAGGGGCGCAACTTCGTGCCAGGAATTTTGGCTTTTACTGCCCAGACATGGCAGAATGCTGACCGAAGAAAACAGATAGAGGCCGTGATGAGGGCTTGGGACAAGGCGTGCGATGAGATAAACAAAAACGGACTGGCTCAGTATGCCAATATCATAGCACAATGCTGCTCCGTGAAAACGGATGCCGTGCAACATCTGCCACGTACTACGTTTACGAAGTCCCAACCACCACGACAGCAGGACATCGATCTGGCCCGCAATGTGAAATGGCATGATTAGTATCACCCTATATCACCCAACACTATGACAAGAAAAGATTTTTTCCATATACAGAGACTGCTGGCCAGACGACAACTGTCGTCTGCACTGGCCGAGGTGGCACAGCACGTGGGGATGAACGACTCTGCACTCAAGGAGCGTCAAGACATGCTCAGTGACGATTACGACAGACTGCTGGCATACTTCCGACAGGGATTTGTCGACCCGGCACGCGACTCAATGGTGACCACGCTTCTGGAAAAGACGTATGCCATAGCCGCCGACGCCTATCTCAAGGACTTTATCGACAGACACCCTACTTACAGCCGTGCTGCCACCACGCTGCGACACCAGCCCATGATGACCGACAGATGGCAGACGATACTGCAACGCTTCTCATCAGACCTGGCTCTTATCCAACTCAATGATGATGAACAGCAGCGAAGGCAGCAGACAAACGATGCATACCGCGCTCACCACGATGTGATGCAAGCAATATTCTACCACCTATGGCTCTCGCCACAATGGTCGGCACAGCAAGCCGAGAATATAGAGCAACTGCTCATCTCACCCCTCATAGAAATTATCGACAGACAGGTGATGGTCAGTGCCATTGGACTATCACTCTCGCTGGTCTTCGACCCTCTGAAGTGGCACACACTGGCACGGGTGTTTGCCGAAGCCGATGACGAGCAGTTGAGACAAAGGGCATTAGTGGGATGGGCTCTCGCTACCGAGGTGCCGGCAGAACTCTTTGCCGACAAGCGGCGGCAGACTACCGAGATGCTCATGTATCACCATGACGCAGCCACACAACTGCTCGAGTTGCAAACTCAGATGTTTCTCTGTACCAATGCCGAGAACGACCATGAGGAGATACAGCGCGACATAATGCCCACAATCATACGCAACAGCAATCTCAATATCACAAGACTGGGCATAGAGGAGAAAGACGACGACCCCATGCAGGATATACTCGACCCCGATGCCGGCGACCGACAGATGGAGGAGGTGGAACGCCACTTCCGACGTATGGCTGACATGCAGAAACAGGGGTCAGACATCTTCTTCGGCGGATTTGCACAGATGAAACGATACTCTTTCTTTATGAGTATATACAACTGGTTCTGCCCATTCTATATCGAGCACCCCGACTTGCAGTCGGTCATTCAGTTCATACAGGGAAAGGGTGCCATCGCTACAATGTTATATCACAGTCCGCTGTGCGACAGCGACCGCTATTCCTTCGCCTTGGCCATGCGCTCGGTGATTGACCGCCTGCCGCCTAACATTCGTGAGATGCTGGGCAGCGAGGAGGCTCTCGGACCTACCCTCAGCAATGAGGAGATAGCCACTCCGTCGTATCAGCGCCGCACTTATTTGCAAAACCTATACCGCTTCTACCGGCTGTATCATGACCGTAAGGAGTTTCTGCCTCTCTTCCCGGAAAAACGCAATGATGATGCTCGCATGCTCAAACTATGCCGCCACTCGCTGCGGACGTACATGCAGCAGTGGCTGCGTCCGCTGGGACGCTTCCTAGTGAAGCAACAGCGTTTTGAGGCTCTGCAACGATGGCTGGACTCATGTCCGCAGGATAAGGAAAACTCCGACTACCTGTTGCTCAGCGGGGCGCTGCTCATGCATAATGGCAAGTATGCCGATGCTGCAGATGTCTACCGCAGGGCACTCGCTATACAACGGTCGCCACGCACTGTCAAGGCATTGGCACGCGCGCTCTTCATGGCGGGTGACTATGCAGGTGCTGGGGAGGTGTATCGTGAGATCGTTGACTCGCAGGATACATCAAAAGCAGTCTCTCTCAATTACTGTGTGTGCCTGATAGAGAGTATGCATGCCGACGAGGCTCTGCCACGACTCTTCCGCCTGCAGTATGAACATGAGGGCGACGTGGGAGTGACACGCGTGCTGGCATGGGCGCTATTGGCAGCAGGGCGCACAGCAGATGCCGACAGGGAGTTTCAACGGGTGTTGCAACAGGAAAAGACTGCACCCGACGACTACCTCAATGCAGGCTATGCACAGTGGATTAAGGGCGAGATAGCATCTGCCGTAGCACTGTTCAGAAAATATGTGGGCAAATCTCAGGATATCGATTCACCCGACCGTCTGCTTGAACGGTTCAATGCCGATGCCGGTATGCTCACCATGCACGGTCTGCCTGTCACGGAATGTGCCCTCATGTCTGATGCTGTATTTGCAGAAGGTATCCCAGACGATAGAGGTTGAATACAAACAGGGTGGGGCAACGACCGCTCAAGTGACGACGCTCTATGCTGCCTGTCAACTTGTGCCACAACCTCACCGCACCGGAGAGATGCCAGTGGCGCAACCTTTCAGTCAGGGTGAGCAGACGTGAATAGCCCGACAGTTGACCACTCATGGCATGCAGTGAGTGCAATGCCTCCTCAGTCTTGCATAGGTAACTCTCGTTGCTCTCGAAACGGTCAAACGTCAGCATGTTGTCTATGTGTTGCACCGGCACTCTTGCATCTGCCAGCACCTTGCCCCATAGCACATCCTCATAACCGTAACCATGCAGTCGCTCATCGAAGGGATGACGTAGCATCACTGCGCGCGATACGAGGAAATTGCAGGTGTGAAACTCCTGATATTCATGTTGGCTGCGTACAGATGCGGGATGACTCTTCAGGTAATCTCTCTCATATTTGTAGCGCAGCGAGCGGCGCCAATCCCTTGGTTCCACCACCTCGTATCCACCGTAGCACACACCCTCAGTGCCTGCCATAGCCCTTACTTGCTCTATATAGGTGAGGATGAAATTTTCGTTGCGTACCGACATGTGACTGTCTATATACAGCAACCAGTCATAGCGCGCCTCTCTTGCCAGCAGGTTGCGGTGGGCGGCACGTCCTAAGTTGGCGGGCTGCTCGATATAGCGCACCATAGGCATGCTGCGCAACGACCTGTTGCGCTCCATCAAGGATGTGTCGGTGCTGCAATCATCGCTTACCACTATCTCACACTCCAAACCTTCAATGGCTTGAACCTGTTCAGAGAGCGCACACACCAGTTGCACGCAGTCGTCATTGTATGTGGGTATGAGTATGCTCAGTGTCATCATCTGCGGTGGCGAAGGTACGAAGAAGGCGGTACAATACAAAAAGAAAAGCACTTTTTATTTTGGGAGGTTCGTTCTTTTATGTTATATTTGCGGCAAAAATACGATATTATGAAAAAAACGCTACTTTCTCTACTTACCCTGATATGCACACTTACTATAAGTGCCATACCGGCAAAACGCTACTGGACAGCCCTCAACCAGATTGATGGTTCCAAGGTGACACTCATGCTCATGGGTGATGAAAATTTTCACTATTATCAAACTACCGACTATAAACCCGTCGTGCAGACCGATGACCAGTCGTATGTATATGCCCGGGTGAGGGATGGACAACTGGTAGCCACCGACCAACTGGCTCACAATGTGGAACAGCGCGGTGCAGCAGAAAAACAGATGTTGCAGGAACTGGACAATTCTGATGAACTCGTTAGCCGAGTACGTGCCGCCGCTCCCATGGTCACTGCACCACGCAAGATTGGCGACCCGAAGGTGTATACCGGACAAAAGAAAGGTCTCATCGTGCTCGTGTCATTCTCCGACCTCGACTTCACCACTGGCGACGAGACAGTGAGCGTATGGAGCGACATAGCAAATAAAGAGGGATACAAAGAACATGGTGCGTATGGCTCTGTACACGACTACTTCTACGACCAGAGTAATGGGCTCTTCGACCTTACCTTCGACGTGGTGGGACCCTACAAGGCTCCCAAAAGTGTGACATACTATGGACAGAATATCGGCAATACCGACAATCCTACTACGGTAAGGGAACTCATACGCTTCGCATGCTCATCGGCATCAAATGACGTCAACCTGGCGGACTATGACTGGGATGGCGACAAGGAGGTGGACCAGGTGTTCATACTCTATGCCGGGTTCGAAGAGTCTACAACGGGCAATCCCACCTATCTGGTGTGGCCCCACGAGTCAAGCCTGGGACGCAATGCCCTCACTTTCGACGGATACAAGATGAATACCTACGCTTGTGGAGGTGAACTGCAAGGAACCGAAGGCACCGAACTGAGCGGACTCGGCACCTTCTGCCATGAATTCTCACACTGTCTGGGACTGCCCGACTTCTATGACACGGCTGCCAATCACAGCGGTGGGGAAGGACAGTATGCCGTGGGTACTTACGATATCATGTCTGCCGGTTCGTACAATAGCAACAGTTGGATACCAGCAGGATACACTGGATACGAGAAGAATTTCTGCGGATGGCTGGAATACAGGGAACTTACTGAACCTTGCAAGGTCACCAAACTGAAATGTACTACCGAGGGTGGTGAAACCTATGCCATATACAATCCCGCCAACCGCAATGAATACTACCTGCTGGAAAACCGCAATAAGAGAGCATGGGACCAGGGACTCTATGGCTCGGGATTGCTCATCACGCACGTGAACTATATCAAGAGCCGATGGAATACCAACACCCCCAACACCTCGGGATATGGAAATCCGTGTATGATTATCATACCTGCCAATAACGACCTCTCGTTCGTTGGAGAGAGTGGCATGCCTTGGCCAAGAGTAATCAACTCTACACTTTCCGATACCTCTACACCGGCAGCCACACTCTATACTAAAAATACCGATGGGCAGTATCTGATGCACTGCAAGGTGAAAAGCGTGAAGACAAGCGGTGGACTCATCACCATCACATACAACGACGGCACACAGGAGTGGGCTGACCTGACTGCCATTCAGGAGGTGAACAGCACACCTGCCAATATGGAGGGCGGCGAGGCCTATATATACAATGCGCAGGGGGCTCTCGTAGATCATACAAAGCAATACAACGGAGTGGGACACCTGCCACACGGACTCTATGTGGTGAAGGCTGCAAATGGCTCCACTATGAAGACGATAAGTAGGTAAACATCTGACAACTGAATACACTCATCATGAAACGATTGTTGTTGTAGCCACTGCTGCCCTGTGCTGAATCTTTTACCATGGATGAACGCAAAGTAAGTCATCCCGGGGGTGGTACGTACATACAGCGGACAGAGAAAGACTCGAAAAAGGTAATAGTGCGTTAAAAAACGTTAATTGTCTGTGAAGACGAAGTGGCGTAAGGGTCAGATTGGGAAAAAAGATATACCTTTGCAGCCGCTGTCACGAGATGGCAGCATAATTCAAACCTAACAAACAATAATAAACAATGGCAACAAAAATCAGATTGCAGCGTCGCGGACGTAAAGGCTATGCTTTCTACAGCATCGTTATCGCCGACGTCAGAGCACCACGTGATGGTCGTTTTATCGAGAAGATTGGTACTTACAACCCTAACACCAATCCCGCTACCGTAGATTTGGATTTCGAGCGCTCGCTCTACTGGGTGGAAGTAGGTGCACAGCCTACCGATACCGTGCGCAACATCCTGAAGCGCGAAGGTGTGTACATGATGAAGCACCTGAAAGGCGGTGTGAAGAAGAACGCTTTTGACGAGGAGACCGCACAGCGCCGTTTCGACGCTTGGAAGGCCGACAAGCAGAAGGGTCTGGAGAACATCCGTCAGAGTGAGGCCAAGGCTAAGGCCGAGGCTGCCAAGAAAGAACTGGAAGCAGAGAAGAAAACCAATGAGGCTATAGCACAGAAGGTGGCTGAGAAAAAGGCCGCCGAGGCTGCTGCCAAGGCTGAGGCTGAAGCCGCTGCCGCCGCAGAGGCTGCTGCCGCAGAACCCGCAGCCGAGGCTTAACTCCTCTCTTTCTACCAAGACAAGAAAAACAGAGCCGCTCCTGAAAAGGGCGGCTCTGATGCTTGTTACAAGACTTGGTATATAATTGCACTACAGTTCCTCGGCATCTGTCATGGGGTGCTCACCGTCCTCCTTGGGCTCTTCGCTCACACTGACGTTGTCGCCCATCCCTTTGCCTAAATTGTCCAGTTCTGTCAGGGCATCTTGCAGTGCCTTCTCTATGTCTATAGTGTCAAGCGAACTGAGAAGGGCATTGGCTTCCTCTGCCACTTTGTTGAGGGCGGAATCTACCGATTCACCCAACTCCTGTTTGGCTCCGTCCAACTCTGCCAAGGGCACCTGCTTCTTTATATACTCGTCTATGCTGCTGCTCATGGTAAACACATGACCGAAGATACCTACCGACACTGTCTTGCCCTTGCCGTCTATGTTCATTTCGCCAACGGAGAATAGTCCGTAGTTGTGTACCGTTATCAACTGGCCAGTATACTTCTCTGTCAGTGCCAGTACCGAGCCCACGGCATTCTCTGCATACTTGCTGCCAAACTTCTCACCCATTTCCCTGGTGATGCTCTCCTTCAGCATCTCGTTGATGGCATCGGTATGTGCCTTCTTGCCGGGATTGGTGAGTGCCATGACCCCGCAAAGCAATACCAATATGCCAAGGGCGATAAACCAGCCACGGTGACGGCGCAGGAAACTGCGCTGCACGGTGGGTACAACGTCTCCCATGGGAGCAGGTGGCTGAGGGGTGGCAGCCTGGATGCGCACAATGCCAGTCAACTCTTCTATGCTGCCTGCAGGCTCCCAATTGGGCATACCCGATTTCCATACCAAAGTGTCGGCATATATCTCCATACCACTCAATTCTTCTAAAGTGTAGGGACCCTGCTGCTGACCGCCTACTGCTATGTAATATTTCGTCTCCATCGTGAAATTGTAAAAAACAGATTAGTTGTTATGCAAAGATAGCACTTTTGTATGGATAATGCAAAAACCAACGCACGAAAACGTAAATGTTTCACACTATTTTAAAAAGCCGTAATAATTTTTTTGTGGAACATGCCGAATTTGCTATCTTTGCATGATGAATGAAAGAATAACAGTATATCATGTTTGAGAATCTTAGCGAACGATTAGAAAGATCATTTAAAATCCTCAAGGGCGAAGGCAAGATAACCGAAATCAATGTGGCGGAAACGATGAAAGACGTGCGCCGCGCACTTATCGATGCCGACGTCAACTATAAAGTGGCAAAGACCTTCACCGACAGGGTGAAGCAGAAGGCTCTGGGTATGAACGTGCTCACCGCTGTGAAACCAGGACAACTCATGGTGAAACTGGTGCACGACGAGTTGGCAGAACTCATGGGCGGCGAGACCGTAGGGCTCAACCTGCAGGGACGACCTGCCATCATACTCATGTCTGGTCTGCAAGGCTCGGGTAAGACCACATTCAGCGGAAAACTCGCCAACATGCTGAAAAACAAGCAGCACAAGAACCCCCTGCTTGTGGCCTGCGATGTGTACCGCCCGGCAGCTATAGAACAGTTGCGAGTGGTGGGAGAGTCGGTGGGAGTGCCCGTATATAGCGAGCCCAACAACAAGGACGTGGTCGCCATAGCACAGCATGCCATCCGCGAGGCAAAGGCAAAGAGCTATGACGTGGTCATCATCGACACCGCCGGACGACTGGCTGTCGACGAGGAGATGATGAACGAGATAGAGACCCTGAAGAAAGCCGTGAACCCCGATGAGACTCTCTTCGTGGTTGACAGCATGACGGGTCAGGACGCAGTCAATACCGCCAAGACGTTCAACGAACGACTCGACTTCGACGGTGTGGTGCTCACCAAACTCGATGGTGACACTCGAGGCGGTGCTGCACTCTCCATACGTACCGTGGTGACCAAACCCATCAAGTTCGTGGGTACCGGCGAGAAGATGGAGGCCATAGACCCCTTCCATCCCACACGTATGGCAGACCGCATCCTGGGCATGGGCGATATCGTGAGCCTGGTAGAAAGGGCACAGGAGCAGTTCGACCAGGAGGAGGCACTCCGACTGCAGAAGAAGATACAGAAGAACAAGTTCGACTTCAACGACTTCCTCCAGCAGATACAGCAGGTGAAGAAAATGGGTAACCTGAAAGACCTGGCATCCATGATACCGGGCGTGGGAAAGGCCATTAAAGACATCGATATCGACGACGATGCCTTCAAGGGCATTGAGGCCATCATATACAGCATGACTCCCAAGGAGCGTACCAATCCCGAGATTCTCAACCAGAGTCGCCGCAGGCGCATAGCCAAGGGCTCGGGCACTACAGAGCAGGAGGTGAGCAGACTGATAAAGCAGTTTGACCAGACCCGTAAGATGATGAAGATGATGACGGGCTCTAAGGCCTCGATGATGATGAATGCCATGCGTGGCAAGATGCCTGGCATGCCGGGTATGCCCTCTGGAAAATAAAAGCAACTGATATGCAACTGATAGACGGAAAGGCCACTGCGGCGGCCATAAAAGCCGAAATAGCACAGGAGGTGCAGCAGATGGTGCAGGGTGGGGGGAAACAGCCTCATCTGGCAGCCATCCTCGTGGGACATGACGGAGGCTCGGAGACGTATGTGAAGAACAAGGTGCTGGCGTGCGAGGCCTGTGGGTTCAAGTCTACCCTCATCAGGTTTGAGGACGACATCACCGAAGAGCAACTGCTCTCAGAGGTTGACCGCCTGAACCATGACGACGATGTGGACGGGTTCATAGTGCAACTGCCCCTGCCGGCACATATCGATGAACAGAAGGTGATAATGGCCATCGACTACCGCAAGGATGTGGACGGCTTCCATCCGGTGAACGTGGGACGCATGGCCATCGGCCTGCCCTGCTTCATCTCTGCCACACCTCTCGGCATACTCACCCTGCTCAGACGGTACAATATAGATACACGGGGCAAGAAGTGTGTCATCATAGGCCGCAGCAACATAGTGGGCAAACCCATGGCGCAACTCATGATGCAGAAACGGTGGGGCGATGCCACGGTCACCGTGTGCCACAGCCGTTCGCAGAACCTCAAGGGGGAATGCCGACAGGCGGATATCCTGATTGCTGCACTGGGACGCCCCGCGTTCGTCACCGCAGATATGGTGAAGCCTGGTGCCGTGGTCATCGACGTGGGTACTACACGAGTGCCCGACGACACACGCAAGAGCGGATTCCGCCTGCAGGGTGACGTGGACTTTGAACAGGTGGCTCCATTGTGCTCTTACATCACTCCCGTGCCGGGTGGGGTGGGACCTATGACCATCTGCTCGCTGATGAAGAATACATTGGCTGCAGGGAAAAAGGAGTACTACAAATGACTGCCGACGAACACTACAGGGCTGGCAACGAATGCCGGAGAAGGGGAGACTTCCAACAGGCTCTGTGTCACTATATGGAGGCAATAGACCAAGACCCCGACAGTCCGGCGGTGCATGCCAAGGAGATGGTGGAGAATATACTCAATTTCTACTGCAAGGATATGTATAATCCATAAAAAGTACGGAAAGTATGCAGGATAGTAATAAGATAATTCTTTTGTTAACCAATATTTAATGTTATGAGTAAAATCAAAGGTGCTATCGTGGTCAACACCAACAGGTGTAAAGGCTGTTCGCTCTGCATCTACGCCTGTCCGAAGAATTGTATCGAACTGGCTGCGAAGAAGGTGAACCTCTCCGGATACCCATACGTGGAACCCGTGAGATCTGACGAATGTACTGGTTGTGCATCATGCGCCATCGTTTGTCCTGATGGATGCATAGCAGTGTACCGTAAAAAAGTGGAGGAATAAGGCTATGGCAGAACAAGAAGTAAAACTGATGAAAGGCAATGAGGCGATAGCCCATGCTGCCATTCGCTGTGGCTGTGATGGATATTTCGGATATCCCATTACTCCGCAGAGTGAAGTGATTGAGACTTTGGCAGAACTGAAACCCTGGGAAACCACTGGTATGGTGGTGGTGCAGGCTGAGAGTGAGGTGGCTGCCATAAATATGGTGTATGGTGCCGCCGGCACTGGCAAAAGGGCTATGACCTCCTCGTCAAGTCCGGGCATAGCACTCAAACAAGAGGGTATAGCATATATGGCTGGTGCCGAACTGCCAGGACTGATCGTCAATGTACAGCGTGGAGGTCCCGGACTGGGCACTATACAACCCTCGCAGAGTGACTATTTCCAGGCTACACGCGGCGGTGGCAACGGCGACTACTATGTGCTGGTGCTCGCTCCCTCGTCTGTACAGGAGATGGCAGACTTCGTGGACCTGGCATTCAACCTGGCATTCAAATACCGCATACCTGCCATGATACTCAGCGATGGTGTCATCGGACAGATGATGGAGAAGGTGGTGCTGCCACCATTCAAGCCTCGCCGCACCGACGAAGAGGTGATAAAGGAATGTCCCTGGGCTTCGAATGGCAAACCAGGCAGCCGACAACGCAACGTCATCACTTCGCTCGAACTGAAACCGGAAATCATGGAACAGCGAAACATACACCTGCAGGAGAAATACCAGACCATACGCGAAAACGAGGTGAGGTATGAGACTATGCAACTGGAGGACGCTGACTATATGATAGTGTCGTTCGGCTCGGCTGCACGTATATCCGAGAAGGCCATCGAACTGGCTCGCGAAGAGGGTATAAAAGTGGGACTGTTCAGACCCATCACACTGTGGCCCTTCCCCACAAAGCAGATAGCCGAGGCTGCCAAGGGAAAGAAGGGCGTGCTCGTGGCAGAAATCAACGCCGGTCAGATGGTGGAGGATGTTCGCCTCTCTATCAATGGCGCACTGCCAGTGGAATACTTCGGACGCCTGGGTGGCATCGTGCCCGACCCAGAAGAGATAGTTCAGGCACTGAAAAATAAATTGATGTAATCATGGACACAAACAATATCATCAGCCCGGAGAACCTGGTTTATCAGAAACCTGCTCTCCTCAATGATAACCCCATGCACTATTGCCCCGGATGCTCGCACGGTGTGGTACATAAGCTCATAGCAGAGGTGATAGAGGAAATGGGTATGCAAGAGAAAAGTGTGGGCGTGTCGCCAGTAGGTTGCGCCGTCTTCGCATACAACTATATCGACATTGACTGGCACGAGGCTGCCCACGGCCGTGCACCCGCCGTGGCCACAGGCATCAAGCGCATGTGGCCCGACCGCCTGGTGTTCACCTACCAGGGCGACGGTGACCTGGCATGTATCGGTACGTGTGAGACCATTCATGCACTAAACCGTGGCGAGAACATCGTCATCATCTTCATCAACAATGCCATCTATGGCATGACGGGCGGACAGATGGCTCCCACCACACTGCTCGGACAGAAGACCTCTACCTGTCCCTACGGTCGTCAGGCCGACATCCACGGATATCCCCTGAAGATGACGGAGATAGCAGCCCAACTGCAGGGCACATGCTATGTCACACGCCAGAGCGTGGAGACCGTGGCAGCCATAAGAAAGGCAAAGAAGGCACTGCGCAAGGCTTTCGACGCCAGCATGGCAGGCAAGGGTTCCTCACTCGTGGAGTTTGTCAGCACCTGCAACAGCGGTTGGAAACTCACTCCCAGAAAGGCTAACGAATGGATGACGGAGAACATGTTCCCCTTCTATCCCAAAGGCGACCTCAAAGATACCACAAACCTCTAACAAGACATCACTATGAAAGCAGAAATCATTATATCGGGATTCGGCGGACAGGGTGTGCTCTCTATGGGAAAAATCCTGGCCTACTCGGCTCTTATGGAGGACAAGGAAGTGACATGGATGCCCGCCTACGGACCAGAACAGCGCGGTGGTACTGCTAATGTCACTGTCATCATCAGCGACACACGCATCTCTTCGCCCATTCTCAGCAAGTATGACATAGCCATCGTGCTCAACCAGCCCTCACTCGACAAGTTCGAGCCCCGCGTGAAACCCGGTGGCATTCTCATATACGACAACTACGGCATCATCAATCCTCCCACACGCACGGATATTCAGGTGTACAGCATCAATGCCATGGACAAGGCGGCAGAGATGAAGAATGCCAAGATATTCAACATGATAGTGCTGGGCGGACTGCTCAAGGTGTGCCCTGTGGTGACTACCGACGGACTGGAGAAGGCTCTCTATAAGACCCTGCCGGAGCGCCACCACGGACTCATCCCGCTAAACATGCAGGCCGTGGAGGCCGGCATGCAGATCATGGAAAAGAAGTAACATCCTCGTTACTCATACATTTTTTTATTCCATGATACCCGCTCCCCTTGCACTTATTGGCAAGGGGAGCATCCTTAACAATTTAAACACGAACAAGCACAGATGCACATAGCCATAGCAGGAAACATAGGCAGCGGAAAGACAACTCTGACCAACCGTCTGGCACAGCACTACGGATGGGTGCCTCAGTTTGAGACGGTGGAGCAGAACCCATATCTCGAAGACTATTACCACGACATGAAGAGGTGGTCGTTCGCTCTCGAGGTGTTCTTCCTGAAACAGAGGTTCAGAGACATGCTGCAGATAGCACGCACACAGCAGACGGTGATACAAGACCGCAGCATATACGAAGGGGTGTATGTCTTCGCAGCCAACAATTTCGATATGGGCAATATGAGTGAGCGCGACTTTGAGACGTACATGCAACTCTTCCAGGCTATGGTGGCTGTGATGAAATGGCCGGAACTGATGATTTATCTCCGTGCCTCCGTGCCGCACCTGGTGAGCAATATCCAGAAGCGCGGACGTGAATACGAACAGACCATCCCTCTCGACTATCTCACCAAACTCAATAAGCGCTACGAGGACTTCATCTTCAACAAGTACAAGGGCGACGTGCTGGTGGTGGACGTGGATGATATCGACTTCCAACACCATCCCGAACATTTCAGACAAATCACTGACAAGATAGACGCACGACTCTACGGACTATTCAGCAACGATACCTTTACTAAATAATATATTATCATTATGCATATAGCAGTAGCAGGAAACATTGGCAGCGGAAAAACTACACTCACTAAAATGCTCGCACGGCACTATGGGTGGACACCACGATTCGAACCAGTAGACAACAACCCCTATCTGGCAGACTTCTACGCAGATATGGAGAGATGGTCGTTCAACCTCCAGATTTATTTCCTTAACAAACGCTTCCGTGAGGTGGTGGAGATATCCAAGTCTGACGATTATATCATTCAAGACCGTACCATCTTCGAGGATGCCTGTATCTTCGCACCAAACCTGCACGACCAGGGCAAGATGAGCGACCGCGACTTCGACAACTATACCGACCTGTTCCAACTCATGATGTCGCTGGTGAAACTGCCCGACCTCATGATATATATCCGCTCGTCGGTGCCCAACCTCGTGGCGCAGATAGCCAAGCGCGGACGCGAGTATGAGCAGTCTATCCGCATCGACTATCTCGAAGGTCTCAACCGCCGCTACGAGGAATGGATAGAAGGGTTTGAGGGAAAACTGCTGGTGGTGGATGGCGACAACGTGAAGTTTGAAAGCAACCCCGCTGATTTCCAGAAGATTACTGATGGTATAGACGCCCGCCTGTATGGACTCTTCCCTGAAATGTAAGGCTGACATCAAGACCATCGTCTTCGATGCCGACGATACGCTGTGGGACTGCCAGTCGCATTTCGAGGATGTGACCGACAGTTGCTGTGAACTCCTGCGCCCATACGCCGATGCGGCTGCGGTGAGGGCTTCGCTCTTCCGTACCGAGGAGGCCAACATGCCCGACTACGGTTATGGCACCAAGGCATTCACCCTCTCGCTGGTGGAGAACGCCATACGTGTGAGTGGCAACCGCATAGGCGGCGATGAGGTGAGGCAGTTGCTCGACATGGGCAGGCAACTGCTGCACATGCCTGCCACTCCGCTGCCAGGGGTGGTGGACACGCTACAGCGGCTCTCTGAGCATTACACGCTCTTCCTCTTCACCAAGGGTGAATTGCTCGACCAGCAGAACAAGCTGCGCCGCTCGCACCTCAAACGTTTCTTCCGCGATGTGAGGATAGTGAGCGACAAGACTGTGAGAGAGTATGAACGCTCTGGCTTCTTCGCCCGTCCTGACCAGACACTGATGGTGGGCAACTCCTTCAAGAGCGACATACAGCCCGCACTCACCATAGGAGCGTGGGCTGCATATATTCCTTTCTATGTCACCTGGCAATTGGAGCAGACTGCCACTTTCCAGCATCCGCGTCTCTACCATCTCAAACACTTCGGACAGTTGACCGACCTGTTGTTGTGACCTCTTACTTTTTCTTGTCCTTCTTGTTCTTCTTCTTGTTCTTCTTCTTGTCCTTTTTCTTGTCTTTCTTCTTGTCCTTCTTCTGTTCTGCCTCCAGGTCTTGAGCCTGTTTCCATACAGCGTACTCCGAGTCGAGAGTTTTCTGGTATTTCATGTTGTCGGCACGTTTCAGAAAGGCGAAGGTGCCTATCAGCACAAAGATGATGAGCGAGAAGATGGCAGGCTTCCACAGCTTTGGCCGTTTCAGTTTCTTGCCTGTCTCGGCGTATGACTTGCCGCATACCGGACATACCGCGGCGCCTCGCTGGCGCAGTGTGCCACAGTGCTCGCAGTAGTGCACATCCGTGAGTTGTGCTCCACAGCGCTCGCAGTAGTCCACATCACCGTGGTTGTGATGGTTGCAGTATGGGCATTTCATGGTTTTACGATGTTATTGCTGTTGTTGCAGAAACAGGTTGGCACCTGCATCACGTATCTTCTCGCTGGCAGACAGTATGTTATGCCTCCTCACCAGATAAACTATCAGAGCTGCTGCGAAGGCCACGGCACCAACTATGAGTACCGGCGAGCCCGCCTGCACCTTGGCCACCAGCATTATTATGCCTATGATAGCCACTATGAGTGTTGACCACATGCTCCAGTTGTATTTGTTTATCTCGTGCTTCTCCTCCATGTTGACCGGTGCGCTCAGGTCGCGCCTCTGCCCCAGTCCGTCCATGATGAAGTGGTGTCTCTCGTCGCGGTAGTTGTAGTATATGAACCAGAAGGGCACGAGCACCAGTCGGCCGTCGCTGTTAGGCGTGTAGCTCATCGTGTATTGAATGCCGTCCACGTCGCTGCCAGCGGCTCTGTGCACGCCTTCGTCCACCTGGCGCTGCAGTTCCTGCTCACCCATGTGGCTCCACACCGCCAGTTTCTCTACGTTCACCTCCACGGTCATGAAGTCGTCAGTCTCCTGGGCAAACACATCGGGCGAGAAGTATTGTGCGTTGCTATGGTCGAACTCCATCAGTTTTGCAAACTCACGCAGTTCCTTGGGCACTTCCTCGCCCTCGTATGCCAGGCACATAAATGAGTATGTGCCGTTGGCATTGCCGTTCACATATCTGCGGCGTGTCTTCGTTTCGTTGTTCTCCTGATATTTCTCTTCCACGTGTCCGTTCCACGATGCGGTGTAGTTGCCATCATACAGAAACATGGGCAGGAAAGCCTTGAACACGTCTTCAGTGCGCATATATGTGAATATGTCGGTAGGCACGTATTTGCGCTTCACAAGAGCCTGCAGCAGGTTCTTGCCGAAGTCGTAGTCGGCGGTCTTGAAGGGGATGATAAACTCCGGCTGTGGCATGTCGCGCTTCACGGCGTATGCCTCGGGGTTTTGCAGTGTGGAGTGACAGTAGGGGCACTCCAGAGTCTGCCTGAAGCGGTTGAACTGCGATATGTTTGCTCCGCAGTTCGGGCATTTCACTTGTTGTAGTTCTATTGTCGGCATGGCTGTTACATCATTTTACTTAGTATCTCCTTTTTCACGGCATCATATTCAGCCTGTTCTATCAGTCCTGCATCGAGCATCTGCTTCAGCTTGCTCAGGCGAGCCATCGGGTCGTCGGCGGCAGGTGCTGCAGGAGCCTGCTGCTGTTGGTAGCCCTGCGGCGGCATCTGCTGCTGCGGATAGCCTTGCTGCTGGTATCCCTGCTGCTGTGGATAACCTTGTGGCGGCATCTGCTGCTGCGGATATCCTTGCTGCTGGTATTCCTGTTGTTGCGGATAACCCTGTGGCGGCATCTGTTGCTGCGGATAACCTTGTTGCTGTTGTTGCATGCCGTTGAACACGTTTTGTGCCATCTGACCGAAGGCGCCGCCTGCTGCCATGCCCATGCCCAGTCCCATGCCGGCACCCATCATGCTGCCCGTGGCGCCGTCACCTTCCTGGTGACTCACGCCGTGTGCCAAGTCGCTCATTATCTCCATGCCTTTTATCGTTTGATATTTGTCTCCCATCAGGTCATACTCGCGCTTCTTGGCGTATGCCTCCTCCAGTTTCTGGCGGTTCGGGTCGTCCTCGGGTATGTCCATTGCAGAGAGAGTGAATGTGTCGAGGGCTATGCCGTACTGTCCCATCACCTCGCGGATGGTAGGAGTGAGTTCCTCGGCAAAGGTGTCCAGTTCGCTGCACACGCCCAGCAGTTCCTCATCCTTCTGCTTCAGTTCCTTGGCGATGGTAGACTTGATTTTCTGCTGAAATTCATTTGCGAAATAGCGCTCCACGTCGCCGGGTTCAAACTTGCTGATGTTGCTGCCCAGCAGGGTGGTTATCACCCTGATGCTGTCGTCTATGTGTATCTTGTACGAACCGCGGGCCTTGATGGATGTGGCGATGCCCTGCACCGGGTCGCGCAGTTGTATGGGTGAGTTGGTGCCCCATAGCAGTTCCATAGTCGAGGCCTTGCGCACGAAGTATACGAAGCAGTTGAATGTGCTGATGCCGCCGCTGAGCATGTTGCGCAGACGTGAGAGGAACACATAGTTCTCGGTCTTCAGCACATAGCGTCCGTTTTGGAATACGCTCACCACTTCGCCGTTTTTCACGAACACGGCCTCTTCACCAGGGTTCACGGTGAGCACCGAATGTGTGTTGAAGTCCTCTTCCGGTTGTTTCCATATCAGCACATTGGCAGGAGAGGTGTTCTTCAGCGACTCGAGTATGTGCTTCTTGCCGCCTTGATAATTCGATTCGTTAGGATTTCTAAACAGTCCCATTCTATCTTATCATTATTGTTAATACTCAATTTCCAAAATCGAAGCAAATTTATATAAAAATGATGAATTAAAGGATTATTTGAATAAAGAAAATGTTTATATGATATTTTTGTCAGGCCAGTAGGTCTGTTTTTGGGAATAAATAGGTACATTTGCCAAAATTTTTCTTTCAACATTTCAATGGTTACTATTTTTCAGCGTAGCATACTGGCAGGCATAAGTATCGGACTGGGTGGACTGATTTTCGTGAAACAGGGTGGGGTGGTAGGTGCCGTGATGTTCGCTTTCGGATTGCTCACGGTGCTCTATTATAAACTGCCGCTTTATACTGGCACGGCAGGATTTGTCAATCCCAAGGTGGGCAGGGAGTGGGTCAATATGGTGGTCATCCTGCTCGGCAATATCCTGGGCTGTTGGCTGCTTTCGCTCATAGTGCCTAAGGAGGTGAATGCCGAGGCAATCATCCAGTCGAGGATTGATACCGGCTATTTGCAGTCTTTTCTCAATGCCATAGGTTGTGGCGTCATCATGACTCTCGTGGTCAAGGCGGGTAGGGAGAAGAATTACCTCCTCACCATTTTCGGTATTCCCCTGTTCATACTCTGTGGCTTCTACCACTCCATAGCCGATGCCTTCTACATGTGTATCGTCACACCTGCGTTGTTGCCCTCATATCTGCTCATCTATCTGTTTATCGTACTGGGCAATTTCGTGGGTTGCAACGTTCCCCGCCTATTCCGCTATTCAGAGTGACGTAAAGTAGGCAGAACATATACAACTAACCTACACTATATGTAAACCCAGTGTGCCACCTCTACCCATGGCTAAGACTTAGGTGGAGGTGGCACACGCTAAATGCCCTTTTAGGACAAGTGTATGGCTCAGCCAAATGATTGGATGATCCGTTTCCTGGGGCAGGCGATATTGATGCGGATGAAGCCCTCACCCGCTTCTTTGCCGTACATAGTACCGCTATTAACCAGCACGTGGCGCTCTGTGCGCAGTTTTTCCGTCATCTCGTCAGACGACAACCCTGTGTCACGTATGTCCACCCACACCAGATAGGTGCCCTCTAGGCGTGTCACCTTGGCTTGGGGCATAGACTTTGCCAGACAGTCTTTCAGCGTGGCGTAGTTGCCCATGAGGTATTCATTCAGTTGGTCTAACCATTCCTCGCTCTCGTTGTATGCGGCTATCAGTCCCTCCACACCGAAGGGGTTCACATCGCACACCTCGTTGATGTTGATGGCACGGTCTATGCGTCGGCGTGTGGAAGGGTTGTCGCAGATGATATTGGCTATTTGCAGTCCTGCGGTATTGAATGACTTAGAGGGGGAATTACAGGTGATGCTATTGTGTAGACATTCCTCCGATACCGATGCGAATGGCGTGTATTTGTATCCGGGCATCACCAGTTCGCAGTGTATCTCATCGGCTATGACCTTCACTCCGTGTCGCATGCAGATGTCGTTCATCTGTCTCAGTTCCTCTCGGCTCCACACTCGTCCCACGGGGTTGTGAGGGTTGCACAGAAGGAACAGTTTCACGCGTGGGTCGGCGGCCTTGCGCTCCATGTCGTCGTAGTCCACCCGCCACGTGTCGCCGTCTGCCACGAGTAGTGTCTCGGCTGTTTGGCAATCGTTGTTGCGTATGGATGAGAAGAAGCAGTTGTATACGGGTGTCTGCACCAGCACCTTATCTCCAGGTTCGGTCAATGCTTTGATAATCACCGATACGGCGGGCACCACGCCCGATGTGTATTGTATCCATTCGCGCTGGATGGTCCATCCGTGGCGGCGGTGAAACCAGTGGATGATGGCATCGTAGTATCGGTCGCCCACCAGTGTGTAGCCGAATATGCCGTGCTCCACTCTTCTTCTTAGAGCATCGGTGATGGGCTGTGCCACGCGAAAGTCCATGTCTGCCACCCACATGGGCACTGTGCCCTGTGCTTGGTCTATGTCCCACTTGTAGCATCCTGTGCCACGGCGCTCTGTCTCTTCGTCAAAATTATATCTCATGGTCTTGTCTTACTTTCAGAGGGTTGTCGCTTTTTTGTTTTTTTCTCCCGAGGCGGTGTCGCGGGTCGTAATCACACAGTCGGCTGGTCCCTTGATGTTCTCATCGATGATTATCTCTCCTATACTGTCGGCTGTGATATGTCCGCTGGCGGGATTTTTTATGCTTTCTATGTGTCCGCGTATGGTGGCTTCTACGGTAGAGTACTCAAAGGCACGGTCGCAGGCGGCGTCAAAGGTGCAGTTTTCCAATATCAGGTTATGAGCATAGCAGAGGGGTTGCTCACCGCCAATATGGCAGTTGACCAAACGAAGGTTCTTGGAATGCCAACCCAGATATTCGCCGTCCAGATATGAGTCGTATATCGTCACATTCTCTACCTCCCAAAAAGCGTCCTTGGTGGTGATGTGGGCATTGTGTATCTCTACATTCTTCACATACTGAAACACGTATTTGCCCTCATGTAGTGTCACGTTCTCCATTGTCAGACCATCTACGTTCCAGAATGTCTCGTCGGCATCATTGATGGTCACATCCTTTATCTTCAGGCGCTGCATCTCACGGAAGAATTTCGGGCCGTCTATCACGCAGTCTTCCATCGTCATGTCATCACTATACCAGATGGCGGAGCGTGAGCCCGGGGCAAAATAGCAGTTTGTCACCTTGCTGCCCCGCACATGCCACAGGGGGTATTTGCCGTAGAATTGGCAGTGGTCTGCCTCGATGTTGCTGCATTCCTTTATGCCCGACTCGCCGTCGGTGATAGTCACGTTTTGTAGTCTCACGTCGTGCGACTCGAACAGGGGCCTCTCGCCTCCAAAGGTTTGGTCTTTTATCTCTTTCATAAAAATAAGTAAGGTTTCATGATTGTTAGCAAACATCATGCCAAGGCATAAAGTAAATGCTCACTATACTTCGTCTACAAAAATAGCATGTTTTTTTGGAATATGACAAATAAAAGTGCTACTTTCGTAGCGGAAAAAACTCAGATGAAGGATTATGCACGTAAGATGAGCAGTACCGATGCATGTCGTTTTCGCGATGATGTGTTGAGTATCGTTGGTCAGATACCTCGTGGACGGGTCACCACCTACGGTGCTATTGCCGCATGGGCTGGCTGGCCCGACCATGCGCGTATGGTGGGCCGCATCCTTCGCCTCTCTCCCGATGCCAAGTGGTTGCCTTGTCACAGGGTGGTTAATGCCGTGGGTCGAACTGCTCCGGGGTGGCTACTTCAACGCCAGATGCTTGAGGGCGAGGGTATCGCTTTCAAACCCAATGGCCATGTGGAAATCTCACGGCACCTCTGGCTGCCAGAAGTGGAGTGAAACAACTTTTTGGCATTTCTCTTTGCCAATTCATAAAATAGTTTTATCTTTGAAGCGACAAATAATGAATTGCTGCGCATGACGAAAGGCAAGTATCTCGATCCGAAAGCCGACCTGACGTTCAAAAAGGTGTTTGGCGAGCATCCGGAGTTGGTGAAGAGTCTGCTCAATGCTCTGCTGCCCCTCGATGAGGGTCAGCAGATAGAGGACGTGGAGTACATGGAGCCGGAGATGGTGCCTGAAAACCCAGCGAAGAAGAATTCGATATTCGATGTGAGGTGCAAGGACAATAAGGGCAGGCAGTTTATCGTGGAGATGCAGATGGAGTGGACCACCGCCTTCAAGCAACGTGTGTTGTTTAATGCCTCAAAGGCCTACGTCCGTCAGTTGGACAAGGGCTTCAGGTACCACCTCTTGCAGCCCGTCTACTCACTGAGTCTGGTCAACGAGGTGTTTGAACCCACTATGGACGAATTCTACCATTATTACCGTATGGTTCACGAGGAACATACCGACAAGGTGATAGACGGCCTGAACCTGGTGTTCGTGGAGTTGCCCAAGTTCAAACCACAGAGCATAGCCGAGAAACGTATGGCAGTGCTCTGGTTGCGCTATCTGACGGAGATAGATGAGCGCACGCGCGAGGTGCCCGCCGAATTGTTAGCCGACCCACAGGTGAGACAGGCTATCGACATAGTGGAGCACTCTGCGTATACCGATGCCGAGATGTATGCCTACGATAAGTTCTGGGATGCCATACGGGTGGAGCAGGCCTTCGTAGACGAGGCTGAGGTGCGCTATGCCATCGGTCGCGAGGAAGGTGAAGCCAATGCCAACAGGAACAATGCCCGGAAGATGAAGGCCGACAATATGTCGCCTGCTCATATAGCGAAGTATACCGGGCTCAGCGTGAAGGAGATAGAACAATTATAGAAAATAATATTTGCAGGAAAAACCTTATAACTATGTTTGGACTAAGACTGCCCGAAATAATATTTATCGCACTCATTATCCTGCTGCTCTTCGGTGGCAAGAAAATACCGGAGATGATGAAAGGATTAGGTAGAGGTGTGAGAAGTTTCAAAGAGGGAATGAACGATACTGTTGCCGAAGGCGAAGGTGACAAGACTCAGGTGAGCAAGACGACCGACAACAGCGAGAAGTAATGTGCAGCAGCCATCACAGATGAGTAAACAGAGTACTGTACAGACCTTCTGGCAACACCTCGATGAATTGCGTGGAGTGATACTGCGCACACTCGGTGGCATTGCATTGTGTGCTGCGGTGGCTTTCTGCTTTAAGGATACTCTCTTCTCTGTCATCCTGGCGCCCACACATGCCGACTTCTTCACCTACCGATTGCTCGGTGCTGAACCGTTCCGCCTATCGCTGGTCAATACCATGCTCACAGAACAGTTCGTCACACACCTGCGTATAGCAGCATACGTAGGACTGCTCATGGCCTCGCCGTATGTCATCTATCAACTCCTACGTTACCTCTCGCCGGCTCTGTATGAGAATGAACGGCGACACGTGCGCACGATTGTTGGCAGCGCATACATGATGTTCATCGTGGGCACACTGGTGTGCTACTTCATCCTGTTCCCGCTCACAGTGCGCTTCCTCGGCACTTATCAGGTGAGTGAGGAGGTGGTGCCACTGCTCTCGTTGCAGTCGTATATCGACACACTGACGATGATGTGCCTGGTGATGGGTATCGTATTTGAACTGCCGGTGCTCTGTGCACTGCTCTCGCGTATGAACCTGCTCACACGCTCTGCCATGCGCACCTATCGTAGACATGCCATGGTGGTAATTCTCATCGTGGCTGCCGTCATCACCCCCACGGGCGATGTGTTCACCCTGCTGATGGTGTCGGCACCTATTTATCTGCTGTACGAACTGAGTATACTTTTGGTAAAGAAACAAAACTGATATAATTATGTCGCTGAGAAAAATTAGGATAGGTTTGGCCACGCTCTGTATGCTTGCCGTTACCTATTTGTTCGTGGATTTCACTGGCACTGCTCATCATTGGTTTGGGTGGCTGCCAAAGTTGCAGGTGGTGCCTGCCGTGCTGGCAGTCAACGTGGTGGCGATAGTGGTGCTCGCTGTGCTCACTCTGCTCTTCGGACGTATCTACTGTTCGGTGATATGTCCGCTCGGGGTGATGCAGGATGTGGTGGACTGGATACACGGCAAGCGAAAGAAAAACCGACACTCGTTCTCTAAACCCATCACCTGGCTACGTATGACGATGTTGGTGCTGCTGGTGGTGGCGGTGATAGCAGGTACAGGGGTGCTCATAGCATTGCTCGACCCCTACGCCCACTATGGGCGCATAGCTCAAAATTTCCTGCAACCGCTGTGGATACTGGGAAATAACGCACTGGCAGAGATAGCGGAGAGTGCCGACAGTTATACTTTCTATCATACGAGTTTATGGGTGAGAAGCATTCCTGTGATGATAGTCGCGGCTGTCACACTCATAGTGATAGCGGTATTGGCATGGCGTGGCGGACGTACTTATTGCAACACCATTTGCCCAGTGGGCACGGTTCTGGGGGCTCTGTCACATTTCTCGCTCTTCAAGGTGCAGATAGATGGCGACAAATGTCGGCACTGTGGCAAATGCACCAGAAACTGTAAGGCTTCGTGCATAGACCATACTACGCTACATGTAGATCACAGTCGTTGCGTGACCTGTGGCAACTGTGTCAGCAAGTGCGATTTTGATGCTCTTCACTATTCGCCATTACGTATAAAGAGCAAAGTGAAAGCCACGACCGACAACAAGGACGGTGAACAGACCGTGGACCGCTCAAAACGCTCATTCCTTATCGGCACTTCATTGCTCGCCATGGGGGCAATGGCGCAGAAGAAGAAAAAGGTGGACGGCGGACTGGCGGTGATAGAGGACAAGGTGATACCGCAGCGCTCTACACCAATTACTGCACCTGGTTCGCTGAGTGCCGAGAATATGGCTAAACACTGCACTGGCTGCCAACTCTGCGTGTCGGAGTGTCCTTCCAATGTGCTCAGACCCTCCGACTCGCTGCTCACTTTCTCACAACCGGTCATGGGTTTCGAACACGGATACTGCCGACCAGAGTGCAACAGATGCGGTGAGGTGTGCCCCACAGGTGCCATAACACTTGTGGACCATGCGGACAAGGCTTCCATACAGATAGGACATGCGCTGTACGTGAAGAAGAACTGTGTGGCTGTCACAGACCACGTGTCATGCGACAATTGCGTGCAACACTGCCCGGTAAATGCCATAGAGTTGATACCTTCCGACCCGAATGATGAAACGGCTCCATCCATACCGTCCATCGATGAAAGCAAATGTATAGGATGTGGAGCATGCGAATTCCACTGTCCATCGCGTCCCTTCCCTGCCATCTATGTGGTGGGACACGAGGTGCACAAGGATGTGTAATGTTTTAAATACTGATTACAATGGCAAAGAAAGATATAAATCGCAGACAGTTCCTGCAAATGATGGGACTGGGAGGCCTGACTGTGGCAGGCATGGCAGCATGTGGCAAAAAACAAGAGACTGCCATAAGTGAAGAATACACTTCCATGGAAGAACCGCCGACAGGAAAGATGACATACCGTACAGACCCTAAGACAAAGCAACAGGTGTCGCTCCTGGGATATGGCATGATGAGATTGCCTACGACAAGCGGTGGATCAGCACGTGAGAATAAGGATGAGATAGATCAGGAACAGGTGAACAGACTGGTAGACTATGCCATAGAGCATGGAGTGAACTTCTTCGACACATCTCCCGCTTACTGTCAAGGCATGTCGGAACACTGCACGGGTATAGCCCTGCATCGCTATCCAAGAGACAAGTACCTGGTGTCTACAAAACTATCCAACTTCAACGAAGAGACATGGGGTAGGGAGGAGTCGATGACCATGTACCTCAATTCCTTCAAGGAACTGCAGGTAGACTACATAGACTACTACCTGCTGCACGGCATAGGAATGGGAGGCGGTATGGAGGCCTTCGAAGGTCGCTACCTGAAAAACGGTATGCTCGACTTCCTGCTCGAAGAGCGGAAAAAGGGAAAGATACGCCATTTAGGCTTCTCATATCACGGTGACATAAAGGTGTTTGACTATCTGCTCTCTCAGCACGACAAATACCAGTGGGATTTCGCACTCATCGAACTCAACTACCTGGACTGGGACTATGCCAACGAGATGAACGAACGAAATACCGATGCCAGATACCTGTACGGAGAACTGCAGAAACGTAATATCCCGGCATTGGTGATGGAGCCGCTCCTTGGAGGCAGGTTGGCTAAACTGCCGCAACACATGGTAAGGGAACTCAAACAACGCGACCCTGAGGCAAGCGTGGCATCATGGGCTTTCCGCTATGCAGGCACACCAGAAGGAGTGCTCACGGTGCTCAGCGGTATGACGTACATGGAACACCTGAAGGATAACCTGCTGAGTTACTGCCCTCTGAAACCCCTCACTCAGCAGGAACAGGAGTGGTTGCAAAACTTATCGAGAAAACTGGTGGGCACAGAGAATATTCAGTGTAATGACTGCAAATACTGTATGCCGTGTCCATACGGCGTGGATATACCCGGACTGTTCGTGCATTATAACAAATGCTTGAACGAGGGAATACTGCCCAATGACAGACGAGACCCGGAGTATGCCCGACTCAGACGCGACTACCTCATTGGACTCGACAGAAGCGTGCCAAGATTGCGACAGGCGGCACATTGCATAGGATGCGGACAGTGCGAACCTCACTGCCCACAAAACATAAAAATAGTAAAGGAGATGATCAAGATAGACGAGTTCGTGGAACAGGTCAGAAGATATCAACATCCACTGTCAAATGATAGTAATATAACACAGAATACTTGACATGACGAAGAAAATGAAAATCATCAGGGTTTGTACTCACGATATCAGTCTGGGAGGACTGATGCAGGGACAACTCAAGTTTCTTAACCAGTATTTCGAGGTGGTAGGACTTGCTGCCGACACCGGACAATTGCAACAGGTGGCTGAACGCGAGGGTATTAGGGTAATAGATGTGCCTATGCACAGGGAGATAGCACTGGGTGCCGACTGGAAATGCCTGTGGCAACTCAGACGGATATTCCGCAACGAACGGCCGGATGTGGTGCATGCCAATACGCCAAAAGGGTCGCTGCTCTCGATGATTGCTGCCAAGATGGCGGGGGTGAAGACACGTATCTATCTGGTCACAGGGCTGAGATACAAAGGGGCAACTGGCAAGAAACGCTGGTTGCTGAAGAATATGGAACGGCTCACATGCCGCTTCGCTACTAAGGTGATACCCGAAGGCGAGGGGGTGAAACGCATACTCCAAGAGGAACATATCACCCAAAAACCGCTACAGGTGGTGCACTATGGAAATATTAATGGTATAGACACCCAGTATTTCTCAAGGGAGACTACAGAGGCAGAACATGGTTCACGTGACAAAATAAGGGAGAGAATAGGACTAAAACCCGATGACTTCGCATTCGTCTTCATCGGACGAATGGCACATGATAAGGGGATGCATGAACTCGCAGAGGCTACACGCTCGTTGAAAGACCGCTACCCACAATTGAAAGTCATACTGGTGGGACGCTTCGAACAGGAACTCGACCCGATACCGGAAGAGGACAAGGACTTTCTGGAACACGATGAGGCTGTGAAATTCGTGGGCTATCAGTCGGATGTCAGACCCTTCCTCCTGGCTGCCGATGCTCTGGCTTTCCCTTCTTATCGCGAGGGTTTCCCAAATGTGGTGATGCAGGCCGGAGCACTGTCGCTGCCACTGCTCGTCACGGATATCAGCGGATGTACTGACATAGTGACCGATGGCGAGAACGGTATTGTGATCCCTCCGCGCGATGCCAAGGCTCTCACGGATAAAATGGAATATCTCATGACTCACCCTGAGGTGTGTAGCCAACTGGCAGATGCAGCCCGACCCAGCATCATGTCACGCTATGAACAGAAAGACCTGTGGCAGGCGCTGCTCAAAATGTATAATTCGCTTGCTGAACAGAAATAATATTCAATACCTATATACTACAAGAGGTGGGATTGAACATACAATCCCACCTCTTGTCGCGATATATCGCAAGGCTTAGAATAACTTTATCTTGTAGCCAAACTTCAGTTCTATGAGTTGAGCCTTGGCATCGCCCATTATCTCCTCTGCCT
>CAMHPC010000007.1 GCA_946186945.1 uncultured Prevotella sp.
AAGAGTTTGATATGTTCAAACTGCATCGTTGCACCAACTTCGGCATGGAGAAGAAACAATTCCTTGGCGACGGCGTGGTAGCAGGAAGCGGCACCATCGACGGAAGGTTGGTATACATCTTTGCTCAAGACTTCACTGTAAACGGAGGCTCGCTGTCTGAGACTATGGCAGAAAAAATATGCAAAGTGATGGATATGGGTATGAAAATGGGTGCTCCCGTCATTGGCATCAACGATTCTGGCGGCGCTCGTATACAGGAGGGTATAAACGCTCTTGGCGGATATGCTGAGATCTTCGAGAGGAACATTCTTGCATCGGGTGTCATACCTCAGATAAGTGGTATCTTCGGTCCCTGCGCCGGCGGTGCTGTGTACAGTCCCGCATTGACCGACTTCACTCTGATGATGGAGAACACATCGTACATGTTCCTTACCGGACCGAAGGTGGTGAAGACCGTAACGGGTGAGGATATAGACCAAGAGCATCTCGGTGGTGCAAGCGTGCACTCCACAAAGAGTGGTGTGACACATTTCACTGCTGCCACTGAGGAGGAAGCCCTTGAGATGATTAAGACCCTGTTGAGTTACATACCTTCCAACAATATGGAAGAGGCTCCTCGCAAGGAGTGCAACGACCCAATAGACCGTATGGAAGATTCTCTGAACGAGATACTGCCCGACGACCCCAACAAGGCTTACGACATGTACAAGGTTATCTCTGCCATTACCGACAATGGTGAGTTCTTTGAGGTGCAACCTAAGTTTGCCAAGAACATTATAGTTGGTTTCGCTCGTTTCAACGGACAGAGTGTGGGTATCGTCGCAAACCAGCCCTCATGCTATGCTGGAGTGCTCGATGTTAATGCCAGCCGAAAAGGTGCTCGCTTCGTTCGTTTCTGCGATGCATTCAATATACCTATAGTCAGCCTGGTTGACGTTCCCGGTTTCTTGCCCGGTACAGGCCAGGAGTATAATGCTGTCATACTGCATGGCGCACAACTGCTCTATGCATACGGTGAAGCTACCGTACCAAAGGTGACTATCACTCTTCGTAAGAGTTATGGTGGCAGTCATATCGTGATGGGATGCAAACAGTTGCATACCGACCTCAACTATGCATGGCCAAATGCTGAGATTGCTGTGATGGGTGCCTCTGGTGCCGTGGCTGTGCTCTATGCTAAGGAGGCCAAGATGAAGAAAGAGGCAGGTGAAGATGCGAAAGCATTCATCGCTGAGAAAGAAGAGGAATATAGCGAATTGTTTGCGAATCCGTATCAGGCTGCTAAGTACGGTTATATAGACGATGTGATTGAACCTCGTAATACTCGTTTCCGTATCTGCAGAGCCTTGGCACAGTTGGCCACCAAGCGTGATTCTCTCCCTGCCAAGAAGCACGGCAACATACCTATGTAACACCAACAAGACATGTTATGGCAAAAGTAAACAATGAGGTGTATGCTGCCATTGCACTGGCACTGCATGAGTTTAAGGGGAATAATGTACACGACAAGGAGTCTGGCATCATTACCATACAAGCGCATCCCACTCAGTGGAATGGTCATGCGCTAACCATGACTCTTCACCCCTGATAGTATTATAACATAACAGTATAGAATAAATGAAAACATACAAATATACTATTAACGGAACAAAGTATGAAGTTGCCATCGGTGATATAGTAGACAATGTGGCAACTGTTGATGTCAACGGTGAGACCTATCAAGTAGAAATGGAAAAGGAACCGGAACCAGAGAAGAAGAAGGTGGTAGTGAGACCCCAGGAGGCTTCTTCTTCTTCTGCTGCTCCCGCTGCTTCTGCATCACCCGCTACCGTCAACACTGGCAATGCTCTCAAGGCACCACTGCCAGGTGTGGTAATTGAAATCTGTGTCGCTGTGGGCGACGAGGTGAAGGCTGGTGACACACTCGTGGTTCTCGAGGCTATGAAGATGGCAAACAACCTGGAAGCCGAGAAGTCGGGTAAGGTAACTGCCATTCTGGTACAACAAGGCGCAAGTGTCATGGAAGACACTCCGCTGGTAGTGATAGAGTAAGAAAGACTATTTCTATAAAGCAAGGGAGGGGTTCTCGATAAATTGAGAACCCCTCCCCTATTTTTTCAGTCGTACTAAACCTTGTTGTTCTTTGGGAAGATAACAGTGGGTTTGAAGTTCTTGGCCTCTTCAAAGTCCATGATGGCATAGGATATTATTATGATGGTGTCGCCCACTTCACACTTCCTTGCAGCAGCACCATTCAGGCATATACAACCAGAGCCACGTTCACCCTTGATAATATAAGTCTCAAGTCGTTCGCCATTATTGTTGTTTACGATTTCTACTTTCTCGCCAGCAATCATATCGGCAGCATCCATCAGATCTTCGTCTATGGTGATACTGCCCATATACTTCAAGTTGGCTTCGGTGACCTCAACACAATGTATCTTAGATTTTAAAACTTCTATCATCATGGCTGTCTACTTGTACTTTATATGGTCTATCAATCGAATAGGCTTTTCTCCGCAATACACGGTGATACATCCCACCACGTGCGAAGCATCGTTCCAGTCATTCACGTCCAGCAGGCTGTCTCCGTCAACAATCGAGAAATACTCTACATCCAGCCCATCGACTTTGTTTATCTCATCTACCACAAAATCATGAGTTTCCGCTACTGTATGGGTAGTGGCAAATTTTACACTTTGAACTAAGGCAGAATAGATAGCAGGAGCGATGGCTCTCTCTGCTTTGGACAACAGTGTGTTTCTACTGCTTTTTGCCAATCCATCGTCTTCTCTGACGATAGGACACTCCACTATCTGAACAGATATAGCCAAGTGCCTGACCATAGCCTTGATGACGGCAATCTGTTGCCAGTCTTTTTCACCGAAATAGGCTCTGTCGGGACGACAGATGTAAAACAGTCGGCTGACTACCTGACACACGCCATTGAAATGACCTGGCCTGTGTGCACCCTCCATAACGGTAGACACGGGAGGGTATTCAAAGGACCTGTTGTCGGGTGTGGGATACATTTCTTCTACAGACGGTGCAAAGACATAATCGGCACCGATCTTTTCCAAAAGAAGACAATCCTTGTCCAATGTACGTGGATAATTCTTCAGATCTGTTTTATCGTTGAACTGATTGGGATTGACAAAGACAGATACTACAGTGATATCATTCTCTTTTATGGAAGATATGACCAATGAGGCATGACCCTCATGAAGAGCACCCATCGTGGGAACAAAACCTACAGACTTGCCGCACTTCCTGTCGAGAAAAAGGACATTCTGGAGATCAACAATCTTTTCAAAAACTTTCATCCTTTCAATAAAAACATATCGTTAACGGGGTGCAAAATAACAACTTTTTTCCGAAAATAAAAAGAATAATTGCAAAAATGTATTGTTTCCGAGCCTCATTTTACCTAAATAATTATAAATGGCATGGTTTAATCTATATTTTTTTGTAACTTTGCAGCCTAAAAGTGAATGTAAATCATTTAAGATGGCCAGCAAAATTCTATTTATAAATCAGGAGATATCACCTTATACAGCAGATACTCCAATGTCTCTTTTGGGTAAGACCCTCCCACAGTATATGCAGGAGAAGGGTTATGAAATACGTACATTCATGCCCAAATGGAGTAACATCAACGAACGTAGATACCAGTTACATCCCGTTCAGCGTCTCTCTGGTATGAATCTCATAATAGATGACACGGACCATCCTCTCATCATTAAAGTTGCATCAATGCCGGTTTCTCGCATCACCGTCTACTTTATTGACAGCGATGATTATTTCATGAAGCGCAGCATAGAGGAAGAAGCGGGTGACGACTATCCTGATAATGGCGAGCGTGCCATCTTCTTTGCCAGAGGTGTATTGGAAACGGTCAAGAAACTGCGTTGGGCACCCGATATCATTCACTGCCAGGGATGGATGAGTGCCGTCATCCCACTTTACATAAAGTCGGCATATCAGGACGAGCCTTCTTTTGCTAACACCAAGGTGATAACCACATTGTTTGACAAACAGATAAACAATGAGTTTGGCCGAAACTTCAAACAGTGTCTGGAATTTCGCGATGTAAAGAAGGAACTGCTTGATAATTACAATGATGATTTCAATTTCCTGGAATTAGGCAAGTTGGCCATAGACTATAGCGATGGTATCATCGTGGGCAGTGAGGAGGTTAACGGTGAGTTGGTGTCTCGTGCCCAGCAGCGCAGCATACCGGTACTGCCATTCCAAGCCGAAGAAGAGGCCACAACTTCCTACAAGGCTTTTTACGAACAGTTTATTGTGAAATGAAACACATAATTTTTGTTGTAACCATAATACTTTTTACACTCTCTTCTTGCGATGAGAGTACAGGTATCATTGGTGTCAGTCTGGATGAAGGTGCAGATAAACTGGAGGTGACAGATGCCACTTTCAATGTGACATCCCGTTCTGTTTCTTCGGGTGCAGTGTGGGCTCGCAGCAGCACGGGATACATAGGCAAGGTGAAAGACCCTGAGTCGGGCAGTTATGTCACAAGCAGTTTCATGTCTCAGTTTGCCGTTCTGGAAGCAGGTCAGTTTGACGAAGCCCTGGACGAGATAGCCAGCAGGGATGAGAATGGAGACATTATTGCCGACTCTTGCGAGGTAAGGCTTTTTATAAAAGGACACTATGGTGATGCCAGCGCCCTGATGAAGATGAACGTTCACGAATTGGATCGCCCCATGACCGAAGACAAGAGATATTTGTCAAACTTCAATATCTTCGATTCTGGATACATTCGCAGTGATGGAATACATCAAAGTCAGATGTATACGCTTGTAAACTATGCCGACGGTGAGGAACGTGACGCAAAGGGATATCTGGAGAATGTATGCATAAAACTTAACGGACCATACACCGACAAGAATGGAGTGACATACAATAATATCGGTACATACATCATGCGTATGTATTACGACCATCCGGAATACTTTGCAAGCAACATCACATTCCTGAAAAATGTTATGCCTGGACTCTACTTCGAATATGCCGGTGGATTGGGCAATATGGCTTACATATCCTCTCCCCAGATAAATATTTTCTACAGGAGGTACGCAAATGAAAATGACAATGATACCGACGGGGATGGAATAATGGATGATTATACCATTTTCTCTGGTTCAGAAGAGGTGCTACAGACTACGAGCATCAGTTATGATGATACCTCTATACAATCACTCGTAGAAGATAACACATGTACTTATCTCAAGAGCCCTGCCGGTATATTTACTGAGATCACCCTGCCTGTAGAGCAGATTATGGGGAGTCATCCGAAAGATTCTCTCAGCGGTGCCAAGTTGGTTCTCAACAGAATCAATAGCACCTCTTCAGACGAATGGACTCTTCAGCCCACTAAATATGTGCTACTTTTGGAAAAAGACAGTTTGTCTAACTTCTTTGAGAAGAATCAGTTGCCCGATACAAAAAGTACTTTCTATACAAGTATGTCGAGCACTGCCAATACATACTCTTTCGATAATATAAGCACTCTGATTGACAAGATGCATAGAACGCGGGTGAAAGGTATGAAGTCTGATGCATCGTGGGAGGCCAATCACCCCAATTGGAACAAGGTGTTGCTGATACCCGTTTCAGCAAATTTCCGTACTATAACCAACGGTTCTACAACGAGCAAGGTTCTCATCAGCATGACACACGATCTAGAGATGAGCAGTACTAAACTTGAAGGTGGTGATACGCCCTTGCAACTGACAGCCATATTTAGCAGATTCAAATAATGGCAGACAATTATCTGGAACGTCACCGCGAGGACTATGAGAGGAGAAAGCAACTGAGATATGCAGTAAAGGGTAAAAGTATCAAACATGCCAAACGCTTCATAGAAAGACCGGAAGACGATGCCCTTTGAAAAACAAAACATCAATCGCTCATGTATACAGGCTGTATGCATGAGCGATTGATTTAATACCACTATTATCGACGAACTTTTAATGCATCACCTACACGTGGTCTGTAGTCAGCCGGCAAATTATTTATACGGTATAGATATTTCAGACGAATGCCATAGATTTGAGATATTTCGTACATACTCTCTCCTGGTTGTACTATGTGAAGGTGTTGTTTGAATTCCTTGTCAGCCTTCTTGCGCTTCTTCTTCAGATACACGATATCACCCTCGTGCAGTCTTGCTTTATAATCATTCTCATTATATTTCGCCAACTTCTTTCCCCTTATTCCAACCTCCTTGCCTATGGACTCGTAAGTGTCACCTTCTCGTGCCTTCAAATAATAATTCTTGTTATACTTATATATGGGGTGCAGAGGTTGCGCGGTATGTCCAGACTTAGATAATATAAATTGGTCATAGTGCTTTGCCTTGTCATACTGATATAGATTGTATGTCTCAATAAGATTGATTAAGGATTGGGCGTACACAGGACTTGTGGCATACCCTGCGGACTTAAGTCCACGGGCCCACCCTTTGTAGTCGGTTGTCTTCAGTGAGAAGAGCGATGCATATCGTTTATGTCGTGCCAAGAACTTAGAGTGGTCTTCAAAACTTTCATAAGCGTTGTCATACACACGAAAACATTCGTTGTTCAGATCATCATCCTTGTACATCGTCTTTCCTGTCCAGTCGTGACACTTGATGCCGAAGTGGTTGTTGCCATACTTAGCCAACTTACTGCGACCAGCACCGCTTTCAAGCAATCCCTGGGCCAAGGTAATGCTTGCAGGTATATGATATTTCAACATCTGTTCTATAGCCAACTCGCGATATTCATCGATGTATGCCTGATACTGGGCATTCCATTTGTATTTTTGGGCTGAAATATCATTGATGAAACAGAATAGAAACAAATATATGTATAATGCTTTTTTCATAACAGTAATGATTGCGCGTACAAACTTAGCAATTATAATTGAGAAAATGTTTGTTCAGGTAGTTTTTTTTTGCTTACTTTGCAGTCAACAAAAAAGCAACAGTTAGTTTTGAAGATACTACACTACATAACCGCGACAATACAGAATGGTGATACCATTGAGAAATTGTTAGATATAAAGTCTGCCAACAAAGGCAAGATTGAGATGTGTATTGTCGTGGCCAATCAGTTGCCTCAAAAAGAAGGTGAAAGTGAAATACGATATATCAACGGCAACGGCACCAAGCCATACAATATTTACACACTTCAAAGGCGATTTCTCAGTATTCTATACTCATTTGTGCCTGATATCGTTCATTTGCACGGTGCATGGAGTTTTATCACATCTAAAGTTCATAAATGGTGTCTGGATAGGGATTTTCTGACGGTGTACTCCCCTCACGGCCAACTTAATGGAAATGTGATAAATACACGTTTTTGGAGCAAATTGCCAAGGATTTTGCTTTATCAGAAGCAAATGGTAAGATGTACAAACGCTATCATGGCTGACGATGCACGTGAAAGAGAACAGTTGAAGAAATTGGGATGGAACAGAAAAATAGATATTGTTTCTTCTGAGACAGAAACGGATTCCGGCTCGAAGACATACTCTGAATTATATCAAAAGGTGATAGACAGCAATACTCTTCATTTTATTGGTATCAATGAATTCGAAGCCTTCAGCAGCCTTTTGCGTTCTGGTATAAGTGTGGGAGGTCGACGCGGTCAACTTAGTGGAGAAGCCATTCTCAACCTTCGCAACATCACCCCTACCGCCTATCAGCGTATCAGCCTGCTGGCATCAGACCTTTTGTGCCTGGACATAATAGAAAGAGGTGTCCAGAACAATCAACTTACTTTAAAAATGGTAGACACCGATGCTATAGAGCGCTACCCATTAAAACGCAGCAGGTCGAGTGCCCCTCTAAGCGACAGCGAACTGATACAGGGCAACAAATACATATACAATATTCTAAACAACCGTATCAAGTCAAGTGAGGAAACCATACGTGAGTTGTGTATACAAATCATCAACACTAAGTATTTGGTGAATGATGGCAGTATCAGCGTCTCACATTTGTCTACACTCTATGAGAAGATGAGGACGTCTGACATAGATGAGATAAGGTTTGCAGATCTACTCAAAGCACTTGGCATACAGCAGTTTACGAGGCGAATTATCCAAATACTTCACGAGTTTTTCCTTTTGGAATGGGGCTATATGCCACTGGCACCTCTCAACGACTCTGGTACGGAGTCCATACGTAAGGTGATAATGACAATAAAAAGATAAGTACATACAATACCATGAAAGACTTCAACGAACAAGAACTACGATATCTGGAACTGCTCTCACAATCATTTCCCACAATAGCAGATGCCAGCACGGAAATAATAAACCTGCAAGCCATTCTCAATCTGCCTAAGGGGACTGAACATTTTCTTGCCGACCTGCACGGAGAGTATGATGCCTTTCAGCATGTGTTGCGCAATGCCTCGGGTAATATAAAGCGTAAGGTCAACGAACTGTTTGGCAATGAGTTGAGGGAGGTAGAGAAGAAGGAACTATGTACTCTTATCTACTACCCGGAAATGAAGTTGAAGCAGATCAAATCTACCGAACCCGACATTACCGATTGGTATCATATCACCCTGCATAAACTCATACGCGTATGTCGCGATGTATCGAGCAAATATACACGTTCGAAAGTACGCAAAAGCCTTCCTTCTGAATTTAGCTATATCATACAGGAACTGTTGCACGAACGTACCGACGATGCCAACAAGGCTGCATATATCAATGCCATCATACACAGCATAATAAGCACCAACAGGGCAGATGATTTCATTATCACCATAGCAGACGTGATACACAGACTTGCAATAGACCAATTGCACATACTGGGCGATGTTTATGACAGAGGGGCTGGAGCACACCTCATACTAGATACGCTGCAGCACTATCACAACTGGGATATACAGTGGGGCAACCACGATATACTGTGGATGGGGGCACATGCGGGAAATGCTGCATGTGTATGCAATGTGGTCAGAATAGGATTGAGATACTCCAATCTGGCTTCCTTGGAAGAAGGATACGGCATAAACCTGCTGCCACTTGCAACATTCGCAATGGAATACTACAAGGACGACCCATGCACGGAATTCATACCACGCGACAATGGAAACAAGGAGATGGATGAAAAGGTCAGAAGACTTACAGCACAGATGCACAAGGCCATCTCAATCATCCAGTTCAAGATGGAGTCTCAACTTATCATGAAGCATCCCGAGTGGAATATGGATGACCGTTTGGTACTGCATAATATTGACTACAAGAAGGGAACGATTCGCCTCGAAGGTAAAGAATACCAGTTGTCAAGCAATGTCTTCCCTACCATCGACCCTTCTCACCCCGAGCAACTTATCAGCGAAGAGGCAACACTTATAAACAAGTTGTGCCACTCGTTTGTCATTAGTGAAAAACTGACAAGACACATACGGCTGTTGCTGAGTCATGGTTGTCTCTACAATATCACCAACAATAACCTGTTGTATCATGCATCTGTACCATTGAACGAAGATGGTACATTGAAAGAGGTTAGTCTGTATGGTGGATACAAGTATAGCGGAAAAATGCTATTGCATAAAACCGGCATGCTCATACGAAGTGCCTTTCAACCCGACTCCGACCCTGCTGAACGTGATTATGCCAAGGACTATTTTATGTATCTGTGGTGCGGAAAAGACTCTTCACTCTTTGACAAATCTAAAATGGCTACCTTCGAAAGGTATTTTATACCAGATAAAGAAACCCATAATGAGGAGAAAGGACACTATTTCAAGTTAAGAGATAAAGAAGAGGTGGCAGATAGAATTATGGATGCCTTTGGCGTGCCTGGTCCAAACCGTCATATTATAAATGGCCATGTGCCTGTACATGTGAACGATGGTGAGAACCCTATTAAAGCCAATGGAAAACTGATGGTGATAGATGGCGGATTTGCACAGGCCTATCACAGCGAAACGGGTATTGCAGGATACACCCTGGTTTACCATAGCAGGGGTCTGCAATTGGTACAGCATGAACCATTCACGAATGCAGCAGATGCCGTAGAGCGTGGCACTGATATAAAGAGTACCATTCAGATAGTGGAACTTTCCTCGCACAGAATGCTTGTGGCAGATACCGACAAGGGGCGTGAACTATCCAAACAGGTAGAGTCGCTAAACCAGTTGCTTTATGCATACAGGCATGGGATAATAAAGGAGCGTGAGAGCAAGAGTGAGTGAGTGATTGGAGTGGCACCGTCACCGTGTGGTGATATGAAAACACCCCTGTTTCACTTCATACTTTATATAACATCTTTCATCCATACGCTTATCTCTCAGCACCTCGCTGAGTATCCACTTCAGAGTATCATTCTGAACCTCCCTGCGTTTTGGTCCGTCGGGGTCGGACACGGTGGTGTATCTGTTATAGCAGATATCGAAAGTAGTGCCATACAGGTGACAACTGTTTTCTGTGGCATTCTTGTTGTGCCCCCTGAGAGCAGTGACATCATCGCGTGTGCGCAAAGCACTGGTCACGATGAGTTTATGCAGCGGTACACGTTTTACCTGCAGACTGTCGAAGAATGCACGACCAATATCGTGTAGCAACAATGCAGCCCTGGGTACCAGAAGGGGAACACTGCGTTTGAGTTCCGCCACATCGAAGTAAGGAGAGGCTTCAATAGAAACCAGTTCGTTGTCATATTTCTGCAACTCGTGCCTGTTGTCCACAGGCGAGATGCCATACTTCGTAGCCACTGCCAGTTGCACGTCATTACTGTCGGGGAATGTTTCCTTGTAATCGTGCACCCCCTTAATACGCCTATACACTTCATTTCCATCGGCATCGAAGAATAATGACTGTACGGTGCTTGTCATATTGACCATTTTGGTAGAATCCACGGTATGCTTGGATGAGTCGTTGGGCTGCAACAAAGTGTCAGTTGCCATTGCACTGCCAGAATTTATTACATCATCGGCAGCAGGTATCGACACGTCCTCACCTACCCTGTCATCGGCTATTGATGGGAATATGAGACGTATGATAGCCAGCACCAGAACGGTAATAGCAAACCACTTCAGAAAATCGTTTTTAGAGACCGTCATTCAAATAAGCGTCTTAATCGGCCACAAAGATACCAAAAAGTGTTGGAATGTCGAAACCTTTTTGTATTTTTGCACTGAATTTTAAACTCTTGGCTTTTGATAGAAAAACATATTGTTTTGGAAGACATTGATCCCGTGGTTTTCTATGGGGTGGGAAATGCGCATTTGCAGATACTCAAGTCGCTGTTTCCCAAACTCCGTATTGTAGCCCGCGGCAATGTGCTGAAAGTGCTTGGCGATGAAGAAGACCTCAATGTCTTTGAGAAGCATATATCCCGCCTTAGAGAGCATCTTTATCATTTCAACAGACTCGATACTGAAGATCTGCTTCGTATTGTCAACGGAGAGAAAACTCAGTCTGAGTCTGCTACCAATGTCATAGTATACAGCCAGTCGGGCCGCCCCATAAAGAGCAGGAGCGAAAATCAGCAGTTGCTGATTGATGCCTTTGCCACCAAAGACATGATTTTCGCCATCGGTCCGGCAGGTACCGGCAAGACTTACCTCAGCATAGCCCTTGCTGTCAAAGCTCTCAAAGAGAAACAAGTTAAGAAAATCATTCTGAGCAGGCCCGCAGTCGAGGCAGGCGAGAAGTTGGGTTTTCTCCCAGGCGATATGAAAGATAAGATAGACCCTTATCTTCAGCCCCTGTATGACGCACTCGAAGACTTGTTGCCAGTGGCAAAACTGCAAGACATGATGGAAAAGCACATCATACAGATTGCCCCCCTGGCATTTATGCGCGGTCGCACATTGAATGATGCCGTGGTGATACTCGATGAGGCTCAAAACACCACTCCGGCACAGATAAGGATGTTTCTCACCAGGATGGGATGGAATACTAAGATGCTCATTACAGGCGACCTGACACAACTCGACTTGCCACACGGTCAGCAGTCAGGATTACGTGAGGCTTTTAAGATACTCAAGGGGGTTGACGGAATAGCCTTTGTCGAGATGAGCGAGAAAGACATAGTGAGACATAAATTAGTAACCCGCATCGTACACGCCTACGAACGTGCAGATGCAAACAAACAATCATAAACTTGTGTAAAAAGATGAATGCACTGACAAAGACAGACTTTCACTTTGAAGGTCAGACAAATGTTTATCATGGCAAAGTAAGAGACGTGTATACCATTAACGACGATCTCATAGCCATGGTTGCCACCGACCGTATCTCAGCATTTGACGTGGTGCTGCCCAAAGGCATACCATTCAAAGGACAGGTACTCAACCAAATAGCAGCGAAGTTCCTCGACAACACCGCCGACATATGTCCCAACTGGAAGTTGGCCACCCCTGACCCCATGGTCACCGTGGGACTGAAGTGCGAAGGTTTCCGTGTGGAAATGATTATAAGAGGCATTCTCACAGGAAGCGCATGGAGGACGTATAAGGACGGTTGCAGGGAGTTGTGTGGCGTGACATTGCCCGAAGGAATGCGAGAAAACGAACGCTTCCCTCAACCCATTATCACACCTACCACAAAAGCGGATGAAGGACACGACCTCAATATATCCAAGGAAGAGATAATAGCACAGGGACTGATGAGCGCTGACGACTATGCTATTGTCGAAGACTATACTCGTAAACTCTTCGCCAGAGGACAGGAAATGGCAGCCAAACAAGGTCTGATACTGGTTGACACAAAATATGAATTCGGCAAACGCGACGGCAAGATATACCTAATCGATGAAATACATACTCCCGATAGCAGCAGATACTTCTATGCCGATGGATATGAGGAGAAGTTTGAAAAAGGATTGCCACAAAGACAACTGTCGAAAGAATTTGTGCGTCAGTGGCTCATAGACCACAATTTCATGAATGAACCAGGACAACAACTGCCCGAAATAACAGATGAATATGCTGAAAGCGTGAGCGAGAGGTATATAGAACTGTATGAGCATATCACAGGCGAGACATTTACGAAGGCTTCATCGGCTACCGATTTGAACGAACGTATCAAGACAAACATCGAAAAATACCTGAAAGAGATAAAATAAGCGGGGATGTACCGACAGGAAAATATTAAACCTTACAAAAAAGAAGGCAGTAAAGGGCAACAGGTGGAGCAGATGTTTGACACTATTGCTCCAAGTTACGATAAGCTGAATCATCACTTGTCGTGGAACATTGACCGTTATTGGCGAAAGAAGGCTGTAAGTCACCTGTCGGAATACGCCCCCAAGACAATACTCGACGTGGCCACAGGCACAGGCGATTTTGCCATATTGATGGCTAAGCACCTACGTCCTACCCACATTGATGCTGTCGACATATCCGAGGGCATGATGGAAGCCGGACGCGAGAAAGTGAGCAGCCAAGGTATGCAGACGGTGATAGAATTCTGTAGGGAAGACTGCATGGCTCTCTCTCTACCTGACAACAAGTATGATGCAGTGACAGCGACCTTTGGCATACGCAACTTTCCCGACCTGGAAAAGGGTCTGAAAGAGATGTATCGTGTATTGAAACCTGGCGGTAGACTGTGTATACTGGAACTGACACACCCCGTGCATTTCCCTATGCGCCAACTCTTCTGGCTTTACTCACATACCATATTGCCTCTGTATGGCAAACTCATATCTAAAGACAAAAGTGCATACACCTACCTCACCAACACCATACAGGCATTTCCCCAAGGAGAAGAGATGGTGGAGGTGCTCAGGAAAATAGGCTATGTAGATGCACATTTCAAAAGATACTCATCCGGTATCTGTACATTACTCACTGCTACAAAAGAATAAGACACTATGGACAAGTACGGGCTAATAGGTTACCCATTGGGACACTCTTTTTCTATCAGTTATTTCAACGAAAAATTTTCCAACGAAGGACTTGATGCTGTATACGAAAACTATGAGATACCTGCAATAGAAAACCTTATCGAAGTGATAGCGACAAACCATGAGTTGAAAGGACTCAACGTGACTATTCCTTACAAGGAGAAGATACTGCCATACCTAGACTCTATCACGCCCGAAGCACAGGCAATAGGTGCCGTCAATGTGGTCAAGATTTTACGCAAGGGCAACAAGATACAACTCAAGGGTTACAACAGTGATGTCATAGGGTTCACACAAAGCATAGAACCATTGCTCGACAAACAGCACCGTAAAGCCCTGATACTGGGTACCGGCGGAGCATCAAAGGCAGTAAACTATGGACTGAAATCACTTGGCATAGAGACCCTGTTCGTTAGCAGGACGAAAAGTGAACAAGCCATAGAATATGGAGAACTGACACCTGACATCATGTCGGAATATAAGGTTATAGTCAACTGTACGCCTTGTGGCATGTTTCCCAAAACAGACGACTGCCCAAACATACCCTACGAAGAGATCGGAGAGGGACACTTGCTCTACGACCTTCTGTACAATCCCGATCAAACCCTATTTATGAGGAAGGGACAGGAACATGGTGCCACAGTGAAGAATGGATTGGAGATGCTACTTCTGCAAGCATTTGCCAGTTGGAAATTCTGGAATGAGTGAATATATAACGAATATTGAGTATGAATACAAATCGATATATGTTGCGCGGAGTTAGTGCCGCGAAGGAGGATGTGCATGCCGCCATCTCAAAAATAGACAAGGGATTGTATCCCAAGGCTTTCTGCAAGATAATACCCGACATCCTTGGGGGCGATCCAGAGTATTGCAATATCATGCATGCCGATGGTGCAGGAACGAAATCCTCACTGGCATACATGTACTGGAAGACTACAGGCGACCTAAGCGTATGGCGAGACATTGCACAGGATGCCATCGTAATGAATACGGACGACTTGCTCTGCGTGGGAGCAGTAGACAACATCCTCGTTTCCAGCACCATAGGACGTAACAAACTCCTTGTGCCCGGTGAGGTGATAAGTGCTATAATACAAGGAACTGACGAACTGCTCTCTCAGATGCGCGACATGGGTGTAGGCATCTGGCCAACAGGCGGCGAGACAGCAGACGTAGGCGACCTAGTGAGAACCATAATAGTCGATTCTACAGTAACATGCAGAATGAGAAGAGACGAGGTGATAGACAATGCCAACATACGACCGGGCGACGTGATTGTGGGACTGTCATCATGCGGACAGGCAAAATATGAAACACGCTACAATGGTGGTATGGGCAGTAACGGACTGACCAGCGCCAGGCACGACGTATTTGATAAATATCTCAGCGAGATGTTTCCAGAGAGTTATGACCATGCCTTGCCAGAGGATCTGGTATATACAGGGAAGATGCGACTCACCGACAAGGTGGAAGGAACGCCACTCGATGCAGGCAGGTTAGTGTTGTCGCCTACACGTACATACGCACCTATTATAAAGAAGATACTCGACGAGATGCGCTCCGTCATTCACGGAATGGTACACTGTACTGGTGGAGCACAAACCAAAGTGCTTCATTTTGTGCATGATGGATGCTACGTGGTGAAAGACAACCTCTTCCCCCTGCCGCCTCTTTTCAAGTTGATACACGACAGCAGCAACACATCCTGGCAAGAGATGTACAAGGTGTTCAATATGGGACATCGTATGGAGATATACGTACAGCCGGAATATGCACAGGGTATTATAGATATAAGTAAGGATTTCGGTGTCGATGCCCAAGTGATAGGGCATATAGAGAGTGGGAAACGGGCACTGAAGATAGAAAGTGAATTCGGTACGTTCCACTACGAATAAAACATACTTACAATGGCAGACAGCAATCACATATTGGAGAAACTCAACGGACTGGTATCACGCTTTGAAGAGATATCAACCCTGATAACAGACCCCTCGGTAATATCCAACCAGGAGAGATACGTGAAGTTGACACGTGAATATAAGGAACTCGATGGACTGATGAGTGTCAGGCACAAATACATTTCCTGTTTAGACAGCATTCGCGATGCTAAGGATATCATAGCCAACGAGACTGACGCTGAAATGAAGGAATTGGCACGCGAAGACCTGAGTGAGAACGAACAACTGCTCCCTCAACTGGAGGAAGAGATAAAATTGTTGCTCATACCCAAAGATCCCGAAGATGCGAAAAATGTTCAGATGGAAATCAGGGCTGGAACAGGTGGCGATGAGGCAGCACTCTTTGCCGGCGACCTTTTTTCTATGTACAAGAAATTCTGCGATTCTAAGGGGTGGAGCCTCTCTGTGACGAGTGTGAGCGAGGGTGCCGTAGGCGGATTTAAGGAGATAGACTTTGCAGTGACCGGCGACAGTGTATACGGCACGTTGAAGTACGAATCGGGTGTACACCGTGTGCAGCGTGTACCCGCCACTGAGACTCAAGGCAGAATGCATACCAGCGCTGCCACAGTGGCAGTGCTGCCAGAGGCAGACAAGTTTGAGGTGACTATAAATGAGGGTGACATAAAGTGGGACACCTTTAGGAGTAGTGGTGCCGGTGGACAGAATGTGAACAAGGTAGAGTCGGGCGTACGTCTGAGGTATCCCTGGAAAAATCCCAATACAGGAGAAGTGGAGGAGATATTGATAGAATGTACAGAGACACGTGACCAACCCAAGAACAAAGAGAGGGCATTGTCAAGACTCCGCACATTCATATACGACAAGGAGCACCAAAAATATATTGACGATATAGCAAATCGCAGGAAGACACTTGTGTCGACAGGCGACCGCAGTGCAAAGATACGTACATACAATTTCCCCCAGGGCAGGGTGACAGACCACCGTATAGGTTATACCACCCATGACCTTCAGGGCTTTTTGGGCGGTGATATTCAGGCAATGATTGATGCTCTGATAGTAGCCGAGAATGCTGAAAGAATGAAAGAAAGTGAACTTTAAACCACAACCGTATGAACCGCAGTCAACTTATCAAGCAAATATTTGAAAAGAAAAGTTTTCTTTGCGTGGGACTCGACCCTGATGTAAACAAGATGCCACAACATCTCACAGAGTCTACCGATGACCCCATATTTCAGTTCAACAAATCTATCATAGATGCCACAGCCGCATATTGTGTGGCATACAAACCCAATCTGGCATTCTATGAATGTCACGGCGTGAAAGGCATAGAGGCGTTTGAGCATACTGTGCACTACATAAAAAAATACTATCCCAACCATTTTCTCATAGCCGATGCTAAGCGTGGTGACATAGGCAACACTTCTACTATGTATGCACGTACATTCTTCGAACAGTACGATGTGGATGCACTCACAGTGGCACCATACATGGGTGCCGACAGTGTGCTCCCCTTCTTGGAATACAAGGACAAATGGGTAATACTACTGGCCCTGACCAGCAACAAAGGATCGGAAGACTTCCAACATTTTACCGATGGTAAGGGCGTGAAACTGTTTGAAAGAGTTATAGACCGTTCGCAGGAGTGGGGTGATGTGAATAATATGATGTATGTGGTTGGCGCCACTCAAGGCAGCCGATTTGCCGACATACGCCGACATGCACCCCACAATTTCCTATTGGTTCCAGGCGTGGGTGCTCAGGGGGGGGACTTGCATGAGGTATGCAAGTATGGTATGACCAAGGACTGTGGTCTGCTGGTTAACTCCTCACGTGCCATAATTTACGCTTCTAAAGGAACCGATTTCGCCGAGGCTGCGGGTGTTGCTGCAGAGCAGGTGCAGAAGCAGATGAGCATCGAACTCGGCGCGTTGAAAGGTTGATGTGTTTTCTGCGTATGAAAGACCATAAGATAATTAACGACCCCGTATTCGGTTTTATAAAGGTGCCACGTGGCCTGTTGCTGGATATTATGTCAATGCCGGTGTTTCAGCGTCTCACGCGCATCAAGCAGGTGGGTATGGCTTCTGTGGTTTATCCAGGAGCACAGCATACACGTTTCCAACATTCTTTGGGAGCATACTATCTGATGAGCGAGGCCATACTATCGCTTCAACAGAAAGGAATAGACATCACTCCCGAGGAAGAGGAGGCTGTGGAGGCAGCCATTTTGCTGCACGACGTTGGACACGGACCTTTCTCACACGTACTGGAACATACACTGATAACGGATATCAGCCATGAGGATATCTCGTTGCTGATAATGGAACAGATGAACAGGCAGTTGGATGGTCGGTTGTCGTTGGCACTCAGCATTTTTAAAGACCAATATCATAAAAAATTCCTGCATCAACTCATAAGCAGCCAACTTGATATGGACCGTCTGGATTATCTCAGACGTGACAGTTTCTTTACCGGAGTGACTGAGGGTAATATAGGCAGTGCACGCATCATAAAGATGCTAAATGTAGTAGACGACCGCCTGATAGTAGAGTCGAAAGGTATCTATTCTATCGAGAACTACCTCACTACCCGCAGGTTGATGTATTGGCAGGTCTATCTGCACAAGACTACCGTGGCAATGGAAAAGGTACTGGTAAATACTCTTCATCGCGCTAAATATCTGCTTTCAAATGGTGTGAAACTCTTTGCGCCTCCAGCCCTGATGTTTTTTCTTGGAAGAGAGGTAGACCGTCACAGTTTTGAAACGGATCCTGACGCAATGAGATACTTCAGCATGTTGGATGACAGCGATGTGTGGTGCGCTATCAAGGAATGGGCTCACTGCGATGATACCGTGCTGAGTATGCTGGCTGCCGACCTCGTATACCGCATTCCTTTCAAAGTGGAAGTGAGCGACACTCCGTTTTCTGAAGAAAGAATAAGTCTGTTGCTCAATACCCTTTCGGCTGCCACCAAGGTACCCTACTGTGATTTAAATTATCTCTACAGCGTGAGTACGATACAGAAGGATATGTATGATGTGAACGACGACCACATAGACATTCTGTTCAAAGATGGCAGCATCAGAGATATCGCAGAGGCATCCGAAATACTTAATGTACAACTTCTTTCAAAAAAAATACGCAAATATTATCTCTGTTATCAGCGGATATGATAAATTTTGATTATATTTGCAAAATCTTTGTTATAGCAATACTAAAATATGGAATTTACCGCACAACAAATATCTGATTTCGTTCAGGGCAGGATAGAAGGCGACCCCAATACCATTGTAAGTTCTTTTGCCAAAATAGAAGACGGCAAACCGGGAGCCATATCCTTTTTGTCAAACCCCAAATATATCAATTATATTTATGACACCAAGTCGAGTGTAGTATTAGTGAATGACGATTTTGTTGCTGAACATGAAGTGAAGGCTACACTCATCAGAGTAAAGAATGCATACGAGAGTGTGGCGCAACTACTTCAACTCTACGAATCTATGAAACCCAGGAAAAAGGGTATAGACAGTTCTGCATTTATCGGGAATGATACTACTATCGGCGATGACTGCTACGTAGGTGCCATGGCTTACATAGGCAACAATGTGAAAATTGGCAAAGACTGTATGATATACCCTCAGGCATACATCGGCGACGGTGTGACACTTGGAGACAACTGTATAGTATACCCGCATGTCACTATCTACCACGGTTGCAAGATAGGCAACCGTGTGACACTGCACGCAGGATGCGTGATAGGTGCCGATGGCTTCGGATTTGCTCCCGGACCAGAGGGATATGACAAGATACCACAGATAGGCATCGTGATAATAGAGGATGACGTAGAGATAGGTGCCAATACCTGTGTGGACCGTTCCACCATGGGTGCCACTATCGTTCACAAGGGTGTAAAACTGGACAATCTGGTTCAGATAGCACACAATACGGAAATAGGCTCCAACACTGTCATGTCATCGCAAGTAGGTGTAGCCGGCAGCACGAAAGTGGGTGAATGGTGTATGTTTGGCGGACAGGTTGGTGTCTCAGGGCATATAACCATTGGCGACAAAGTAGTGCTCGGGGCACAGTCAGGAGCACCAGGTAGCATTAAGAGCAACCAGACACTCATAGGCACCCCACCCATGCCCATGACACCATACTTCAAGTCGCAAGCCATATTCCGCAGGTTGCCCGATATGTATAAACAACTCTCGGCACTTACCCAGGAAATAGAAGAACTCAAGAAAAAAATATAATGACCATGCTGAAACAGAAAACGCTAAAAGGCAGTTTCTCACTCTTTGGTAAAGGACTGCATACCGGACTTAGTCTTACCGTCACTTTCAATCCTGCGCCAGAAAATACCGGATACAAGATACAACGCATAGACTTGGACGGTCAACCAGTAATAGATGCTGTAGCAGAAAAAGTGATTGACACCCAACGTGGCACCGTATTGGGCAGTGGTGATGTCAGAGTGTCTACGGTAGAGCATGGTCTTGCCGCTCTGTATGCACTGGGCATTGACAACTGTCTAATACAAATCAATGGTCCCGAATTTCCTATACTCGACGGAAGCAGTGCTCTTTACGTTGAAAAAATCGAACATGTTGGCATAGAGGAGCAGAATGCGCCTAAAGACTTTTATATCATACGCCACAAGATAGAAGTAAAGGATGAAGAAACTGGCAGTTGCATAACTATATTGCCCGATGAGGAATTCAGCATCACTGCCATGTGCTCCTTCGAATCTAAATTCATAAACAGCCAATTTGCCACCCTCGACAATATCAGCGATTTTGCCAAGGAGATAGCACCTGCACGTACGTTTGTGTTCGTGCGCGACATAGAGCCGCTTCTTAATGCCAACCTGATAAAGGGTGGCGACATGGACAATGCTATCGTGATATATGAGAAGCAGACCACACAGGAGCGACTGGACAAGTTGGCAGACCTGCTGCAGGTGCCTCACATGGATGCCACAAACCTGGGTTATATACAACCCAAGCCTTTGGTGTGGGAGAATGAATGCACCCGCCATAAACTGTTGGATGTGATAGGCGACATGGCTTTGATTGGTAAACCCATCAAGGGACGTATCATCGCCACACGACCAGGACATACCATAAACAACAAGTTCGCCCGCCTCATGCGTCGCGAGATACGTAAACACGAGATACAAGCACCTATTTATGATCCTAATGAAACACCTGTGATGGACAACATACGCATACGTGAGTTGCTGCCACACCGCTATCCTATGCAACTGGTGGATAAGGTCATTGCATTGGGACCTACAAGCATCGTAGGCGTGAAGAACGTGACCAGTAATGAGCCTTTCTTCACAGGTCACTTCCCACAGGAGCCAGTGATGCCGGGCGTATTGATGATAGAGGCCATGGCACAGTGCGGCGGACTGTTGGTACTCAACAATCTGGAGGAACCCGAGCGCTGGTCTACCTATTTCCTGAAGATTGACGATGTGAAATTCAGACAAAAGGTGGTGCCGGGCGATACCCTGCTCTTCAGAGTGGAACTATTGCAGGCAGTCCGGCATGGCATAAGTAGCATGAAAGGATACATGTTTGTTGGCGACATGGTTGTTGCAGAGGCTACATTTACAGCACAGATAATAAAGAACAAATAATCATAATGTCATGAATCAAATCAGTCCACTCTCATATATTCATCCAGAAGCAGTATTAGGCGACAACAACGTCATCGGCCCGTTTTGTTATATTGACAGGAATACAGTGATTGGTGACAACAATATATTGCAGAATAGCGTGACCATCAACTATGGTGCACGCATAGGAAACGGTAATGAAATTTTTCCAGGTGCCAGTTTATCTACAAAGCCACAAGACCTGAAGTTTAAGGGCGAAGATACGACGTGTGTGATAGGCGACAACAACAGCATCCGTGAAAACGTGACCATCTCGCGTGGAACGGCATCCAAGGGCACCACAAAGGTTGGCAACAACAACCTGCTGATGGAGAACATGCATGTGGCTCATGACTGTGTGCTGGGCAACAATTTGATAATAGGCAATTCTACAAAGTTTGCCGGTGAGGTGGTAGTAGACGATTTTGCCATAATCAGTGCCACCTGCCTGATACACCAATTCTGCCACATCGGAGGTTTTGTGATGTTTCAGGGTGGCAGCAGAACCAGTCAGGACATCCCACCGTACATACTTGCAGGCAAGGAGCCAATCCGCTATGCCGGAATCAATAAAATAGGATTGCGGCGTCGTGGCTATACTGTAGAACAGATAGATATGATACACGAGGCATATCGACTGCTCTATTCAAAAGGCATACTGGCAGAGGGTATAGAGGAAATAAAGAACCATCTGCCACTTACTCCGGAAATTCAGTACATCATTGACTTTGTGAGCAGTTCCCAACGTGGAATCATTCGCTGACCACATATAGCATGGAGATATTGATAGCACTCGTAGGCCCCACGGGTGTAGGCAAGAGCGAGGTGGCACTGCATATAGCAGAGCATTTCGGAATACCTATTATCAATGCTGATTCAAGGCAATTGTATCGCGACATCCCTATTGGCACAGCAGCACCTACACAGGAGCAGAGATCCAGGGTGCATCACTATTTTGTAGGTACACTCGATATAAATGACTACTTCAGTGCCTCTATGTTTGAACAGCAGGTCATGGATCTTTTCGCTACCGAACCCACTATATGCAAATCACAGTATGCACTTCTCAGCGGAGGTAGTATGATGTACGTGGATGCCGTGTGCAACGGGATAGACGATATTCCTACGATAGACAATGAGACGCGGGAACTGATGAAACAGCGGTTGGATACTTTTGGGCTCGAGGCCCTGTGCGAGGAGTTGTGCCTGTTGGACCCGGAATATTACTCCGTAGTAGACAGAAAGAACACACGGCGTGTGGTACATGCATTGGAGATATGCTATATGACGGGAAAGCCATACAGTCTCTTCCGTAATAACAAGGCAAAGGAACGTCATTTCAAAATCATTAAGATTGGAGTAAACCGTCCTCGTGAGGAACTCTATCATCGCATCAATGACAGAGTGCTGCAAATGATGGATGAGGGACTGTTGGAGGAGGTGCTGAGAGTTGAAAAATTCAGAGGAGCCAATTCACTCAATACTGTGGGATACAAGGAGATGTTTGACTATATAGACGGATTGTGTACCATGGAGTATGCTGTGGACCGCATACAGAGCAACACCAGGAAATATGCGCGCAAACAACTCACGTGGTACAAGAGAGACAAATCGGTGAAATGGTTCCATCCTGATCAGACAGAGGAAATAATAGACTATATCCATTCTATGTGATGATTTAACAATAAAGCGTGATTCGTATGTTAAGATATGTATGGCGTAAGATAAAGAATTTCTTTTCTTGGTACCCACGTCTGTATAAAGGCAGAAGGTGGTATACGAAAATATGTATCGCAATAGTATCATCCTTCTTCTTTCTGATAATCTACCTTGGTATGGTAGATATCAATTTCCTTTGGCTTTTTGGTGAATCACCGGGGTTCAGTGAAATAACAAATCCTCCTACCACCGAGGCTTCGGAACTGTATAGCGATGATGGAAAACTTATAGGAAAATTCTATAATGAAAACCGCAGTCCAGTGAGGTATGAAGATATCAGTCCGGTTTTCTGGAAGGCACTGATAGATACAGAGGATGAGCGATATTTCAGCCACCACGGCATAGATTTCCACGGTCTGCTGGGAGCAGTGAAGGACGCTATACTCCGACGTCCCCGCGGGGCATCTACCATTACCCAGCAACTGGCAAAGAACATGTTTCATGTGAGGAGTAAGCACAGCACAGGACTGCTTGGCAAGATACCCGGCTTAGGACTACTTATACAGAAGAGTAAGGAGTGGATATTGGCAAGCAAACTGGAACTAGTGTATGACAAGAATGAGATACTGGCCATGTATGCCAATACCGTGGAGTTTGGTGCCAACAGTTATGGCATAAAGACTGCTTGTCGCACATACTTCAACACTACGCCCGACAAATTGAACACTCAGCAGGCAGCCACTCTCGTCGGTATGTTGAAGGCCATCACTTACTATAATCCCCTACTCCACCCCGACAAATGCCTGGAACGCCGCAATACCGTGTTGCATAATATGATGAAGCAAGGAGACCTGACTTACGGAGAATACGATATACTGTGCCAGACTCCACTCGGCATCAACTACACCCCCGAAACAGATATCGAAGGACAGGCAGCATACTTCCGCAGAGCCGTTGCCGACTACCTGTCTGACTGGTGTCAGGAATATGGTTACGACCTTTATAATAGCGGTCTGAAAATATATACCACCCTCGACACACGTATGCAAAAGTATGCCGAGCAGGCAGTACACACTCAAATGCAATCATTGCAGGAAAGTTTCAACGGCGAATGGGGTAACATAGAACCATGGCGTGATGAGAAAGGAAAAGTCATCCCACATTTTATAGAAAAAATAGCAAAGAGGCTGCCTGTATACAGATACCTCTCCGAGAAATATGCCGGACAACCCGATTCTGTGCACTACTACCTGAACAAACCTCATAAGGTGAAACTATGGAGCCATGCTAAAGGCTCTTTCGAAAGAGAGATGAGCACTCTCGACTCTATACGATACATGGTGAAATACCTGCACAGCGGATTCGTTGCCATGGAGCCACAGACGGGTGCCGTCAAGGCGTGGGTGGGAGATATTGATTTCAAGACCTGGAATTATGACAAGGTGAGGGCACTCCGACAACCTGGCAGCACGTTCAAACTCTTTGTCTATACAGAAGCCATGAACCAGGGACTCACTCCCTGCGACAAACGGCGTGATGAACCTGTCATAGTGCCGGTGTTGTTCAATGGAAAGTATGGTCAAGAGGTGGTGGAGTGGAAGCCAGAGAACAGTGGCGGCCGTTTCTCTGGAGATTCTATTTCTCTCAAAATGGCATTTTCCAAGAGTCTCAACTCTATTGCCGTTCGGTTGATTATGGAAATGGGTGTGAAACATGTGATACGTACTGCCAAAGACATGGGCATAACCAGTGAATTGTCAGACCATCCGTCGATAGCCTTGGGTTCGAGTGACGTCAGCCTGTATGATTTGGTAAGTGCATACAGCACCATAGCCAATGGTGGCAGACATCATGAACCGGTACTCGTCACCCGCATTTTAGATCGTGACGGGAGGGAAATATATAATGCTGGCGATGAGGCTCCACGTGCCATACCCTTCAAGTCGGCATATTTCATGCAACAGTTATTGATGTCCGGGGTAAAAGCCGGCACCTCTCGCTCATTGAATATATATCTGAGTGGGGTGAACGACACAGACATAGGCGGCAAGACTGGCACTACCAACAATAATAGTGACGCTTGGTTTATCGCTGTTACACCAAGACTGATCGCCGGTGCATGGGTAGGTGGTGAATACAGAAGCATACATTTCAAAAGCGGAGCACTCGGACAAGGAGCCAGGGCTGCACTACCTATATGCGGACGCTTTCTCTCGTCTGTTTTTAAGGATAAGAAATACACTAAGTATCATGGGCGTTTTGAGATACCAAAAGGTGAATTGGTGTCGCGCGACTGGGTAGATTGTACCACTGACTATTCACCACACACCGAATATGGTGCCGATTCGCTCAATGTGGACAGTACTTATTACGATAACGAATACGATGACTATGGATATCCTATAAATAGAAATCGTGATGACTATTATGGTAATGATTATTATGGCGATGACAATTACTATAACAATGACCCTGGATACAACTTAGAGCAGGTACCAGACCAGAATAAAAGTCAGCCATCACGCACCGAACCAGAAGAACATATACACTACTCATTCTAAGAAAAGTGAACTGCGACCTGACACATATAGATACCGACAACTACGAGTTTCAACAAGCCCTTAACATTGTTGAGAACACTCGTCGGAGCCTGTTTCTCACAGGCAAGGCTGGTACGGGAAAGTCTACTTTCTTGCGGTATATCTGTGCCATGACAAAAAAGAAACATGTGGTACTGGCACCCACCGGTATCGCTGCCATCAATGCGGGTGGCGTGACGCTGCACAGTTTCTTCAAACTTCCCTTCCACCCCTTGTTGCCCGATGATACGAAATATCACACACGGCAGATAAAGAAGACACTGAAGTATAATAGTGAGAAGCGAAAGATAATCAAGGAACTCGACCTCATCATTATAGATGAGATAAGTATGGTCCGGGCAGACATATTAGACTTCATAGACAAAGTGCTGAGGGTATACAGCAATAATATGAGAGAGCCCTTTGGGGGCAAACAGTTACTGTTGGTAGGCGATATCTATCAGTTGGAACCCGTAGTACGGGAAGATGACCGTCAACTTCTGTCACCTTTCTATCAGTCATTTTATTTCTTTTCTGCTCATGTGTTTGACACATTCCCGTTGGTAAGCATAGAATTGAAGACTGTCTATCGTCAACGCGACAAGAATTTCATTGGAATACTGGATAGGATAAGAAGCAACCATGTGACAGAGAAGGATATTCAGACCATCAATTCACGCCAGAATGCAGTATTGCCCGACTCAGACAATCAACTATCTATCATCCTTTCATCACGCAGAGATACTGTCGACAGCATAAACGAGCAGAAACTCGGTGAACTGCCTGGCGAAAGCATAGTGTGCATGGGAGAGATAGAGGGTGACTTTCCTACATCAAACCTCCCTACGAATATTGAACTGGAGATAAAGGTTGGCGCTCAGGTGATATTCGTAAAAAACGACAAGGACCACAGATGGGTGAACGGCACACTTGGAGTGGTGACCGCCGTAGACGAAGACCGTGACGACGGAAACATGCTCACTATCATGACCGATGAAGGTGACGAATACGAGGTGGGTATAGAGCAGTGGAGCAACATGCGCTACACCTTCAATGAGAAGGAAAAGAAAATAGAGGAGGAAGAGATAGGCGTATTCAGACAGTTTCCCGTCCGTCTGGCATGGGCTATAACCGTACACAAAAGTCAAGGACTCACTTTCCGTCAGGTATATATAGACTTTACTGGTGGAGCATTTGCAGGTGGACAGACGTACGTGGCATTCTCGCGATGCACATCCCTTGACGGCATCAGTCTGAAGACCCCTATACGCAGAAGCGATATCTTCGTCAGGCAGGAGGTGATGCGCTTTGCTTCCACGTATAACGACCAGGCAGTATATGGCAGGGCTATAAATGAATCAAAAGCAGATATAGAATACAGGTCTGCCATACAGATGTTTGACAGCGGTGATATGGATGGCTTCCTGCGCAACTTCTTTCTCGCGATACACCACCGCTATGATATAGAAAAACCGGTGATAAAACGCTATATTCGTAGGAAACTGAACATTGTCAACACTCTGCGAGGTGAGATAGAAAGACTGAAAAAGGAGCAGAAGAAAAGTGAGCGCTATCTTAGGAAACTCGCAGCCGAATATGTATTAATGGGCAAGGACTGTGAACAGGAACATGTCACCGATGCTGCAATAGCCAACTACAAGAAAGCGCTCGAACTCTATCCTGGATGCAGGGAGGCAATGCAAAGGATAGAAAAACTTCAGAAGAAAAAATAAAAATATACCTTGTAATGTTTTATATTTCCATGCGACTAATATATTAAAAAAGGTAGAAATCATGGAAATCAGACAATCTGAAAGGGACTTCCTCAATATGATAGCAGAGCAGAAGCAGGTCATATATAAGATCTGCTATATGTATGCTAAAAACCAAAATGAAAGAAATGACCTTTCACAAGAGGTGATACTCAATCTCTGGAAAAGTTTCCCAAACTACAAAGCCATAGGCAAACCGTCTACATGGGTGTATCGCGTAGCAATGAATACCTGCATCACATACCTGAGACACTCAAACACTCGTCCGAAGACTACGCCACTAACCCATGATGTTAGCGGCATTATAGATGAGGGAAATATCAAGGCTGAACAATTACAAGAACTGTATCACCTTATCAATCAGTTGGGAAAAATGGAGCGTGCATTAGTTCTTCTCTGGCTGGAAGAACTGAACTACCAAGAAATAGGCGCCATCCTTGGTATATCCAAGAATAATGTGGCTGTAAAACTGCATCGAGTAAAGGAGAAATTAAAGAAAATCTCAAATTGTTAAAACCTATGGATATGGAATTAGAAAAGTTGAAATCTAGTTGGAACACCATGAACCAAGCAATGTCTGACGCAGAAATAATCAACATGAGAGTGGTTAAAGACCTGATATCGCACAAGACGAGGTCGGCTTACGACAGCATCGTAATGCAAAATGTGCAAAACATTGTTGTCAACTTACTTATCCTCTTCGTGGTGTTTCCATACGTATGGATGAACACACCTATCAGCAAAACATCGTTTGCGATTGTTGAAGTATCGTTGACGATTGGACTGATACCACTGATTTGGAAACAATGTATCCTCGCAAAAATCAATGTCACAGACAAGAAATGCAACGAACTGAGCAAGTTGGTCTTGCAATACAAAAAGATATGTGCACACGAAACCTTCGCTACAATACTTCAAGCCTGTCTGACAATGGTATTATTCTATGTGTCAGAATTGTGCTTCAATGAATATTACACATACGAGATTAGCGCAAAGATACTTATAGTAGTGGGGCTGACGATTATTACCTTATTGACAGCATTCTTTATTGGTCTGTGGCAGCGGCGCAGGCATGATGAACTGATGAAGGAAATAGAGAATGGACTGGAAGATTTGAGAGAATTTACTGAATGATTATATCACTCTAAACAAAACATTATGAAACTAAGACTATTTATCGGGATTTTACTGGTAGTTGCCAGCATACTCAAGTTGTTTACTTTGTGGGGCATTATCGACATCAGTTGGTTATCCAGGACATACGATGAACCTTGGGCCACCTATGGTGTGCCTTTGATTATTTTACTCGTAGGATCAGACTTGGTATACCAATACATGAAAAATAAGAAATAACACAGACAATACATCAGAGGGTCAGACAACAATTGTTGTCTGACCCTCTGATGTCGGGGCGACAGGATTCGAACCTGCGACCACCTGGTCCCAAACCAGGAGCGCTACCGGGCTGCGCTACACCCCGAAGAAGACTTATATATTAAGTTTGTCTGTCTCTTACTTTATTATGCCTTGCTCGCGGAACACCTTCTTGAGCACCTGTACACCAGTCTCCACCTGCTCCTCCGTGTGAGTGGCCATAAGAGCAAATCTCACGAGCGTATCCTGAGGCGCACATGCGGGAGGTATCACAGGATTGATAAAGACACCGTTGTCAAACGCCAGTTTGGTCACAGTAAATGTCTTTTCTGCGTCACGCACATAGAGAGGTATGATTGGACTCTCGGTATCACCTATCTCAAAGCCCTCTTCACGGAATCTCTTTAGTGCATAGTTAGTCACCTTCCACAACTTCTCTATACGCTCAGGCTCTGTGCGTATAATGTGAAGGGCTTCCATTGCCGCTGCAGTGGCTGCAGGTGTGTTTGATGCACTGAATATATAAGTGCGACAGGTATGACGCAGATAGTTTATGGTTTCTTTATCAGCAGCAACGAAACCACCAATGCTTGCGAGGCTCTTGCTGAATGTGCCCATTATGATATCTACTTCATCGAGCAGTCCGAAATGATCGCATACGCCTCTACCCTCACGACCGAAGACACCCAGACCATGAGCCTCATCCACCATGATAGAAGCATTGTACTTGTGCTTTAGGCGTACTATCTCGGGCAGGTTGGCAAGGTCACCCTCCATAGAGAACACACCATCTACCACAATCAATTTAATGGCATTGGGGTCGCATTTCTGCAATTGTTTCTCCAGGTCCTCCATGTCATTGTGCTTAAACTTCAGTTGCTTGGCAAATGACAACCTGCGACCGTCGACTATTGACGCATGGTCACGTTCATCACAAATGATGTAATCTTCCCTTCCACAAATAACAGCCAGCACACCAGAGTTCACAAAGAAACCGGTGGAGAAGCACAGTGCCTCATCCTTGCACTCAAACTCAGCCAACTGGCGCTCCAGTTCAACATGAATATCGAGGGTGCCATTCAAAAACCTACTTCCGGCACAACCAGAACCGTACTTGTCAAGTGCAGCCTTGGCAGCATCTATCACACGCTGGTCGCCAGGCAGGCCTGTATAAGCGTTGGAGCCGAACATAAGAACCTTCTGTCCCTCCATGTCAACCACCGTACCCTGTTTGCTTGTTATTTCTCTAAAGTAAGGATATACCCCAGCCTCCATATATTTCTGAGGTACACGATAACTTTTGAATCTTTCTTGTAGAAGTCCCATTTTAATATGGATAATTGATGTTATTTTGTTTTTCGGCTGCAAAATTACAAAAAATTTAGAATAAAAAAGTATTTTTGTTCTAAAATATCCCCACAAACTAAAAAAAATCGCCAACACATATTTATTAATACACATAAATTCACCAACAAAGTGGAAATTTACACTTTAGAACAAACGAATAAGAAAAACTTCATCCCGCTTTTTCTTTAATATCGTAAACTTAGATTAACTTTGCACGGCAGAAAGAAAAAAAAACGATGAAAATATTATTTATTCTGAATCCTATATCTGGAGCAATAAAGAAAGCTGGCATTCCGAAAATGATTGACAAATATTTAGACCACACCAAGTTCAATCATGATATCGTATATACGGAATACGCTGGTCACGCAACAGAGATTGCGAGAAAAGCGTCTAAAGAAGGTGTTGATATTGTTGTTGCTGTGGGCGGCGATGGTACCATAAACGAGGTTGGCAGGGCTCTGATACATACCAATACCGCCATGGCCATTATACCTTGCGGCAGCGGAAACGGCTTGGCTCGCCACCTTAGAATACCCATAAACATAAGAAAATCCATTGAATTGATAAACCAATGCGAGATCAGGCTTCTCGATTATGGCACGATTAACGACCGTCCGTTCTTCTGCACTTGCGGTGTGGGGTTCGATGCCTTTATCAGCATGAAATTTGCCAAAGGCAAGAAACGCGGAAAACTTCGTTACGTAAAGTTGGTTCTTAGTGAAGGGTTACGCTACAAGGGCGAGACGTACAAGGTGATTGACGATAGCGAAGATGGTCCCAAGGAGCATTTTGCTTATCTGATATCTTGCGCGAACGCTTCACAATATGGCAACAACGCATACATAGCACCACAGGCTTCGATGGCTGACGGTTTGCTCGATGTAATCATCATGGAACCCTTTGGCTTCCTCGATGCGCCACAGATGGGTTTTGACATGATGAACAAGACGCTCAATAAGAGTTGCAAAGTCAGAACATACACCACTAAGCATATCAATGTGCAGAGAGAACAACCAGGTCCGGTGCACTTCGATGGTGACCCAATGGAGATGGGACGCGAAATAGATATCAAGATAGTAGAAAAAGGCATAAACATCTTGGTAAACCCCGTGACAGACACAAAGAAGGTGAAACCAAACGCAGTACAAAACACGATATGCCAACTATTCAACTATATCACGTCGTTCCACAAAGGAATATCAACGGGTGGAAAGCGACTGTGGAGAAAACTCAGTTGACAATAAGCCTCACCAAAGGTAAAAATCTTTCATAAGTTCCTGATACTGCGGCAAACGTCCGTTGTTCGCATCCTGCAATACGAGCCTTTCATATCTCACGCATTCGGAATACCTTCTTGAAAGTGTGGTGATATATCTGCGAATTGGTTTTCCTTTACACGTGCAAACAGCACAAACAGAGGTCTCATAAAATCCGTAATCATGCGCTGTGTCAACCATAACACTCTGGTAATTGAACGGCAGTATCAAGGTGAATAGTCCATCCTCCGACAATAGTTTTTCTATGGCAGAAAACAAATCCTCCAAAGTTAGTGTGTCATTATGTCTTGCTGTGGCTAATTTTTTGTCAGGGTTTTTCAGAGAATTAGAAAAATAAGGAGGATTACTGACAATGGCTTTAAAGGCATGCTGGTAATTCTTTCTCAAAGACATCTCCTGTACTGAACTTCTCACCAGTGTGAGTCTGTCGGCAAAGGGTGAATTGACGAAATTGTCAGAAGCCTGATCGCAGGCATCATCGTCTATCTCGACAGCCGTCACAAGAGCGTTGTCAAACCTCTGCGCCATCATAAGTGCTACTACCCCTGTACCCGTTCCTATATCGAGTATGCGAGTGGCTCCTGGTGCCCAAGCACCCAGTAGCACGCCGTCAGTACCCACTTTCATGGCGCAGGCAGACTGATTTACTGTGAACCTCTTAAATCTAAAGAAACTGTTTGACATGAGGCAAAAGACTTGAAACAATACATCCTCTATCGGTTTTCATCTACGCAAATCACTTATATGTCATGCAAAAGTATACAATCTTCGTTTAATAATGTGAGAAAATCCAAAAAAATCAATTAGCATTATTCATTAAGCGATAAAAATTCGTAACTTTGCAACTCATTATCTGGCAGCATACCAACAGCCAGTGTTATAATCAAACAAAGATGGAAAGAAATCAAAATAATGCATTCCAAATGATTGCCGACTATGAAGGCGACATTGAATCACTCTTCAACGTGCAGGTAGACGGAGAAATTCCTATCCTGGCCACACGCAACATGGTGGTTTTTCCAGGCATCATAGTCCCTATCCTTATCGGCAGAGAAAGTAGCATAAAACTGGTCAACTTCTGCAGCCACAACCATGAGCAGATTATAGCAGTTTTCTGCCAGAAAGATACCAGCGTAGACAAGCCCACCGCCAAAGATCTGTACGACGTAGGTGTCTATGCACGTGTGGTTAGGACACTTGAGATGCCTATGAGCAACAATATGACTGCCATAGTACAGGGACTGGGGCGCTGCAAACTGGAAAACATCGTACATAATCGTCCCTTCCTACAGGGCATCACCACTCCCCTGCCCGACATCCTCCCGCAGCCCAACGACAGGGAGTTTTCCACTGCGATAGATGATTTCAGAATGAGGTCGGTGGAATATGTGAAAAAGAACGATGAAATACCCGATGAGTCACAGTTTGCCATCACCAATATCCAGAACAAGGTGATATCAGTCAACTTCATCTGTGCTAACATGCCGTTCAATATCACTGACAAGATACAGTTGTTGAATGCTCCTTCGGTCAAGGAACGTGTATTTCAGGCTCTGAAGGTATTGCACAAAGAGACTCAGTTGCTCGACTTGAAACACAGTATTCGCAACAAGACTCAAGAGGATATAGACGAACAGCAGCGTGAATATTTCCTGCAACAGCAGATAAAGAACATAAAGGAGGAACTGGGCAACGGTGAGAACAGTCCGGAGCGCAAAGACCTCATAGACAAGGCTAAGAAGAAGAAATGGACAGAGGAGGTAAACAAAGTATTCCACAAAGAACTGGATAAACTCGACACCCTCAACCCTCAAAGTCCTGACTACAGCATACAGATAAACTATCTGCAGACATTCGTAGGACTGCCCTGGGGTGAGTATACCAAAGACGACCTGAACCTGCGCCGTGCACAGCGTGTGCTCGACCACGACCACTATGGCATGGAAAAGGTTAAGGAACGTATCCTGGAACACATGGCGGTACTCTCGCTGCGCGGCGACCTCAAGTCGCCTATCATCTGTCTGTATGGTCCTCCGGGAGTGGGCAAGACCAGTCTGGGCAAGAGCATAGCCGCTGCCCTGCGCCGTAAGTATGTACGTGTGTCGCTTGGCGGACTACACGACGAGTCAGAGATACGCGGACATCGCCGCACGTACGTGGGAGCCATGCCCGGACGCATCATAAAGAGTATACTCAAAGCAGGCTCTTCAAACCCCGTCTTCATACTCGATGAAATAGACAAGGTGACACAGCATACCATAAACGGAGACCCGGCATCGGCACTTCTCGAGGTGCTCGACCCCGAGCAGAACAATGCATTCCACGACAACTATCTCGACGTGGACTACGACCTATCCAAGGTGTTGTTTATCGCTACAGCCAATGACCTCAACACCATACCACGACCCCTGCTCGACCGCATGGAGGTGATAGACGTGAGCGGCTATATCACAGAGGAAAAGATGGAGATAGCGAAAAGACATCTCATTCCTCGTGAACTCGAGAATACGGGCCTCGACGACTCCAAGCTCTCTTTCAGTAAGGCTACGATAGAAAAGATCATCGAATTATATACCAGGGAGAGCGGTGTGAGACAACTGGAGAAACAGATAAACAAATCACTCAGAAAACTTGCTTTCATCAAGGCGAGAGACGGTGAACTGCCATACGATAAGATTACGCCAGACAAGTTGATAGACTTGCTGGGCAAGCCACCTTACTATCGCGACATATATCAGGGCAACGACTATGCCGGAGTAGTGACCGGACTGGCATGGACAAGCGTTGGCGGCGAGATACTCTTTATTGAAACCTCACTGAGTAAGGGCAAGGGCTCAAAACTCACTCTCACCGGCAACCTGGGAGATGTGATGAAGGAAAGTGCAGTGATAGCACTCGAGTATGTAAAGGCACATGTGGAAAAACTAGGCATAGACTACCGTATCTTCGACCAATGGAACATTCACATCCATGTGCCCGAGGGTGCCACGCCTAAAGACGGACCCTCTGCCGGCATCACTATCGCTACATCCCTTGCCTCGGCACTCACTCAGCGCAAAGTGCGCAAGAACACCGCCATGACGGGCGAGATAACACTCCGAGGAAAAGTGCTGCCTGTGGGAGGCATAAAAGAGAAGATACTTGCAGCCAAGCGTGCCGGTATCACCGACATAGTGATGTGTCGTGACAACAAGAAAGACATAGATGAGATACCTGATATTTATCTCAAAGGCATCAACTTCCATTATGTGGAAGACGTGACTGACGTGTGGCAGTTTGCACTGACCGACGAGATAGTAGCCAACCCCGTTTCGCTGACTGTAGATACTGAAAAAGAGGAACAGAAAGAATCATGACCTTTGAATTGCAGCACACCGACAGTGCCAGTGACGCACGCACAGGCATGATGCATACTGCCCACGGCAGTGTGCCGACACCCATATTTATGCCTGTAGGCACATGTGCCAGTGTCAAGGGCGTACACTTTAGGGAGTTGCGCGAGGATATCGGAGCACAGATTATACTTGGCAATACGTATCACCTCTATCTGCGCCCGGGTGTGGACGTACTCCAAAAGGCAGGCGGACTGCACCGCTTCAATACATGGGACCGCCCGATACTTACTGACTCGGGGGGGTTTCAGGTGTTTTCACTTACAGGAATAAGGAAGTTGAGGGAGGAAGGTTGCGAGTTTAGGAGCCACATTGATGGTTCAAAACATTTCTTTACCCCTGAAAATGTGATTGACACTGAGCGCAAGATAGGTGCAGACATAATGATGGCATTCGACGAGTGTGCTCCTGGCAACAGTGACTATGAATATGCAAAACGCAGCATGCAACTCACTCACCGCTGGTTGGACCGTTGTCTGAAGCAATATCAGTCCACCACCCCACTCTATGGGTACGACCAGTGCCTGTTTCCCATAGTTCAAGGATGTACATACCGTGACCTTCGTGCCGAATCGGCAAAATACATTGCGGACAAGGGGTGCGACGGAAATGCCATTGGCGGTCTGGCTGTAGGTGAACCGACTGAAGTGATGTATGAGATGATAGAGGTGGTAAACGAGATACTGCCCAAGGACAAGCCCAGATACCTGATGGGTGTCGGCACTCCGCAAAATATACTGGAGGCAATAGAGCGTGGTGTGGATATGTTTGACTGTGTCATGCCTACGAGAAACGGCAGAAATGCAATGCTCTTCACCTATCAAGGCACCATGAACATGCGCAACAAGAAATGGGAATACGACTTCACACCCATAGACCCCGAAGGGTGCCCTACCTCTCGTCTGCATACAAAGGCATATCTCCATCACCTGTTCAAAGCGCAGGAACTCCTCGCCATGCAGATAGCCAGCATACACAATCTGTCTTTCTACCTCAGACTCGTTTCCGATGCTCGCAGGCATATCCAAGAGGGGGATTTCATCTCATGGAAACGCTCGGTAATAACACAGCTGGGACAAAGAATCTGACACTTATGGAAGGTAAGAGTAGCAGGAAATTCACTGGAGACAACATAAGGAGGGGTATCGGCATCCTTTCCGGAGCGTGGTATTGGCTTCGTTCACACCTCTCCATACTCAACCCTGGCAGGTACATCAACAAACTGGATTGGTATATCATCAGGAAATTCATAGGCACATATATCTATGCCATAGTCCTGATTATTTCGCTGTCCATAGTATTCGACATAAATGAGAACCTTGCAAAATTCACACAGTATCATGCTCCGCTGCGTGCCATAGTCTTTGACTATTACGTCAACTTTGTGCCATATTTCTCCAACCTCTTCAGCGCTCTGTTCGTATTTATTGCCGTAATATTCTTCACCTCAAAACTTGCCGGCAACAGCGAGATTATCGCTATGCTGGCATCAGGCGTGTCGTTTAAGCGGCTGATGCGCCCCTACATGATATCATGTGTACTCATCTCGGCTGTCAGTTATTACCTCAGCGCATACGTCATACCACACGGCACAGTGATAAGGCAGAACTTCGAAACACTTTACAAGAACAAGAAGAAGAACACGGCAGCCGAGAACGTGCAGTTGCAAGTGGGAGACGGCGTGATAGCATACATACAATACTACGACAACAGGGCAAAGAAAGGATATGGCTTCTGTCTGGATAAGTTTGAAAACAAGAAACTGGTCAGTCACATGACTGCGACAGAGATACAGTACGACACCATATCCGAATCAAAAAACCACTGGACAGCATACAACTGGCGGATAAGACAATTGAAGGGACTGCGTGAAGACATCACTCATGGCATGAAGAAAGATACGATGATCATGATGGAACCCACAGACTTGGTTTATTCCAAAGGTCAACAGGAGACATTTACCAGTCCACAACTCCTTGAGTATATCTCTAAGCAGCAGACACGTGGCTCGGGAAACGTGGTGCAATACGAGGTGGAATATCATAAGAGAATTGCATCCGCCTTTGCGTCATTCATCCTTACCACAATCGGCCTGTCCCTCTCATCGCGCAAGCGTAAAGGTGGCATGGGCATGTACTTGGGCATAGGATTGGTTCTGAGTTTTGGCTATATCATGTTACAGACTGTATCTGCCACCTTTGCCATACAAGCCGGTGTACCAGCCATATTGGCGGCATGGATACCGAATATATTATTCACCATGATAGCATATCTATGCTATCGTAAAGCGCCCAATTAACAAGACACTATTAAAAGATGAGATTTGACGAACTGTACCTGAGCGACAATGTGCTTGATGCATTGGACGACATGAGGTTTGAGACCTGTACACCTATACAGGAGAAATGTATCCCCGAAATACTCGACGGTCATGACATAGTGGGAGTGGCTCAGACGGGTACCGGCAAGACTGCCGCCTACCTGCTGCCTATACTCAGCCTGATAGACGACGGTCTCTATCCTGATGATGCAATCAACTGCATCATCATGAGCCCTACCAGGGAATTGGCGCAACAGATAGACCAAGCCATGCAGGGCTTCAGTTATTATATAAATAATGTGAGTAGCGTGGCTGTATATGGTGGCAATGATGGCAATCGCTATGACCAGGAGACAAAGGGCTTGCAGATGGGTGCCGATGTTATTATTGCTACACCCGGACGCTTGATAAGCCACATAAACATGGGACATGCCGACCTGAGCAGGGTGAGTTTCTTCGTACTCGATGAAGCAGACCGTATGCTCGACATGGGGTTCAGCGACGACATAATGATGATAGCCAAACAATTGCCCCAGCAGTGTCAGACTATCATGTTCTCTGCTACCATGCCCACAAAAATAGAGCAGTTGGCAAAATCTCTGCTCAATGACCCTGTAGAAATCAAGATAGCAGTAAGCAAGCCGGCAGCCAAGATACGTCAGGGAGCATACGTGTGTCACGAGAACCAGAAACTGGGTATTCTAAGACATCTGTTCCATAAGAACCAACTTAAACGAGTCATCGTCTTCGGCAGTTCCAAACTCAAGGTACACGATATCAACAGGGCTTTGAGGCAGATAAACATCAACAGTGGAGAGATGCACTCAAACCTCAGTCAGTCGGAACGCGATGACATGATGTATAAATTCAAGACAGGGCAGATAGATGTACTGATAGCCACGGATATTGTGGCACGTGGCATAGACATAGACGACATAGCCATGGTAATCAATTACGATGTACCCCACGACAGTGAGGACTATGTACACCGTATAGGACGCACTGCCCGAGCTGACCGCGATGGCAGAGCGCTCACCCTGGTGCGCGGACGCGAGATTGCCGATTTCATGAAGATAGAAAAGTTTCTCGGTTATGCAGTTGACAAATTGCAACTGCCCGACGGTCTGGGCGAAGCACCGGAATACAAAGCCATGAAAGCAACTAATGGCCGTGGGAGAAGACACGACAACCAAAAAGGCAGGAAGAATGTAAGAAGAAACAAAAAGACCTCCGGCAACAAGGCTGTTGCAAATAAAGAGAAAACCGTCTCCCCTACAAAGGAAACCAACAAGAAACCAAGAAAGAAAAGAAATCATAATCGCTCAAAAACAGTTGATAAAAATCAAGAAAACAACTAAAGCACCAGTCTAACTTACTTTTTTCTACATTTTTTGCATTTTTTCTTTCAAAAAGTTTGCAATATCAAAAATTATCTGTAATTTTGCAACCGAAAAATTAAAAGACACACATTCCTGTCTTTTTGATTTAATGAGACAACATTATTACAGACTATTGAGATAAACATTTTAAGGAAAAAGATTTATGAATGCATTACAAGTAGTAGAGAATCTGAAACAGCGATTCCCCAATGAGCCCGAGTACATTCAGGCAGTCAGTCAGGTTTTAGGCACAATCGAGGAGGAGTACAACAAGCATCCTGAGTTTGACCGTGCCAATCTCATTGAGCGTCTCTGCATCCCCGACCGTTTGATACAGTTCCGCGTGTCATGGGTAGACGACAAAGGTAATGTTCAGACCAACATGGGATACCGTGTGCAGCACAACAATGCCATTGGCCCGTACAAAGGTGGTATCCGTTATCATGCATCAGTAAATCAGTCTATTCTCAAGTTCCTTGCTTTTGAGCAGACTTTCAAGAATTCACTCACTACACTGCCTATGGGTGGTGCCAAAGGTGGTAGCGACTTCTCGCCCCGCGGCAAGTCCAATGCAGAGGTTATGCGTTTCTGCCAGGCTTTCATGACAGAGCTCTATCGTCACATCGGTCCCGATGAGGACGTACCTGCTGGAGACATAGGTGTTGGTGGCCGTGAGGTGGCGTATATGTTCGGTATGTACAAGAAACTCACTCACCAGTGGAGCGGCGTGCTCACCGGCAAGGGTCTGGAGTTTGGCGGCTCACTCATCCGTCCCGAGGCTACAGGCTATGGCAACGTGTACTTCCTGCAGAACATGCTCGCTACACGTGGCGACAGCATCAAGGGTAAGACCATCCTGGTGTCTGGCTCAGGCAACGTGGCACAGTATACCGTAGAGAAGTGTATCGAACTTGGCGGTAAGGTTGTTACCATGTCAGACTCTGATGGTTACATCTACGACCCCGAAGGCATAGACCGTGCAAAACTCGACTACATCATGGAGTTGAAGAATGTGGAGCGTGGACGTATCAAGGAGTATGTTGAGGAGTATCCCACAGCTAAGTACTATGAGGGTAAGCGTCCTTGGTATGAGAAGGCCGACATCGCTCTGCCTTGCGCCACACAGAACGAGATCAACGGCG
>CAMHPC010000008.1 GCA_946186945.1 uncultured Prevotella sp.
CCTGTAGCTAGCGTTCATCCTGAGCCAGGATCAAACTCTACATTGTAAAAATATCCTTGACGCTGCACGAAGGCAGACATCGTGTCTGATTCTTAAAGCCCGTGATGATTATCCAAAAGAGTTTAAAAAGTTTTCAAAATGAATTGAACGGTTCGTTTACCCGAAACGCAATTTCTTGCGCTTCACTTCTTGTACTACTCTGTCTCTATGTAATCTTTTCAAAGATCTCGCTTGATGTTTGCCCTCGTTTTTGTTCGAAAGCGGATGCAAAGGTATAGTTATTTTTTTATCCGTGCAAGTTTTTCGTGTTTTTTTTGAGAAAAAATTTATTTTCCATAATAATTCCCATCTTATTTCGCCTATTATGTCCCTATACTATCGTATTTGAATACGTATAAAGGCAGGTAAGAGGTGAAAATAGTTTAGGAAAAAGGTTAGTGAACGAAAAATATTCATTACTTTTGCATCGCAATAAAAAAGGTGAATCCACCTTAGACACTTTCTACCTTTAAACCGAAAACAATAAAAACGTGATGAACTACATAAAGAGGTTCGGTGCCACATTATATATAATATGTGCAGCATTGGCAATCCATGCCCAGGAAGTATCATTAGACTCGTTGTATGATGAGATGGACAATGCGATAGTCCATTTCGAAGACTATATTGGCAAGCGTATAGAGCGTATAGACCGTTTGAAGAGTACGTTGTCTCAGACATCGAATGACACTCAGCGTTATGACCTGCTTCGTAAGATAGTAGACGAGTACATCCCCTATCGTTTGGATAGCACACTGATATACCTGAACGAATGTATCAGCACTGCCGACAAGGTGGGCAATGTCTCGTGGAGGGGTGAGTGCATGTCTCTTATGGCTCGCAACTGCAGCAATGCGGGCATGTACGATGAGGCACGCAGTCTATTGTCGGAGATAGACACCACCTCTTTGACCAAGCGTGGTATGTATGAATACTTGGCAGCCAACAACCATTTGTATGGTGAGTTGTCATATTACTCCAACCTGCCCCGTATGCGTGACCGTTACCAGCAATTGGCGAGCGACTACGAGCGCAAGATGGACGAGGTGGCAGACAAGAATGAGCAGGGCTACAAGGTACGCAAGGAGATGAACCTGTTGTTTGCCAACAAGTTAGACCAGTCATTGGCCTTCAATGACAAGTGGATGAAGGAAGTAGAGAAAGGTTCTCACCCCTATGCCCTGGTCACCTTGTACCGATATTTAGAGTATCAGGCTCGCAAGGACACCTTAGAGATGCAGCACTGGTTGCTGGAGTCTGCCCTTGCCGATGTACGCAATGGCGTGATGGATCAGGGCTCGATGTGGGAGTTGTCCAATTTGCTTATGGCCATAGGCGATGATGACCGTGCCTTTCGCTACATCAGTTTCACCAGCGAGTGTTCGAGTCGTTACGGTTCCCGTCTGCGCAACTGGCGTGCTGCACCCCTACTCTCCCGTCTGTCGCAGATCAACGAAGACCACAACACCGAGTCACGTCATCGCATGATGATTTTTCTCGGTATCACCCTACTTTTGTTATTGGGACTGCTGGCTGGTTTCCTTTATGTATTGCATCAGCGCAGGAGGTTGCGTGCCATCAGTTCCGATTTGCATCTGAGCAATGAGCGTCTGTCTCATGTGAATGAAGAATTGAAGCAGACCAATGAACGTCTGACCGAGTTGAATGACCAGAACATCCAAGCCAACCGTGAACTGAAGTCGTTGAATGGCGAATTGTATGAGGTGAGCAAGGTGAAGGACGAGTATGTGGGTCGTTTCATGCGTCTCTGTTCGATATATCTGGACAAGATGGAGAATCAGCGCAAGCGAGTGAACAAGATGGTGAAGCAGAAGGAGTACGACAAGTTGTACGAGATGACCAAGCCTGCAGAGAGTCAGTCGAAGGAGATGGATGAATTGTTGGAATTGTTCGACTCAGCCTTCCTTCAGTTGTTCCCCGACTTTGTGAGCGACTTCAATGCTTTGTTGCGTCCTGAGGAGCGTATCGAACTGAGTGAGCCCACTAAGTTGAACACCAGTCTTCGTATCTTTGCCCTGATACGTTTGGGTATAGAGGACAGTGGCAAGATAGCCGACTTCCTGCACTACTCCGTGAACACCATATACAACTATCGTGCCCGCATAAAGAACGGAGCCAAGGAAGACCGTGACAATTTCGAGCAGCATGTGAAGGAGATAGGCATGCCTCACTGACCCTGCTTTTACTGTTTCATTATGGAGAGCAGGTAGTCTACCAGGTTGTCGCCGCTGTCGAGTTGCAGTTTCTTTCTGAGTCGGTATCGTGCTGTTTCGATACTTCTGACCGATGTATTCATCAGTGATGCCATTTCCTTGCTGCTGAGTCCCATCCTCAAGTAGGCGCACAGTCTGAGGTCTGTTTTGTTGAGGTCGGGATGCTGCTCCATGAGGTTGCTCATGAAGTTGTCATATACGATATTGAAATTCTCCTGAAACTTATCCCAGTTGTCATCATCGCTCATGTGCTGCCGTATCTGTCGTCTTATATCAGATATTCCCTTGGTGATAGTAGATTTGGGCTCATCGTGTCTGACATTGGTGAGCAGTTCCTCCATGGCCTGGTCTATGGCATTGAGCATATCATTTTTTCTCACCAGGTTCATGGTAGAGTCGCCGAGTTCAGATGATTTATGTTTCAGTTCCACCTCTATCTGTTGAGCCTTCACCCTCATGATTTCCTTTTCCTGCACCTGCTGGTTGAGAGCCAACTGAGCCTGTTGTGCCTTGAGCACATTTTCCTGTTCCCTCACTTGGCGTTCATATTCAGCCATTTCTCTCTTGAGTTTTTTTTGCGACAGTTGCTCCAGGAACTTCATCGCCATTTTAACGGCAACCGCCAACAGCACGAGGTAGATGATATATGCCCACCATGTCTGATACCATGCCGGCAGTATGCGTATCTCCAACTGTGTTTCGGATTCTTGTCCGGTGACACTATTATGCGCCCTGACATGTATAGTGTATGTACCTTTATCCAGTCCGGTGTAGTCCTTGAAGTGAGTAAGTTCGGGAGTGCTCCACTGTCTGTCGTATCCTTCGAGGAAGAAAGAGAAGGTGCATGCATTCTGTTCTCTGAATTCCGGCAAAGCAGCCAGTATACGCAGTGAGTTTTGCTGGTGTGGCACCTCAATGGTTTCCTCTTTGTCGCCTGGCTGTCTGAAATACAGGAAACTGTCAGGTTCATTGACACAGGTGATAGCCTTGATCATAACCTTGTGCGAGTTTTTTGTATTCAGTCTGTTGTGGCTCACCACATAGAATCCCGCATCGCAATTGAATATGGTATGCAGCGAGTCGAGGAAGCCAAGATGTCCCAGTCCTGTCTGCAGTCTGTTAATCATATTTTGGTATCCGAGCGTATCCACCTGATATTTTCCGTTGTCCTGTTTGTGGGCGAGAGCAAGGTAATTGGCTTTATACCCCCACAGGTCTCCGCTGGGTGTCTGAACTATCCTGAGAGCCTGTCCGAAACTGTTAAAGATAGCCGACACTATGGAGTCCTCCACCAATTGTTTGCTTGCCTTGTCATAGTGGTAGAACACCCCTCCAGTAGACGACACGTACACTTTGTCGTCTATCTTGCTTATGATATTGCTGTCATCCGTAGGCAGTCCGTTTCCCTCATGGAAATATTGCACACTTGTAACCCTCATGAGGTCGGTACTGAGATAGAATCTGTATATGCCTTTCAGCCAGTGGCTGACCATGATAGCCCCGTCGTCATCCTGTTCGATACCCGATGTAGAGATATCGAAGCCTGCCACCCTGTTTTTCATTACGTATCCCGTAGCAGAGCGTTGCAGCACGGCATATCCGTCATAGTCGGCAGCCAGCACCATGTCAGGATATCCCTTGAGCGGTATCATCTTCCACGTGCCTTTCAGTCCCTGTATCTGTTGAGCCACATTGCCATTTATCACATACGCCCCTGTGTTGGTTCCACAGAGCACCACCCCATCGATCTCCGTCACAGACCACACCTGCATTTTCACCCCACTGACAGGTTGTGGATTGGCAGGTGTTGGTGATGGCACCAAGGGGTAAGGCACATAGAAGAGTCCCTGATTGGTGCCGAGATACAGCAGGTTATTGTGTCTGAGCGAGGCATATCCAGTACCTCTGTTATTACTGAAGACGAGCAGCGACCTGTATGGAGAGTCGAGCATGACATAGGCGATACCGTTATCCAGTCCGAGCCAGAGATTATTCTGGTCATCGAATTTAAGAGACAGCACGGTATTGTTTTTCAGTCCAGAGAACATATTGAAGTAGAACACCTGAGAGGACTGAGTATCGAGCAGCACCACCCCATCCTCTACCGTACCCAGTGCTATGTATTTGCCATCGGTAGCAGCAGAGAACACCCTGTTGCCCATGAGCAGTGCCGGTGTATTCAGGTTGAGAGGTATAGTAGAATGTCCATCGTATACGAAGAGGTTCCCGCCTTCATCTACGAAAAGCACACTATTATTGAAGAGCAGAATGGAGTTGATATACCTGCCCACGAGAATATCCGACTGCGGCAGCGGAGAGAGTTTTTGGTCGTCTATTTTGTATGTGCCACCTTTTGTAGCCACAAACACCTGTCCCATTACCACATTCATGTCGGTTATCTCGCTATTGGGTTTGAGTGCGGCGAGATAGTTGTCGTCATTGAATATAAAAACTTTCTCCTTTGTGGAGAAGTACACTCTGTCTTTGTTGATGCATACGTGCCACACATCGGCGAACGGTCTTTCGTGTGCCGGTATTTTCTCCACCATACTGTGGTATACCAAGCGTGCAGAGAAGGTATCGCCCTGGAAATAGCCCAGTTCCTCCGCCGCGCCCACATACGTGCGGTTAGTGGTTTTGTCGTTTATGGCATCGTGCACATTGGTATAGTTTGCCACCCTGTAGAGGTTCCACCTTGCCCCGTCAGCCACGAGCATACCGTCGTTGTTGGCAAAGAGCACCCTGCCATCGGCAAGAAAGTCGATGGCCCAGTTTTGTGTGCCGCCCCCATAGTCCTCGTTGGTGAAGTTGCGCAGCGTAGGCGTCTGTGCCGCCAACTGTTGTACGTAGAGCAGAGCGATGAGAGTAACTATCTTGCAGAGAGTCTTTGCCATGTTTAAGTTATGTATTTGTTGTAGGGTTTTAGAGGGGAAGGATGGTGGTGGGGATTTATCCCCACCCCATTTATATCACATCACGCCATCCTCGCGCAGTTTCTTCTGCCATTTCCATGCAGAAGCGAGCACCTCTTCGAGTGGAGTATCTGCCTTCCATCCCAGCACCTGGTTAGCATGGTCCACATTGCCCCACACCTTCTCTATATCGCCTTCTCTTCTTGGTGCAAACGTCCAGTTGAGTTTCACGCCGGTAGCCTTTTCAAAGCCCTGCACCACCTCGAGTGTGCTCACGCCCTTTCCTGTGCCGATATTGAAATATTCAATCGGTTGACACTCTTCGCAGTCGAGCACCCTTTGCATAGCCTTCACGTGAGCCTTTGCCAGATCTACCACATAGATATAGTCGCGTATGCAGGTACCGTCCGGAGTGTCATAATCATTGCCAAACACCTTGAGTTGCTCTCTCACGCCGATGGCCGTCTGTGTGACGAAGGGGATGAGGTTCATGGGCACACCCAGTGGCAGTTCACCGATGAGAGCCGAGGGGTGAGCACCGATGGGGTTGAAGTATCTAAGCACGATAGACTTGATGGGTGCTCCGCTGTGTATATAGTCGTAGATTATCTCCTCGTTTATCTGTTTTGTATTGCCGTATGGGCTCAGTGCCTTTTGTATAGGTGCCTTTTCAGTGACAGGCAGGTTTTCCTTTGACGGTTGTCCGTACACGGTGCATGATGAAGAGAAGATGATACCCTTCACATCGTATTTCGGCATGAGTTCCAGCAGGTTTACCAGCGAGTTGATATTATTCCTATAATACATCAGGGGTTTCTGCACACTCTCTCCCACGGCTTTTGAAGCAGCGAAGTGAATAATGCCCTGTATATCCGGATATTTTTGGAACACCCCTTCGAGAGCCAGCATATCGCAGCAGTCCACCTTTTCGAAAGCGGGTCTGATGCCCGTGATTTTCTCTATGCCATCTATGACGTTGGCGTTAGAGTTGGAGAGGTTGTCGATGATTACCACGTCATACCCCGCCTGTTGCAGTTCAACAGTAGTGTGCGAACCGATAAAACCCGTTCCACCTGTTACAAGGATAGTTTTTTTCATAGTTGAAGTATAAAAATTTTAGGATATAAAGAATATAAAATTTTCAAAGATTTCACTCCAGTCCGAAGAGCGACTTCAGTCCGCCGTCCACGCCCGAGAAGCCCATGAACGCCAGACTGAGCAGTCCGGCAGTGACCAGCACTATAGCCATGCCCCTCATTGCCTTTGGCACATTGACCAGCGCCAGTTGTTCCCTGAGTCCGGCAAAGACGATGAGTGCCAGTGCAAAACCTATGGCAGTAGAGAGTGAGTACACCACGGCTTGCAGCAGTGAGTAGTCTTTTTGCACCACGAGTATTGCCACGCCGAGCACAGCGCAATTGGTAGTGATGAGAGGCAGGAATATGCCTAGGGCCTGGTATAGCGGAGGCGACACCTTCTTGAGTACTATCTCTACCATTTGCACCAGTGATGCGATGACGAGGATGAAAGCCAGTGTCTGCAGATACTCCAGTTGTGCCGGTTCGAGCACATATTTCTGCAGTATATAGGTGACGACTGTAGCGAGAGTCATGACGAAAGCCACTGCCCCTCCCATGCCGAGGGCTGTATCTATTTTCTTCGACACTCCCAGGAATGGGCAGATGCCGAGAAACTGTGACAGTACGATGTTGTTGACAAAGATTGCCGATATAAAGATGAGCAGATATTCCATAGTATTATGCTTTCTTCATTTTGTTGACCACAGCGATGAGGAAGCCCAGTGTGATAAAGGCTCCCGGAGGCAGTACGAATATCAGGATATTGACAGTTTCGGGCAGCAGTGTGCATCCGAATACCGACCCTGCGCCGAGCAGTTCACGTATCATGCCGAGCAGTGTGAGGGCGAATGTAAATCCCAGTCCGATACCCACGCCATCCATCACGCTTTCGAGAGGAGTATGTTTACAAGCGAACGCCTCTGCCCTACCCAGTATGATACAGTTGACCACTATCAGCGGTATGAACAGTCCGAGCGCCTGGTCTATATCGGGCAGGAAAGCCTTGATTAGGAGTTGCAGCACAGTGACGAAGGTGGCTATCACCACCACAAACACCGGTATTCTCACCTTGTCGGGTGTGATTGTCTTCAGGCATGAGATGACGAAGTTGGTGCAGATGAGCACCGTCATAGTAGCCAGTCCCATAGCCATGCCGTTGACGGCTGATGTAGTAGTGGCCAGCGTGGGGCACATGCCGAGCATGAGCACGAAGGTAGGGTTCTCTTTGACGATCCCGTTTTTTATCAGTTCCAGTTTACTCATGACATTACCTTATTATTGCTTGTCTGTATTCAGTTTTGCCCATGCCTGGTAAGCATGGTTCACCGCTTTGAGGAAAGCCCTGGAAGTGATAGTAGAAGCCGTGATGGCATCTACCTCGCCTTCACCTCCCTTGGTGACAGCCAGTTTATTCTTCTTTGGGTTTTTGCCTATGATATCACCTTTTTCACCTTTCTGAAACCATGTATCCGCCTTTGCTCCCAGTCCCGGTGTCTCAGTGGTTTCGAGTATGGTATACCCCAGAATATCCCCTTTGTCATCAAACCCCACCAGTATTTTGAAGATACCTCCGAAGCCCTGCGTAGCACTTTCCACGGCGGCACCGAGGGGTTGGTCATTGGAGTCGGCTATGGAGTGTATCACATACGTTTCCTCCTTGTTGTCATTGTCCAGGTCCACTCTCAGCGTGTCTCTTTTCTCCACGTTTATCTCACCCCCGCCCATGACCGTCTGTATACCGAGGGCGAGTTGTTTTTGTTTCTGTTGTTCTATAGGTCCTGCCGTGACAGCGTTGACCACCGCCAGCACGCCTCCCATGAGCACAGCGGTGGCGAGTAGCACGAGCACCATATTTTTCAGAGAAGAGTTCAGTTTTTCCATCTTGTCACTATTTCACTCCGAAGCGTTTTGGTTTCACATAGTTATTAATGAGCGGGGTCATGGCATTCATGATGAGAATAGCGAACGACATTCCCTCGGGGTATGCTCCCCAGTTGCGTATCACCACGGTGAGCACTCCAATGCCTATGCCGTATATGATTTGTCCTCGTGGTGTCATAGGCGACGTGACGTAGTCAGTAGCCATGAATATGGCTCCGAGCATCAGTCCTCCGCTGAGCAGTACTGCCAATGGATGTGCGTACACACCATCTGCCAGGTGCAGGGCAGTAGCGAGCACTGCCACCGTAGCGATGATGCTGACCGGTATATGCCATGTGATGATACGTTTCACGAGCATGTAGAGCAGTCCGATGAGCAGGGCGAGTGCACACACCTCGCCTATGGTGCCGGCTCCGAAGCCGTTGGCAGGATTACCCATGAGCATGGTGAGCGCATCGGGCAGTTGATCGAGCAGTGAAGCATCGCCGTTTTTAATAGCGTCCTTCATGATAGCGAGCGGAGTGGCACCTGTCTGTGCATCGGTATAGGCAGCCATCTGTCCCACCTGTGGCCATGAAGTCATCTGCACGGGGAAGGAGACGAGCAGGAAGCAGCGTCCCACCAGAGCCGGATTGAAGAGGTTGCACCCCAGTCCGCCGAACGACATCTTTGCCACACCTATCGCCACTACCGCCCCCAGGAATACTATCCATACCGGTATGTTCGACGGCAGGTTAAAGCCCATGAGCAGACCCGTGAGTATGGCAGACCCATCGGTGATAGTAGGTTGCCGGTGCAACATATATTTTGTGATAGCCCATTCCAGGAACACGCATGATGCCACACTCACTGCGCACACCACCGCCGAGCCCAGTCCGAAATATACGAACGAGACGATGAGAGCCGGTACGAGTGCTATGATGACACCGTACATATTTTTTTCCACGCTGTCGGTGCCGTGCGCATGAGGTGATAGAGAAACGACCAGTTTGTTCATTCGATATAATCGTATATGTTTATGATTTTATTTCTTAGCATTTCTTGCCTTGATGATGCCCATGACAGTGCCTTTACCCCGCCGTATATTGTCGAGCAGCGGTCTGTGAGCCGGACAGGTAAACATGCACGACCCACACTCCATGCACGAGGTGACCATCTCCTTTTCTGCCTCCTCCCACATCTGCTGTTGCGACAGCGCCGAGAGCAGGTATGGTTCCAGTCCCATGGGACATACTGCCACACATTTGGCACATCTGATACATGGCTGCGCCGTTTTCCTCCGTGCATCGCTTCCGCTGAGCACAGTGACGCAGTTGGTGCCCTTGCATACCGGCACCTCGGTAGAAGTGAGTGCCCTGCCCATCATAGGTCCGCCAGCCAGCACCTTCACCTCGCCTTCGGGCAAGCCTCCGCATGCCTCAATGAGGTCGGCCATGGGTGTGCCCATTCTCGCTATGAAGTTGGTGGGTTTTTCCAGTCTCTTTCCAGTCACTGTAGTGTATCTCTCAAACAGAGGTTTGTTCTTCATCACCGCCTGATACACAGCGAATGCCGTGCCCACGTTTTGCACTATAGCCCCCACGTTGACCGGTATGGCAGGTGGTGGCGGCACCTGTCTGCCTGTGACAGCCTCCACCAATTGCTTTTCGCCTCCCTGCGGATATTTCTGCCTAAGCGCAACCACGGAGATATCCATGTTCAGGTTTTTCACCTTTGTCTCAAAGAGAGCGATGGCCTTAGGTTTATTCTCCTCTATTCCGATATATCCTTTGTCCACCTTGGCAGCCGTCATGAGCAGTTGCACCCCCACCAGTATCTCGTCGGCATGCTCCATCATCAGTCTGTAGTCTGCCGTGATATACGGTTCACATTCCACGGCATTGATGATGAGGCAGTCGGCATGTGCCGATGGTGGTGGCGACAGTTTCACGTGTGTGGGAAAGCCGGCTCCACCCATGCCCGTGATGCCCGCCCACTTCACTTTCTCTATGATGCTCTCCGGTGTCAGGTCTGGACGGTCGTCTATGGTGACGAGTGTGTCCGAGCGGTCAATACCTTCCTCCCACTCATCGCCCTCCACAGTGATGATGATGGCTGGTTTACGGTATCCAGTAGCATCTATGGCGGTATCTACCTTTGTCACAGTGCCCGACACCGACGAGAACACAGGTGCTGAGACGAAGCCGCCTGCCTCGGCTATGAGTGTGCCCACCTTCACATGGTCGCCCCTCTTCACCACCGCATTGGCAGGTGCTCCGATATGTTGCGACAGAGGAAAGACGGCCATCTTAGGCAGTGGAGCCACGACAGCGGGTTCATTGTCGGTGAGTTTATATTCCTCGGGGTGTACTCCACCCTTGCTGAAGGTTCTCAGGTTCATACTTCTTCCTCCTTAATCTTTCTTTGTGGGAAATTGACGGCATGTATGGCTTGTGTAGGACAGACATCGGCACATTTCCTGCACAGCCGGCACTTGTCGGCATCGATATATGCCACGTTTTGCGATACAGTTATGGCTTCAAACTTACACTCCCTGGTGCATTTGCTGCATCCTATGCATGCAGCCTTGCATGCTCTTGTAGCCACTGCCCCTTTGTCTTTGCTCACGCAGCCCACGTATATCCGTCGGTTTTTCGGACCTTTGGGTCTGAGTTGGATAATGTTTCTCGGACAAGCCTTCACGCATGCTCCGCACGCTGTGCATTTCTCCTCGTCCACCTCGGGCAGCATCGTGTCATGGTTGATGTTTATAGCACCAAACTTGCATGCCTCCACACAGTCGCCGCACCCCAGGCATCCGTATCCGCATGCTGTCTCGCCGGCACAGGTAGCATGTTGAGCGGCACAGGTCTGCAGACCGTCGTAGATAACGTTATGCGGTCTGACCTCGCATGAGCCCGAACATCTGACCACAGCCACCATCGGTTTTCCCCCGGCAGCAGCCATGCCAAGCACCTCCGCCACCTTGTCCATCACTTCGGTGCCCCCTACGGGACAGTTGAGTCCTTCGATAGTTCCCTTGTCGGCTCCTTTCACCAGAGCGTCTGCCAGTGCAGAACATCCCGCAAATCCACATCCTCCGCAGTTAGCCCCAGGCAGCAGTTCTGAGACCTGAGGCAGACGGGCATCTTCATGTACAGCAAATTTCTTGGAACAAGCATATAAAATTACGGCAGCCACCAATGCTATTGCGCCAAGGACTAATATTGCACTCAAAAGAAAATTCATAAGAGAAAACGGTTTTTCTATTTTACGCGCAAAGTTACGGAATTATTGGTAAAAAGAGAATAAAGAGTTAAATTTATTTCTATCAGAGCAATCAGAATAATCAGAAAACTCAGAATATTCAGAGTATTCAGAGTATTCTGAAGGAGAAGTGTGATGTGAAGCGTGAGCGCAGCAGGAATAGAGCGAGGTAATAGACGGCAGTGGCTGCTATAGCGAGTGTGGCAGCGAGCAATTCGGTGCCTCCGGCTGCAATCACCGCCACGAGCACTGCCACGAGAATGATGAAAGGTAAGGTGAAAGCCCACATCACCGCTTGCATGCCTTGCGAGGCAGATGCAGCCACCACCACCCTGTCGCCAACTTTCAGTTGCGGGTATGTACCGTATACTGTTATTGTTTTCTCCTTACTCTCGGCGGCGTGGCACTGTCTCGCTGCCTTGCATGCTGCGCATGCCGGCATTTGAGTAATGATGACCATCACCCTCCCGTCAGCAATCTGCTGCACCACCCCCTCGTGCCTGATTATTTTATCTCTCATATTTTCGGAGTATTCGGAGTGTTCGGAGTATTCGGAGTATTCGGAGTATTCGGAGTATTCGGAGTATTCAGACCATTCTGATGACCCTGATACCGAGGTGTGATTTGTGGTTTTCAAGATATTTGCGCAGAGTGATACCATCCTCGATCACCCGTTTTTTCAGCGACGAGGCATGCAACATGTGCAGACCATCATTTTTCCACACTGCAAATCCCAGGTGTGCTATGTCCAGCCCTTGTTTGTCTGTGACTATAGCCAGCACGTCGCCGTCTTTCACCACCTCCCTCAGTCGGTCGGTATTGCCCACTTTTGACTTGGGGATATAGGGGCATGAAAGAGAAGAGAGGTGTTGTTCCATTTTCCTGATTTTGGGCAACCACTCTGGGTGTGCTTTTAGCATAGCGTAGGCACTGGGGTGATTGGACATATAGTCGACCGTCACCTTCTGTCTGGTAACTATTTCTCTCGCCTTTTGTCCACTGGTCACATCTGTCATCAGATTACTTTTCACGCTATTCTCTATCCATCCAGTGAAATAGTGGTTGCGTGTGGTATAGTCCACTTTTCCGTTTTCATACCTCAGCAACCTCAGGTAGTATATAAAGTCACCGAAAGGCGAAGCGTATCCCGTCCGTGCGTTTTGTTTCATCGACGCCATAGAGAGAGCCAGCACATTCTCCACCAGCGTGGTACAGTCCATCTCCCTGATGTTGACCACCAGTTGTTCCTTCTTGTTCTTGTCGAGCGTATGTGCCACGTATGGCAGGTTGAGCAATTTCCTGGCAAAGAAGAGAGTGATGGGAGCATCCGTTTTTTTCTTGTTTTTCAGATACTGCTTTCCCTCATTGACCAACTTTGTTATCGTCACACTGTCTTTTGTCTGATACTGAGCCTTGCTCTGAGCCATTGCCGCCACACAAGCCATGCATAGCATCATGGCAGCGAGAAAATGTTTTGTCCTCATGTCTTTTTCTTTTTTCTTTTTCCAAAATTCAGTCCCACGTACACGTTTACCTGTCCGAACAGGTTTCTTGTAGAGAACTGCGACTTGCTGTAGTTGTACAGGTGTGCTATAGCGCTGATACCAGCATACCATCTGGAAGTGTTCCATACCGCGGCAACGCGTCCCACCCCGTCGATATTGAAATTGGAGAACGAGAAGTCTTTGAAGATATCTTCTATACGTTTCTTTTTTCTGTCGCTCCAAGAGTGTTTATATCCCAATGCCAGTTGTACGGAGCCCGACACGAGCAGGTTTTTGGCAAACACCCAGTTGTATGCATAGCCTCCCTGGAAGGAGATGTCGGTATACTTCACTTCGTTGAAGTCCAGATCTTTGCTGAGTACTATGCCAGGTATTTTTTCATCTACCAGAGAGACCAGTGCCTCATAGTCGAGTGAGAGCGAATGCCGTGTATACCCTACGCCGAAGATAGGCGAGCCGCAACTTTTCAACTGGCAGGTGCTTTGGCTGAATGATGCGGGAAAAGAGAAGCGTCTGTGGTTGTAGATATAGTAGATATTAAAGCCTGTGATGCCTACCTTGAGCCCGTCAAACGGCACATTCTCCAGATTTCCTGTTTTCACTCCATTAGCGAAGTCAGCACCCCTGATACGGTAGTCGCTGCCAGTGCGTCTGTAGAACAAGTCGAAGCCCAGTGCGGGAGTATAGAGGCTGAGAGTGAATTCCTTCTTTGTGTCGAAACTGACCTGTGAGAAGCCTATGGTATATCCCAGGAAGATGACCGACCATCCGAAATACGGTCCTACCTTGAAAGCCCCGTCGGGTCCGAATGATATGCTCTGTCCGTCCTTGCTTTTCAGTATATACACCTCGTAGGTGTAGGTGCCCTGTGTCATCACCGTCATTGGAAACTGTTGCGGTTCTATATAGTCGGAATCGGTGGCATTGAGATGATTGAATGCCCTTCCCAACCATTTGAGCGAGCGTTTCAGGACGTTGGGCTTTTTCTTTTTCACGCTGTCTGCCGCCAGTGTGTCCGTCATCATACTCATCATACTGTCCGCCAGCACCGTGGTGAGGGAGTCGTTGCAGCAGTGGGGCGATGCAGCGGTCCAGGAGAGGGAGCAGACGAAGAGTAGGAGTACGGAGAGCAGTCGCATGACATCAGAATTTACCTAGTATACGATCCATCACCCAGTTGACAGGTGTAGCCGACACGCTGGTGCACTGACACACTCCCGTGCCTTGCAGTTGTTCTATTACCGTTCGTATGATGGGCAGTTGCACATAGGGTGGGTTGGACACCTGTATGCTGCGTGTGCCCTGTTCGTTGACCACGAGGATAGGGTCGTAGTTGTATACCGAGAAACTTATTTTCCCCTTCTCGCCTATCACCTCTATACGGTCCTCCTTAGCTGACTGGTGTGTGACGAAGCACCACGAGGCGCTGCCCGTGAGACCGTTTTCAAACTGGAAGCAAGCACTGACACAGTCCTCTGTCTCATAGAGATGTGCTCTGTTGGTGCATATACCTTTTGCGTCTGTTATCACGCCGAAGATATGTTGCAGTATGTCGAGTTGGTGTGGCGCCAGGTCGTAGAAGTAGCCTCCTCCCGATATGTCAGGTTGCAGTCGCCAGGGCAACTGTGCTGAGTCGTAGTCGAGGTCGCGTGGTGGACACGCCAGGAACAACTGTACCGTTCTCACATCGCCTATCACCTTTTGTTCCACCAGTTGTTTCACTTTTATGAAGTACGGCAGATACCTGCGGTAATAAGCCACGAAGCATGGCACTCCCGTCTGTTCGCTCACACGGTTTATCCTGATGCAGTCGTCGTAACTGGCAGCCAGTGGTTTCTCCACGTACACGGGTTTTCTCGCCTTCATCGCCATGATGGCGAAGGTGGCGTGTGAGGAAGGTGGTGTGGCTATATACACGGCATTCACATCGGGGTTGTTGATGAGTTGCTGGGCATCGTCATACCATTTCGGTATGTCGTGACGTATGGCATACGATTTTGCCTTTTCGGCGTTTCTGCTCATCACTGCCACCACGCTCGAACCTGTCACCGAACTGAAAGCCGGTCCGCTTTTCGTTTCAGTCACCTCACCGCATCCTATAAATCCCCACCTTATGTATTTCATCTAATTCTTGCTTTTGCCCTGTCAGAGCATTGGGAACGAGGTCAATCCATAAATCCCTGTTGTCTGAGGGCTTTTATCAGTGTCTCAGAGAGAGCCACATTATCGCGGCGCGTATATCTGCAGTCGGTAAACACCTGAGCCAGAGTCTGTTTTCCGTTTTGTCTCACAAACTCCTGATTTTCCTCCAAAGCCTCTTTGTTGGCATAGAGTGCATCGATGCTTGCCCTGTCATAGTCGTGATACTCCTCTTGATGCACGATAGCCGCGTTGTCCAGTCGGTCGGTGAGTGCAGGTTGTTCGTCGGGCCATCCTACGGTGAGCGTAGCCACGGGCATCACCAGTCTGGGCAGTTTCAGCACGTCGATGATAGTCTGCGGCATATACACCGTAGTGCCGAGGAAGCACAGTCCCAGTCCTTCCGCCTCCATGAGCAGGCTGAGGGTCTGTGTATAGAGCAGAGCATCGGTAGCGGCATTGATAAACGAGAGGAAGTTGTCGTATCCGGGGTCTGCCATTCTTTCCTCGCACCATCTGGTGGTGCGTCGGAAGTCGGCGCAGATGGTGAGAACCACGGGTGCCTGTGTAGCCATTGGCTGATTGAAGTGTGCCGGAGCCAGGCGACGTTTCATCTCCTCGTCGCGTGTCACCACCACGCTATACAGTTGCAGGTTTCCCATGGTTTGTGTGCGTGCTGCCTTTTGCATGAGGTCATTTAGCAGTTCATCGCTCACGGGTTTGTCGGCATACCGTCTGATGGTTCGTCTTTTAGTTATATCGTAGTTCATATTACATGGTTTTTAACTATTTTAAGGACATTAAAGGCTTTAAGGACTTTAAGGACAATTTTCAGTCTTTGAAATACACCCTTTTCACTCGGTTGCTGACAGATGTGAGCACCTCATACGGTATAGTATCGAGAATATCTGAGAGCGTGGTCACCGGCAGGTCATCTCCGAATATTTCCACCTGGTCGCCCTCCTGGCATGTTATGTCCGTCACATCTATCATAGCCACGTCCATGCAGATATTTCCCACGTATGGAGCCTTTTTTCCGTTGACCAGACAGAACCCCTGTCCTCTGCCCAGATGTCTGTTCAGTCCGTCGGCATATCCTATGGGGATGGCAGCAATGAGCGAGTCGCGTGTGAGCACCCCTTTCCTGCTATACCCCACCGTTTCCTCCTTGGGCACTCGTCTGAGTTGTAGTATAGTGGTTTTAAGTGTGCACACATTATTCAGTATATGGTTGTCGCGGCTGTCTATGCCATAGAGTCCCAGTCCCAGCCGGCACATGTCGAGTTGTCTCTCGGGGAAGTGCGGTATTCCTGCACTGTTGCATATATGTCGTATGATATGGTGCTGGAATGCCTGTTGCAGTTGTTCGCTGCCTTTGAGGAACCTGTCGAACTGCATGGCAGAGAATTTGTCGAACTCGTCACTGTCAGCACCCACGAAATGCGAGAATACTGAGCGAGGCATGAGAGCATCCTGATGAGTGAGTCTGTCGATGAGTGCAGGCATGTCCTTGCGAGGGTCAAATCCCAATCGGTGCATGCCGGTATCGAGTTTCACGTGTACTGGGAAGTGTGTGATACCTTCTCGTTCGGCAGCGTGTATGAGGGCGTCGAGCAGTCGGAAACAGTACACCTCCGGTTCCAGGTCATAGTCGAAGAGCGTCTTAAACGAACTCATCTCCGGGTTCATCACCATGATATTGGCAGTGATACCGTTTTGTCGGAGTGTCACGCCCTCGTCAGCCACTGCCACGGCGAGGTAGTCCACTCCCTGGTCTTGCAAGGTCTTTGCTATCTCCACCGCTCCTGCCCCGTAGCCATCGGCCTTGATCATGCAGGTGATACGAGTGTCGGGGTTGAGCATCGAGCGGTAGTAGTTCAGGTTGTCCACCACTGCATTGAGGTTCACCTCGAGTATCGTCTCGTGCACCTTTTGCATCAGTCGTTCGGCTATACGGTCGAAGGAGAATTGCCTTGCCCCTTTAATGAGTATCATCTCATCGTGCATAGATGAGAGTATGCCACTATGCAACAGAGCCTCGGTATCATCATAGAAAGTGCTGTTGGGTATAGAGAACACCTCTTGTGCTGCACTTATCTGGGGTCCCACGCCAATGAGTCTTTCCACCTGTCTGCTTCTCGCCAGTCTGTCCACCTCGGCATAGAGTGTCTCGGGTGTCTGATTGCTCTGCAGTATATCGCTGATGATGAGTGTGCGTTTCCTGCCCTCGTTGTCATGTCGTCGCTGCATGAAGTCCAGTGCTATATCGAGCGAATGTATATCGTTGTTGTATGAGTCATTGATGACAGTGCATCCCTGCACCCCTTCCATCACCTGCATGCGCATCGCCACGGGTTCCAGTTCTGCCATCCGTTGTGCTATGTCGGCAGTGTCTATGCCGAGTGTCATGGCAGTCACCGCTGTAGTTATGGCGTTCATCACCGATGCATCGTCGATGAAGGGCAACGAGAAGCGGCATTGCTGCTGTGCATGGCAGACTGTGATATCGGTATGAGCCTCGGATTTAACCACCTCACTGACGTAGAACGGTGCATCGTCATGTTTCATCGACCACCCCAGTCTTTGCCCGGCATATTCTGCTTTCTCTACGGCAGCCGTTATCTCCTCGTCGTCGGCGGGGAAGACCAGTTGTCGGGTATCGGCAAAGAGTTTCATCTTCTCATCGGCTTTCTGTGCGAGCGACGTGAAGTTTTCCTGATGAGGGTCGCCCAGAGCGGTAAACACGCCGATGGTAGGTTGTATGATAGCAGCGAGGGTAGACATCTCTCCCGGCATGCTTATGCCCGCCTCTATGAGCGCTATTTCTGTTTGCTTGGATATGAGCATGACGGAGAGTGGCACCCCTATCTGCGAATTGTACGACCGCGGCGAGCGTGTCACCTTCATCGTGGGTGAGAGCAGATGGTAGAGCCATTCCTTGACGATAGTCTTTCCGTTGGAGCCCGAAATGCCTACTACGGGTATAGAGAAGGTCTCGCGGTGTCTCTCTGCCAGTCGTTGCAGAGCGGTGAGCACACACTTCACCCACAGGAAGCAGGCGTCGGGGTATCGCTCGGCCCAGTGGTCGGGCAGTTTGTTTATCACGAATGCCCTCACGCCTCTCTTGTAGAGGTCGTCGATATAGCGGTGTCCGTCGTTGCGCTGTGTGGTGAGAGCGAAGAAGAGCGTAGTTTCGGGAAAGCAGAGCGAACGACTGTCGGTGAGCAACCATTCTATCAGTGCCTGAGAGTGGCCATATCGTTTTGCCCCAATAAAAGCAGATATCTGATCTATGGAATATCTCATTGTTTCAGTCCTGATACAAGTCGATGGTATATTCAAAAGGTATGTCTGCCTCGGCGAGCAGTGGGTGGTGTTTGTCCTTGTCGGAGAGTATCACCTCATCGGGTTTCAGTCCCCAGTCTATGCCGAGTGCAGGGTCGTCCCATGCTATGGCACCTTCGCTCTCGGGGTGATAGAAGTTGTCGCATTTGTATTGGAAAACTGCATCTTCCGAGAGAACGCTGAAACCGTGTGCAAACCCTCTTGGTATGAAGAACTGTCTCTTGTTTTCACCAGTGAGCAGGCAACTCACGTGTTTACCGTATGTGGGCGACCCTTTCCTTATGTCCACTGCCACGTCGAGCACTTCGCCTTTTATCACCCTCACCAGTTTGCTCTGTGCGAAGGGCCATTTCTGATAGTGGAGTCCTCTGAGCACGCCTTTCTGCGAGCGGCTCTCATTGTCCTGTATGAAGCGTATGGGTCTGACCAATTGGTCGAAGTCTCTCTGTGAGTAGGCTTCAAAGAAATATCCTCTGTTGTCGCTGAACACTCGTGGTTCGATGATTACTACTCCTTCTATTTCTGTTTTTATGACATTCATTTTTTGTAGTTTTTTATACTTATATTGCTTATTTTCAGAGAGTTTTGCTTTTGCCCCTTCGGGGCGCTGGTTGTCATCAGCGCTGGTTGCCATCGGCGCTGGTTGTTATCGGCGCTGGTTGTCATCGGCGCTGGTTGTCATCGGCGCTGGTTGTCATCGGCTTACCTCTCTTTTATGCCGTTTGTAGCGACTGCATGTACCACTGGAAGAGTTTCTCTACTCCCTCTTCTATCTCCACATGGTGTGTCCATCCCAGTTGGTGCAGTTTCGTCACATCGATGAGTTTTCTCGGTGTGCCGTCGGGTTTTGTGCTGTCGAAACACAGTTGTCCTTCAAACTTCGTGGTTTTTGCCACCAACTCTGCCAGTTCACGTATGGTGAGTTCCTTTCCTGTGCCTACATTTATATGGCAGTTGCGTATCTCGCCGAGAGCCGGTATGGCGCCGCCTCGTGCCGTGCTGCTGTTACGGTCCACGTCACCGTCTGCCGACTGTCCGTAGTGCACCGATGAGTATTTCTCAATGCCGATGATATCGGCAAATCTGACATTGAGCAGCACGTGCACCGATGCATCCGCCATATCCTCACTCCAGAGGAATTCGCGCAGTGGCGAGCCTGTGCCCCACAGAGTCACCTTATTATCCTCTATGCCGTATTTGGCGAGCACGTGCAGTATCTCCTCTTCGTCAGCCTTTCCGTCGATACCCTCCACAGGTCGGCAGTTCATATCCTGACGTATGAGTTGCCACTGCTGTTCGTGTATCATTCTGGCGAGGAATATTTTTCTCATCATGGCAGGCATGACGTGTGAGTTTTCCAGATGGAAGTTGTCGTTTGGCCCGTAGAGATTGGTGGGCATCACTGCTATATAGTCGGTGCCATACTGCAGGTTGTAACTCTCACACATCTTCAGTCCTGCTATCTTGGCTATGGCATACTCCTCGTTGGTATATTCGAGAGGTGAAGTGAGCAGCGCATCCTCCTTCATGGGTTGCGGTGCATTCTTCGGGTATATGCATGTAGAGCCGAGGAAGAGCAGTTTTTTCACCCCGTGTCGGTAAGCCTCGCCTATGACATTGCACTGTATCATCATGTTCTGCATGATAAAGTCGGCTCGGTAGAGCGAGTTGGCCATTATGCCCCCCACGAAGGCAGCAGCGAGCACCACCGCCTTGGGTTGCTCCTCGTCGAAGAAGCGTCTCACAGCCAGTTGGTCGGTCAGGTCGAGTTGTCTGTGTGTCCTTCCTACCAGGTTATTGTATCCCCGTTGTTTCAGGTTATTCCAGATGGCAGAGCCCACCAGTCCGCGGTGCCCTGCCACATAGATTTTATCCTCTTTAGCAAGCGTCATTGTCTCAGTCCTCCTGCATCTGCGACCTTATATGTAGTTTTTTCACGAACTGCATGTCGTGCTTCACCATGATGCGCACCAGTTCGTCAAACGAGGTTTTTGTCGGGTTCCATCCCAGTTGCTCGCGTGCCTTTGCGGGGTTGCCCAGCAACTGTTCCACCTCTGCCGGACGGAAGTATTTGGGGTCCACCTCTACGAGAGTCTTTCCCGTCTTGGTGTCGATACCTTTCTCGTCCACGCCTTCACCTTTCCATTCCAGGTCTATTCCCACCTCGTGGAATGCTCGTGTGGCAAAGTCTCTCACGGTGTGGTATTCGCCAGTGGCTATCACGAAGTCGTCGGGCTTTGGCTGTTGCAGTATGAGCCACATGCACTCCACATAGTCGCGTGCATATCCCCAGTCGCGCAGTGCGTTGAGGTTGCCCAGATACAGTTTATCCTGGAAGCCCTGTGCTATTCGTGCTGCGGCGAGAGTGATTTTTCGTGTGACGAAGGTCTCTCCCCTGCGCTCGCTCTCATGGTTGAATAGTATGCCGTTGGAGCAGTACATATCGTACGACTCGCGGTAGTTTTTCATTATCCAGAAGCCGTAGAGTTTTGCCACGGCGTATGGAGAACGTGGATAGAAGGGTGTGGTCTCGCTCTGCGGCACTTCTTGCACCTTGCCATAGAGTTCGCTGGTGGATGCCTGGTATATGCGGCATTTCTTCTCCAGTCCGCAGATGCGCACTGCCTCGAGCAGTCGTAGCACTCCCACGGCATCGGTGTCGGCGGTGTATTCGGGCACGTCAAACGACACTTTCACGTGACTTTGTGCAGCCAGGTTGTATATCTCGGTGGGTTGTGTCTCGCCGATGATGCGTATGAGCGATGATGAGTCGGTCATGTCTGCCCAGTGCAGGTTGACCAGTCGTTTTTGTTTCATGTCTCTCACCCATTCATCGAGGTAGAGATGTTCAATACGTGCGGTATTGAATGATGAGGATCTGCGTAGCAGTCCGTGCACCTCGTAGCCTTTCTCTATGAGAAATTCTGCGAGGAATGATCCATCCTGCCCAGTGATGCCCGTGATGAGGGCTGTTTTTCTTTCCATTTTTATTGTATTTTTAGTTATTGTCTTTTGCTTTTGCCCCGATGGGGCGCGGGGTGTCAGATGCCGGCGAACTGTGCTATGCGCTGCTCTTCTGAGAGTTGGCAGATGAGGAGCGTATTGTCCTTTTCCGCTACGATGTATCCATCGAGTCCCTGCACCACCACCTTTTTCTCGCCAGTGGTATGTATTATGGTGTTGTGCGTATCAAAGAGGGCGATATCCTGACCTATGGCAGCATTGCCGTAGAGGTCCTGTTGCGACTGTGTGAGCAGCGAGCCCCATGTGCCGAGGTCGCTCCACCCGAAGTCGGCTGGACATACGAAAATCTCCTCTGCCTTCTCCATGATGGCATAGTCTACGCTGATGCCCTGGCACAGTGGGTATCGCTCGTTGATGAGCGCCTGCTCCTTGTCCGTGCCGTAGTAGGGTGCCAGGTCTTCAAAGATTTTATTGATGGCAGGCTGGTATATGCGGAAGGCATTGACTATGGTGCTCACCCTCCAGATGAAGATACCAGCATTCCAGAAGTACTGTTTCTGTGCGATGTATCTTTCTGCCGTGGCACGGTCGGGTTTTTCGCGGAAGGAGTCCACTCTGAATATCTCCTTGTTTCTTGGCGAGGGCGATGCCAGGTCTGCCTGTATGTATCCGTATCCTGTCTCGGGTCGTGTGGGTCGCATGCCAAGGGTGACGATAGCATCCGTCTCTGCAGTGAAGTTGAGCGACTGTGTGATGACCCTTCTGAATTCCGTCTCATCGGTGACGATATGGTCGGATGGTGTGACCACGATGTTTGCCTGCGGGTCCTGACTCTTTATGCGCCAACTGACATAGGCTATACAGGGTGCGGTATTGCGTCGGCATGGTTCGGAGAGCACGTTGTTGGCAGGCATGTCCGGCAGTTGCTCGCGGCAGATGTCGGCATAGCGCTCATTGGTCACCACCCACACGTTCTCAGGTGGGCATATATCACGGAAACGCTGATAGGTGAGTTGCAGCAGTGTGCGCCCCACTCCCAGCACATCGATAAACTGTTTTGGCTTGTCGGGTGTGCTCATGGGCCAGAACCTGCTGCCCACGCCCCCCGCCATAATAACAAGGTGATTGTGTGATTTCATCATGTATTATATATTTTTCGGCAAAGTTACACAATCGAAGTGAGAGAACAAAATTATAGCACTTTTTTTTCTAAACTAGGGATACCTAGGAATACCTAGGAGCACCTAGGAGCACCTAGAAATACCTAGAAAAAACACCTCTTATTTTTTGTAAGTTTTTTGGCATATTTGTACCTTTGCAGGCGCTGAAGATATCTGCAGATATCTTAAAACTAACCTAAATATTTAAAAATGAAACGATTATCTACTATTGTAGTGTCATTGCTGTGTGCTCTTGCCATGCACGCACAGGGATGGCCCGAGAACTACGGTGGTGTGATGCTTCAGGGTTTCTACTGGGACTCCTACGGTGAGACCACATGGAACAAGCTGAAGGCACAGGCCACCGACATGAAGGGGTATATAGACCTGATATGGGTGCCCAATTCCGGACAGGTGAAGGAAGACCAATGGAACTCCGCCGGCAACTTGGGCTTCGAGACTATGGGATACATGCCGGTATTCTGGCTGAAGCACAACAGTTGCTGGGGCACCGAGACTGAACTCAAGAGCATGATTCAGACCTTGAAGGCCAACGGCATCGGTGTGATAGAGGATGTGGTGCTCAACCACAAGAACGGTCTCACCAACTGGGCTGACTTCCCCGACGAGAGCGTCACCGTGGGCGGCAAGACCTATACCCTGGACTGGGCCACCGAAGCCAACGACACCTGGTACAATAATATCTGGGGTATCACCAAGAACGACGAGGTGTTCACCATAGACGGTGGCGTACACGATGGCAAGAACTACATCTGTACCCCTGGCGCCGGATATGATGAAGGTGACAACTTCGACGGTTGCCGCGACCTGGACCACACCAACGTCACGGTGCAAAACAATATCAAGACCTACTTAGAGTATCTGACCAATGTGCTGGGCTATGCCGGTTTCCGCTACGACATGGTGAAGGGCTATTCTGCCTACTATGTGGGTCAGTACAATGCCCATGTGAACGCACAGTTCTCCGTGGGTGAGTACTGGGACAGCAAGGATGCAATAAAAGGGTGGATAAACGATACCGGCTACTACGGTGGCTATACGAGTGCCGCCTTCGACTTCGGTCTGAAGTACGCCCTGAACGATGCCTTCAACAACAGCAACTGGAGTGCCCTGAACGAGAAGGGCAACGCAGGCGACTGGACCGTGCACCGCTATGCCGTGACCTTCGTCGAGAACCACGATACCTACCGCGAGGGCTACAACCGTGTGAACAACAATGTGCTGGCAGCCAACGCCTTCATCCTTGCCATGCCTGGCACCCCCTGCCTCTTCTGGCCCCACTGGGTGACCTACAAGAACGAACTGAAAAAGATGATCAAGGCACGCAAGGCTGCCGGCGTCACCAACGAGAGCGAGATAACATGGGCCGGACAGGTGGGCGGCGGCTATGTGACCAAGGTGCAGGGCACCAAGGGCAGCGTGATGGTGATAAGCGGCTATGTGAGCGAGAGCGACTTCAACAACACCTACGGCCTGGGCAACCTCACGAACGACTACAGACTCGTGAGCAGCGGCACCGTGGACAACCCCAACTACGCCTACTTCGTGAGCAGCAACATTGAACTGGAACCCTACCCCACTGTTGACTACGGCACCGGCACCTACTACACCTCGGCAGATGTGACCTTGGGCAGCAATACCGGCACTGCCACCATCATATACACCACCGATGGCACCACACCCTCTGCCACCAACGGCATACGAGTGGTGGGAGGCACAGCCAACCTGCACTTCACCGAGACCACCACACTGACCGCCGGCTGTCTGTATGGCGACGAGGTGGTGAGCATCAGCAAGTGGACCTATACCGTGACTGCCAACCCGCTGACACGCATCTATGCACGCAGCACCGACGACAAGCAGATGATGTTCTACACCTACGACGGTGCTACAGCCGACATCAACGGCTCATGGGGCGACGATAACAAGGTGACAGCCACCCAGACCATCAAGGGCGAGACATGGTACTACTACGACTATGACCTGGTGGCAAATCCCAACCTGAAGATTATATTCCGCACAGGCGACGACAACCGCTACCCCGCCTATGGTCAGCCAGGCCTATCAGTAAGCGACCTCGCCTCCAACAACCCATACGTGATACTCACCGGCAATGCCATCAACACCTTCTCGCAGGAGCAACTGGATAAATTTGGCACCTACTACTGGGTGAGTCCTGAGGTGACCAACGACGAGATGTGGGAGTCCTTCCGCTTCACTGCCACCAAGTATCGCGATGATGCACATACTGTGGATGTGAACCACCTCACCTTCGCCCTTAACGACAATGCACTGCCCAGCGGTACCGTGCACTACTATGTGAAGGGCTATGACACCAGCGGCAACGTGGTGAAATACACACCGTATACCGACAACTATGCGCTCGGCATGACACAGACCATGTGGAAATACAACAATGCCAACGGCGAATCCTACCCGACACCTTACTACGAGACATACGACAACTGCAAAGACTTCGGCAACGACTACCAGTTCGTGATAGACAAGAGTCAGTTGAGCGACGGCATGGGCGACAATGTGAAGTCGTACTTCTGGATACTCAATACCAGCAACGAAGGCAATGTAAGCTCAGACACGAACGACCCGGAGAAATCGAACCTCTGGTACTTGGACGATGCTCAAATAGTAGACATACCCAATGCCGTGTACTGCTATGTGAAGATACCTGCCGAATGGAGTAATGTCATGGTCTATTCATTTGGTTCCGGATACAGCAGTTCGAAGTGGCCTGGTGAACAGATGACATGGGTAGCCGATGTAGACAACGGTGCAAACAAGATATTCAAGTATCAATGGACCAATGGCGTGCCTGAAAATATCATATTCAACAACAATAATGGCAAGCAGACCTATGACATAAGTTTCTCTAATGGCATGGCCTACTACATAGGCGACTTGAACACTTCCGACAATAAGTATTATCACAGCAATGCACCTGTGTTGGCAAGTGGCAAGTGGTGGGGCCGCCCGACGGGAGCACAGAGCCTGTCGATAGACCTGAACCGCTCTATAGTGGGCGATGCCAGTGTATCGAGTGCCAACTACATCAATACCGACGATGACTTCTACCTCTTCGGCAACCTGAATTGGAATAGCACCGCCAACAAGTGGGAATGGGTAGCCCAGAAGGCCGACAAGTATAAGTTTACCAAAGACGAGACCTATGCCGACTCGCTGGTATACTACATCGACGTAGACAACCAGGGTCATGAGTTCAAGCAGATGTTCTTCGAGGTGGCACCCGGCACCCTGTTCAACCAGAACAGCGACGTGAACACCTGGAGTGCAGCGAACGAATGGAGCAAGACCATCCGCATGCAGGCACCCAACAACCGCGACCAGCCAGCCCTGGAGGGTGGACTGTTCGTACCTCTGCAGAAGGACATGATAAACCGCGACCAGTCGTCGAGTCCTGATATCGACACCGAACTGTACGACAAGTACCGCCTGTATATCAACCTCACCTCGTCAATGTACAAAGTGCAGTTCCAGGCATCACCCTACCTGGTGGGAACAGCCGTGAACAAGCCCTTCGGCAACGGCACTACCGAGGCAGACGCCAACACCATAGCCCTGGAGTGGGATCCGGAGAAGGAGTGCTACACCTACACAGGTCAGTTCTATGAGAGCGGCGAATTCCGCATACTCGCCAACAACTCCTACGAGATAAACTGGAGCGAGGACAGCGAGAAACCCGGAGTGAGCACTACCGACGGTGACTACTGCAACCAGTTGCAGTACAACAAGAACAGCGAGGCGAAATACGAGAACAACTGCGGTGGCAACCGCGTGCGCTTCAACTTGCCCACCGGCACCTACACCTTCCGCTTCTACATGGGCGAAAACGGCGAGAACTCTTACTACACCATAAGCAAGGAGATACCTCTGCGCAACATCACCTACATCAGCAACTCAAACGGCGAGAAACTGGGAGAGATAGACGTGCGCACCCGTACCATCAACGGCAAGGAGTATAAGAGTGTGACCTCGTGGGCAGACGGCAACACCTACGTGAAACCCGCCAACGTGGACATGTACATAGTGACCGGACTGGAAGAGGGCACCAACGACGGCGAGGTGCAGTATAAAGTGAAACTGAAGCAGTTGAACCTCAATTACATACCTGCCAATACCGGTGTGCTTCTCATGAGCACCGATGCACCCACCGATGCCACCGCTCGCAACCTGACCATCAGCACCGAGGGCTATAAGATGGCATACGCAGGATACAGCGGCACAGACAACTGGTTGGTGCCCGTGGTACGGCCTTCCTTCATACCCAACACCATCACCGACAACAACAACGTGAGCAGGCGCAACTTCCTCTTCGCCTACTACCGTCCGAAACCCTACCCCGCTGGTGAGACCCGTGGCAACTACTCTTATAAACTGGGCTTCTGGCGCTCCAATGTCTCTTCTAACGACTACACCCACAGCAGCAGTGCCAACATGGCATACCTCTCGCTCACTCCCGAACAATACGGCACCATGGAACTGGGAGCCTACGACACCAGTACCGACCCCGCCTCGGCACCGTACATACACTTCGAACTGGACGAGAACTACGTGACCGGCATCAGCGAGGTGACCACCGAGGAGCCTGCCACCACGAGCGATAGTTACTACACCATCGATGGCAAGAAGATGACGCAACCCACTCAGCGCGGCATATATATAAACAAGGACAAGAAGGTAATCATCAAATAAGTAGGAAGACTGTATTATGAAAAAGAAACAATATATAGCACCCGATACAAAATGGTTGTTGATCGAAACGGAGTGTGTGCTCGTCATCTCATATCCAGAAGGAGTGGGCTCCAACAGAGACGATGACGATGAAGAGGGCGGTGCCCTGTCAGGACAGACAAGCATCTTTGACGAATACTAACCCTCCGACACCACCATCTATGTTTCTGGGGATGCGCCGCAGCGCATCCCCAGAATTTATAAAGGCCCTAAGGATCTTAAAGACCTTAAAAGAAAAATAGCGATTTATTTTGTATTACAGGTCAGTTGGTGTAATTTTGCAGAAAAATTGAGAAAAGGATGAAGATACTGTTATTAGGAAGTGGCGGGCGCGAGCATGCACTCGCATGGAAGATAAGCCAGAGTGAGCGAGTAGAAAAACTGTATATAGCACCGGGCAATGCCGGCACCTCTGCCGTTGGCGAGAACGTGGCAATGAAAGCCGACGACTTCGAAGCCATCAAGACCTTTGTGGCAGAGCGTGGCATAGACATGGTGGTAGTAGGTCCCGAGGACCCCTTGGTGAAAGGCATATACGATGAGTTGGGTTCCGATCCCCGCACCTCGTCAGTACCCGTGATCGGTCCGTCCAAGGCTGGTGCACAGTTGGAAGGCTCCAAAGACTTTGCCAAGGCGTTTATGATGCGCCACTCCATCCCCACCGCCCGCTACCGCACCTTCGACGGCACCACCCTCGACAAGGGCATCGCCTTTCTCAAAACCTTAGAGCCCCCTTACGTGCTGAAAGCCGACGGACTGTGCGCCGGCAAGGGTGTGCTGATACTGCCCACGCTGGCAGAGGCAGAGCGTGAGTTGCGCGAGATGCTGGGCGGCATGTTTGGCCAAGCCTCAGCCCGTGTGGTGATAGAGGAGTATCTGAGCGGCATAGAGTGCAGCGTGTTTGTGCTGACCGACGGCGAGCACTACCAGATACTGCCCGAAGCCAAGGACTACAAGCGCATAGGCGAGGGCGACACCGGACTGAACACCGGTGGTATGGGCAGCGTATCGCCGGTGCCCTTCGCCACGAAGGAGTGGATGCAGAAGGTGGAAGACCGCATCATCCGCCCCACCGTGGAGGGTCTGCACAGCGAGGGACTGAACTATAAAGGTTTCATCTTCTTCGGACTGATCAATGTGGGTGGTGAACCCAAGGTGATAGAGTATAACTGCCGTATGGGCGACCCCGAGACAGAGAGTGTGATGCTGCGTCTGAAGAGTGACCTCGTGGACCTGTTTGAGGGTGTGGCAGCCGGCGACCTGGACTGCCGCACAGTAGAGATAGACGAGCGTGCCGCCGTGTGCGTGATGCTGGTGAGCGGCGGCTATCCCCAGGAGTACAAGAAAGGTTATCCCATAGAGGGTCTGGACCGTGTGGAAGGCAGCATAGTATTCCACAGCGGCACCGCCATGAAGGATGGCAGCGTGGTGACTGCCGGCGGCCGTGTGATAGCCGTGAGCAGTTACGGAGTGGACAAGGAAGCAGCTCTGGCGAAGAGTTTTGCCGAGGCGCAGAAGATAGAGTTCACCGACCGCTATTTCCGTCGCGACATAGGTTTCGACCTGTAGGTACTGATGGCGTACAGACGTTTTCAGAACACAGTATCTGAGAGCAGGGTGACCCTGCCCCTCTTCGCTGTGCTTGCCCTCGCCTCGGCGGGTGTAGCAGGCATGGTGAGCGGTGGTTGGTGGGTGCAGTTGTTGTGCATGGTGCTGAGCGTATACCTGATGGCAGAACTCAGCCGGCGCAACCAACTCCTTCGTGTGCACAGTCAGATGGTGCCTGGCGCACTTCTGATGATGCTCACCGCCCTGAGCGTGCTGCTCGCCGACCTGCGTTTTGCCATACTCAGTCTGTGTCTCGCCTCGTTTTATAGCGCCTTCTTCCGTTGCTATCAACGTTATAAATCAGCCAGTTGGATATACTTCGGCTTTCTCAGTCTTGCGCTTGCCAGCATGGTGTTCGTGCAGGTGCTCTATTTCGTACCCTTCCTCTGGGGTGCCATGGCATTCAATCTCTACACACTCAACATCAAGTCTTGGCTGGCATCGGTATTAGCCCTCGTCACCCCTTACTGGTTTGCCTTGGCATGGATGCTGTGCCAGGGCGATGTGAGTTGGCTGTCTGAGCACTGGTGCGCACTGTTCACCTTCGCCCCCCTTGCCCGCTTCGACCTGCTCAGTCAGCACCAATGGGTGAACATGGGCTATGTGGCGCTGCTCTCTATAGTGGGTATGACACACTACATGCGTCAGAGTTACAGCGACAACATACGCACCCGCATGCTGTACGAGATATTCGTACTCATCGACCTCTTCACCCTACTCTTCATGGCTCTGCAACCCCAGCACTACACCCCACTGATAGCAATGGCGGTGGTGAGCACAGCACCCCTGTTGGCACACTTCATCACCCTGACTCATACTTTTCTCACCAACATAGCCTTTTACATCATCATTATCCTCACTCTGGCAGTGGTGTATTACAACCTATGGATGCCCTCGTTGAATTTTTAATCAGTTATGGCTACTGGGGCATGTTCGTGGCAGCCTTCATAGCCGGCAGCGTGCTGCCTTTCAGCAGCGAGGCAGTGATGGTGGGTCTGGCGGCTGCGGGTCTGGAGCCCACCCCCCTTGCCGTCTATGGCACGATAGGCAACTGGGCTGGCAGCATGTTCAACTACTACTTGGGGCGAATGGGCAAGATGGAGTGGATAGAACGCTACCTGCATGTGAAGCGCGAGAAACTGGAGCGTGCTCAGCATTTCCTCGCTCACCGTGGTGCGTGGATGGGGTTTTTAGCTTTCCTGCCGGTATTGGGCACTGCCATAGCGCTGGGATTGGGTCTGATGCGTGCCAACCTGCCCATCTCTGCCATAAGCATCTTTTTGGGCAAGGCTCTACGCTATGCCCTGCTGATGTACGGCACTTCTTTCTTCCTCTGATTTTTTGGTCGCTGCGCTCATTTCTTTATATTTCTTCGGGTCGCTGCGCTCAAAATTATAAAAAAATTGATTCAGAAAATTATAAAAAATTTGGGAGCGTCCTGTGGGTGTTCATGACGCCGGAGGCGTCACCGCTCCATAACCGAGGGTACGAGCGGAGCGAGCACCCCCGGACAGGCATGTGGAGGCAGGTGGAAACCAGTAAAAGAGCGATGAGCACCAACTTTTGGTGAGATAAGGATGATAATTACACAATAATTAGTACCTTCGCAGACAAAAGCAGAAAACAGCATGCGTAAAATCATAATACTACTGATGGCATTGACCATGATAGCCGGAGAGACAGAGGCACAGAGGCCCAAGATAGGTCTTGTACTTGGCGGCGGCGGAGCCAAGGGTGCTGCCGAGATTGGCGCCCTGAAAGTACTGGAAGAGTGCGGCATAGTGCCCGACTACATCGCCGGCACGAGCATAGGTTCCATCCTCGGTGGTCTGTATGCCGTGGGCTACCGCAGCCACGAGTTGGACACCCTGTTTCGCAGCCAGGAGTGGTTGTCACTGCTGACCGACCGCCGCGATGCCTTCAAGGGCGACCTCTACCGCGAGCAGGACGGAGTGACCTACATCTTCGGTTTCCCCGTATCTCGCAAGAAGAAGCAGAAGCGGGATAATACCCCTGCACTGATAGGCGTGCTCAACGGCGACGAGGTGACCGCTCTGCTCGACAGCATGACCCACCGCCCCTACGAAGTGCAGTTCGACAGTCTGCCCATCCCCTTCCGCTGCGTGGCAGTAGACATATACGGTCCCACGGAGATAGTGTTGGACCACGGTGTGATGTCGCGTGCCATGCGTGCCAGCATGGCGATACCCGGCGTGTACAAACCCGTGAGATGGGGCACCTGGACCCTGGTAGACGGCGGCATGATCAACAACCTGCCCGTGGACGTGGTGCGTGCCATGGGCGCCGACATAGTGATAGCCATAGACGTGAACAACGAAGACCACGAGAGCCGAGACTTCTCGTTGACCGAGTTGTTGGGCATAGGCGGACTGATAGACTGGTTCGTGTCGCGCCCCGACTGGAAGAAGACCAACGACAACCGTGCCGACGCCGATGTGCTGATACGTCCCGACATGGAGGGTTTCGACATAACGAGTTTCTCCTTGGAGAGTATAGAGCAGATGATAGCCCGTGGCGAGAAGGCAGCACGCCAGCAATTGCCTGCCCTGCGCGAGGTGAAAAAGAGAGTGACACGCTAAGAGAGTACAAACCAAACAATAACAATGACTATGATACGAAGACTAATGACAGCAGTAGCGTTGGCAGCGACGCTGACAGTGAGTGCCCAGGCCCCTGAGCGTCCGCCCCTGGTAGTGGGCGTGATTGTAGACCAGATGCGTTGGGACTACATGTACTATTACTACGACGAGTATGGCGAGGGAGGTATACGCCGTCTGCTGAGCGAGGGTCACAGTTGTGCCAACACCATGATCAACTACGTGCCCACAGTGACCGCCATAGGTCACAGCAGCGTATATACCGGCAGTGTGCCCGCCTTCACCGGCATAGCGGGCAACGACTTCTTCGTGAACGACAAGTCCACATCCAGCGTGCGCGACACCACCATGCTCACCGTGGGAGCCAATACCAAGGGCGGCAGACGTTCGCCCCATCTGTTGCTTGCCACCACCATAGGCGACCAGATGAAGACCGCCTTCGACTACCGTTCGAAAGTGGTGGGAGTGGCGCTGAAAGACCGCGCCGCCATACTGCCTGCCGGCCACTGCGCCGATGCCGCCTACTGGTGGGACACCGAGAGCGGCCATTTCGTGACCAGCAGTTACTATATGGACAAACTGCCGGCATGGATGGAGACGTTTAACAAAGCCCACATAGACAAGCGCAAGAACTTCTACGAGACCCCTGAGGGAGTGACCGCCACCATAGACCTTGCCATAGAGGTGCTACACCGGGAGCAGATGGGCAAGGACGGCGTGCCCGACCTGTTGGCAGTGAGTGTATCATGCACCGATGCAGTGGGACATGCCTACGGCACCCGTGGCAAGGAGAATCACGACATCTACATGCGTCTGGACCAGGAGTTGACCCGTCTGTTTGCCGCACTCGATGAGCAGGTGGGCAAGGGTAACTACCTCCTCTTCCTCACCGCCGACCATGGCGGCATGCACTCTCCCAAGCACCTGCGCGAACATAAGTTGCCCACCGGCGGCTGGGACAACCGTGAGATGAAGAAGCAGTTGAACGACATGCTGATGAAGCGCTACGGAGCAGCCAACTGGGTGAGAGTGATAATGGACAACCGCGTGTATCTGGAGCGTGAGGCCATCAAGGCGCAGGGTGTATCGCTGAGCGAGGTGCGCGAGGCTGTGGCACAACGGTTGCGCGAGGACGACCAGGTGCTCTTTGCCTGCGACTACGACAAGATAGGCAGCAGCGGCATCCCCCCGATATTGAAAGAGCGTATAATGAACGGATACTTCAGTCACCGCAGCGGCGATGTGTATGTGGCGGTGCGCTCCGGCCATCTGTCGTGGAAGTTTGGCGACGACTACATAGGCACCAGCCACGGCGCATGGAACCCCTACGATTCGCACATACCACTGGTATTTATGGGTTGGCATGTGGGAAAGGGTGAGACCATGCGCGAGACCCACATCACCGACATAGCCGCCACCGTGTGCGCCATGCTGCACATAGAGCGCCCTGACTGCTGCATAGGCGAAGTGATAGGCGAAGTGATAGAGTGAGAGATTATTTCTGCAGAGGCAGAGAGGCAAATGTCTTTCTGCCTCGTGCATAATACTGCCACAGTATGGCACAAGCGGAGAGAGGTGAAGGAGCCTGCGCCGTTTGTGCCATTTTCTGTATGCGCTGCCTGTCGTCGTCAAACTCATGGCGCCAGCGTTTGTACTCCCTTCGTCCGCGCATCACCGCCTTAGCCTCTGCCATCGAGCCCGAGAGCAGCATCTGCAGAGCCGCCAGTCGGTCGAGCCACCAGCGTCGCCGCATGACAGGTGCGAGTTGCGCTTCCGGCAGGTTCTTATATAACATGGTGAGGTTATTGCGGAAGTTGAGGAACGTCTTCATCGGGTTTTTCTTAGGCAGCGTGCCGCCCCCCACATGATACACATGGCATTGCGGCACACAGACGACACGCCGTCCGGCGAGACGCAGTCGCCAGCAGAGGTCAATCTCCTCGCAGTGTGCGAAGAAGCGAGCATCGAAGCCCCCCGCCTTGTGGAAGTCGTCAGCCCTGACCATCATACACGCCCCCGTCGCCCACAACACATCCACCGTATCGTCATACTGTCCGTCGTCATGCTCCACTGTAGAGAACAGTCGTCCGCGGCAGAAGGGGTATCCCAATCGGTCCATATACCCTCCTGCCCCACCAGCATATTCGAAATAATCCCGTCTGTGCACCGCCATGATTTTGGGTTGGCATGCGGCAGTATCCTCATGTTCGTCCATCCATGCGATGAGCGGTTCGAGCCAGTGTGGTGTCACCTCCACATCCGAATTGAGCAGCACATAGTAGTGCGCCTCAATCTGTTGCAGTGCGCGGTTATAGCCTTCGGCGAAGCCATAGTTGCGGTCGAGCACCAGTGTGCGCACCTGTGGGTATTGTTCGGCGAGCATAGTCATGCTCTCGTCGGTAGAGTCGTTGTCAGCCACCCATACCTCAGCCTCGGGCGAGAGAGTGGTGACCGACGGCAGGTATCGGCGCATCATATCGGCACCGTTCCAGTTGAGTATTACCACAGCCACCTTTTTTTTCTGGGCTTGTGAACGTGAAGAGTTCATATTCTTGTCGTGTATCGTTTGCGAAGTATTGGTATTTATAAGAAAGCGATGAGAGCATTGTGCTGCGAGTTCCAATCGCCCAGGGTCACAGTGCGCAACTGATTGTCGAGTTCGGGAGAAGAAGCACGGGGCGGCAGTTGCACCCGTATATAGTTGTCGGTAAATCCCGTCATCGCCCTATGCTTTTGCGCCTTCTCGAAGAGCACCGTGCGTTGCTGGTCTTGGTGTCTGAGGTAGAAATCATCCGTCTTCTGTTTGGAGAGGGTGAGCAATGCGTCCACCCTTTCATCTTTCTCCTTATCGCTCACCACCAGCGGTATGCGCAATGCCGCCGTGCCAGGGCGTTCGGAGTACGGGAAGACATGCAGTTGCGCCACGGGCAAGTCACTGAGGAAGCGCAGAGACTGTTGGAAGTCATCCTGCGTCTCGCCTCTGGTGCCCACCATCACGTCCACCCCTATGAATGCGTGTGGCATGAGCGTCATGATACGTTCCACCTTGCGTGCATAGAGAGCAGTGTCGTAGCGTCGGTGCATGAGTGCGAGCACATGGTCGCTTCCGCTCTGCAAGGGTATATGGAAGTGTGGCATGAAAGCACGGCTGTTTGCACAGAAGTCTATCACCTCATCGAGCAGTAGGTCCGGTTCGATGCTGCTGATACGGTATCGTGCTATACCCTCCACCTCGTCGAGAGCCCTGAGCAGGTCGATGAATTTCTCGCCCGTATGGTGTCCGAAGTGTCCGATATTCACTCCAGTGAGCACTATCTCCTTTCCACCCTCCTCTGCCACCTGCCGTGCCTGTGCCACGATAGAGGCGATAGAGGGCGAGCGACTGAATCCGCGTGCGAAGGGTATGGTGCAGTAGGTGCAGAAATAGTCGCATCCGTCCTGCACCTTGAGGAAGTACCTGGTGCGGTTGCCTCGTGCGCATGATGGTGCGAAGGTATTGATATCGCGTGTGGGCACGGTGAGGTGTTCGTGCAGAGCCTGTTGATTTTTTTCGCCGTTCCACCGTTGTGCGAGGAGTGTGATGAGATTGGCTTTCTCGTTGGCTCCGAGCACCAGGTCCACCCCTTCAATGGCAGCCACCTGCATGGGTTTGAGTTGTGCGTAGCATCCAGTGACGACGATGAAGGCGCCCGGGTGTTGTCGTACTGTGCGGTGTATGATTTGTCGGCATTTATGGTCTGCCACCTCGGTGACGGAGCATGTATTGATGATGCAAAGGTCGGCTTGTTCGCCTTTCTCTGCAGTTTGCACGCCGAGGTTGGTGAGCATTTTCTCGAATGTGGCGGTTTCGGCGAAATTGAGTTTACAGCCCAGTGTGGTGTATGCCGCCTTCTTGCCTTGGTATATCTTATCGTTCATTTCCTTTCGTCATATTCTACTATGGTGTAGTGTAATGAGGTGTAAAGTTACGGCTTTTCGTTAAGAAAAACAAAAAAAATGAAGTATTGTTGTTTGAAAACAAAAATAAAATTCACAATTGGCACAGAAATGTCAATCTGTGCTAAAAGATAGCGGTAAACGGAGGAAATTGCAATAATTGCAGTAATTTTGCATCACAAGAAAGACAAGGAAACGATGAAAAGACTACTATCTTACATAAGCGCCGCATTGCTGTCGTCAGTACTGGCCTCTTGCAGTCAAAGCATGGAACCCGGGGAGATATTCGAGACCCACAAGTCGGGTGTAGTATTAGTGCTCAACAAGTTTTACTATCAGGTAGAGATGCCGTCAGGTCAGAAGTTATACTTCACCGGTTTGGACAGCAATGGCGAGTTGCAAGGTTTCACTGCCGACGAAGAGGAAGTGAAGCAGCATCCCGCCATGCTCAACGGCACCGGTTTCTTCATAGACGACCAAGGCACCCTGGTGACCAACCGTCATGTGGCAGCCACCGAATTGGACGAGAAGCAGATGAAGCAGAACCTGCAGCGCATCATCCGCGCCATGATAATGCAGTGTGCCTACGCCCAGCAGCAGTTGGAGATACAGTACGACCAGTTGGAACAGCAGCGTCAGCAGATACTGTTGATGGGCATGGGCAGCGAGAGTCAGTTGTTGCAGATAGTGCGCGAGCAGTCACGTCTGAAGAACCTGTACCAGGAGGTGAGTGCCATGGCCCGTAAGATGCGCTACAACACCAGCGTAGACGATATCCACATCCGCGTGGTATGTCAGATAGGCATATCCTACGACGGTGTGCGTGTGAAGAGTCCCTCCGACTTCCTGAAGAAGAATCCCTGCGACATAGTGAAGGTATCGGACAAGAAGGACGTGGACCTCGCCCTGCTTCGTCTGCGCAGCGGCAAGACCCCCGACGAAGCCCATGTTTTTCAAATAGCGGGTGTGGGCGACAGTCGCTACTTCAGCGGCGATGCCTCCGAGCAGCATTTGAAGATAGACCAGCAGTTGTACATGATAGGCTATAATGCCGGTCTGATGTTGGCGAACACCGAGAAGGGTATCAGTGCTCAGATGACCAGTGGCAGAGTGTCCCAGACCCCTGATGGCGACCGTGTGCTGTACAGCATCCCCACCGTTCAGGGTTCCTCGGGCAGTCCGGTGCTCAACGACCGTGGGCATGTAGTGGCAGTGAACTTCGCCAAGTTGGTAGGCTCCGACAATTTCAATTTCGGCATACCTGTAGAGAAGATACGTGAGTTCCTGCGTTCCGCCAACCGCTGAACATACCTGAGGTTCAGTCACTGGTCTTTCTCTTGAGAATAATCATCGAGAGGGTGGCTGCTATGGCCATGAGCACAATGCCTATGCCATACGTCAGGTAGCAGTTGTCCTGCAGGGTGAGAGCGAAAGCCGCGAGCCCTGTGCCCAGGTGCATAGCGAGGAAGGAGGCGACCCCCCTTCCGAGCCGGTATCGGTATTTCACCCCCATGCACACCACGAGGAAGAGAAATTCCACCACCGCCACCACCGTGATGGCGATGCCCACCCCGTACAGCCCATATACGTTGTATCCGATGATAGCGCACACCACCAGTGCCACGGCATAGAACCCCTCCACGAAGATGTACATGAGAGAATGGCTGCGAGCCAGTGGTATATATGACAGTGGCAGAGTGAGAGCCCTGAAGTATAGTCCGAGCACCATGACCTGCACCATAGCCACCACGCCGATGAATTTGCCGCTGTAGAGCAGCGGTATGAGCACAGGTGCGAAGATGATGAGAGCCACGAGCAGTGGCGACACCACCAGCAGCGACACCTCCATCTGTTGGTTGACCGTGCGGTTGAGTTTTGCCCCCGACTCCTTTATGGCAGACAGTCGTGGGAAGTAGTCAGTCTCCATGGCAGCAAACACCATACCTCCGTAAGTGACGATGATCATGAACGCCGCATTGTAGAGTCCCACCTCCTCCACCGACCCATGATGGCTGATGAAGGAGCGTATGACGAACTCGGCGCAGTTGCCCAGTCCTCCTGCCACCACCACCCCCAGTCCCAGTTTCACCATGTCCATGCCCTGTTTGAGGCACTGTGCCGAGAGCGAGATGTGCAGGGGCACCTGTTTCCACGAATAGCGTATGGTGAGCAAGAGAGTGACCAGAGCCATGAGTACGAGCGAAGGCACGATACCCCTCTCACCCATGAAATAATAGATAGGCACGGAGGCGACGAGCGCGATGAACACATTGACCACCGACACCCTTGCGAGAGCCTTGAGTTGTCTGGTGCTTTTCAGTATAGCCATCTCTCCGCCAGTGATTGCTGTTAGGGCTATGACAGGCGAGAGGAAGACATAGTGCAGCGAGTGCTTGCCCCACGAGAAACTCCACTGGTCGAGCCATGGTGCCATGACCATACACATCAGCATGCCCACTATGGCGCATATCATACTCCATGAGCGCACCATAGTGACCCTTTGCACGAATGTCTGCCTGTCACCGTTCTCGAATGGTGCCGAGAGTTCAGGCACCGCCCCGGTAGGTATGCCGAGGTTTGATGCTTCGGAGAGCAGTTTGGTAGTGCTGTTGAAGAGCGAGAGCAGTCCCATGCCCGATGGTCCGAGCAGCAGAGCCACGATTTTATTGCGCACCAGCCCCACGAGGATAGTAATCACCTGCACACCGCCGAAGAGACCGGTGTACTTCAATATATGTGAATAGGTGACTTTCTTCTGTGTTTTGCTCATAGTCTGTTAATAAACGTAAAAAAGCGTGTGATATTGCCTTTTTATCGTAGAAATCTCCTGGTTTGGCACAGACATATACTATTCGCCCTGAAAGTGGATTCTGAGCGTTATGTTCAGTCACTTTCAGGGCGATTATTATCAGCCGTATGCGGGCGGTGAATTATTCTTCGGTCTCGGCGGCGGCAGCAGCGTCGATGCTCTTTATCTTGTCTCTCACCTGTTTGAACTCCTTCTTGAGTTTTTCCACCTTTTGGTTGAGGTTGTCGATGAGGCTGTTGCCTTTCTTGCTGGTAGAGGTGAGGAAGCCGATATTATTCTCGTAGGTTTGTATCTCCTGTTTCAGAGCCTCGTATCTCTTCATCAGTCTTGAGCGTTCGGTATCGGGAGTAGCCGTCCTCTCGGCAGAGGGTCGTTGGTTGGTGCGTCCCTCGCCTTTGCCACGGTTAGCCCTTATGCCCTGTTCATTGTACAGAGCGTCTATCACGTCGTGATACTCGCGATACACCTTGTCTTTCTCACGGTAGGGCACGTGTCCCACGGCATTGTATTCATCCACCAGGTCGTACACCTGCTCCTGCACATCGTCGGGCATAGTCTCATAGAGAGTCTTGAGTCGTGCTATGACGTCGCGTTTCTTGGCGAGGTTCTCCTTCTCGGCGTGTCGTGCATCCGAAGTGGCGGCATTGCGTGCCTCGAAGAATTTATTGCATGCCCCGAGGAACTCGTTCCACAGTTGGTCGCCCAGTTTCTTAGACACCATACCGATGGTTTTCCACTCCTTTTGCAGTTCCACCAGTTTGTCGCCGGTAGTCTTCCAGTCGGTGCTGTCTTGCAGTGCTTTAGCCTGTTCGATGAGTGCGCGTTTCTTTTCAGCGTTTTCTGCCGAGCGTGCCTTCATCTCGCGGAAGTACTGTGTCTTGCGTCCGAAGAAGTCGTCGCAGGCGGCGCGGAAGCGGTCGAAGATTTTCTGGTTCATCTTTTGCGGTGCGAAGCCGATGGTTTTCCATTCGTTTTGCACGGCAATGATTTCCTTGGTGTGTCGTTCCCAGTCGGCAGCCCCCTTGTTTTCCTCTTTTGCTATGGCCTCCACCT
>CAMHPC010000009.1 GCA_946186945.1 uncultured Prevotella sp.
CACATGAGGCGCTGGAGCAAATCAAGCAGAAGAACTACGCCTTGCCATACCACACAGAGGGCAACAAAATAGTGATGGCTGGTGTACATTTCAACACCGACACCCGCACTATAGATGACTGGACGATAGAACCAGACAATAAGATTCGATAACTGTAACCCATATTGCGTTTCTTGGCAACATGGGTTTCTTTACGTTCTCGCCTGTGTTTTGCGACAAATAACGACACGCCTCACACATTTGTCGCAGTGGCAGTGCTATGGCGCATCAAAAATGGCAAAAGAAAGCATTATTTCTTGTTCACCCCTGATGGTGGGAATATCTTTGCAATGTCGAAAGGAAAAAACCAAAGACACAGAACAGAAACAGAAATAATAACAATTAAAACTCCACCATTATGAAACGCGTCAAATTATTCATCGTATCACTCGTTTGCCTCTTCGCTGCAAACACTGCTTGTCACGCTTTCGAGTTGCCAATATCCACCAACCTGCTTCCCGCATCCGCTAAGAACTTCATAGAGCGTAATTTCCCTGGCAGGTACATCGCATACGCCAGTATAGACACAGACTACATGGACTCGAAATATGAGGTGTGTCTGAACGACGGTACCGAGATTGACTTCAACTGGGATGGCACTTTAGAGAAGATTGACTGCCACAGGGCTGTAGTGCCGCAAGGCTTTGTACCACCTGCTATCAGACACTTCGTCAGAACGCACTTCCCCGGTGCAGTGATCGTGAAGGTGGACAGAGAACGCTACGGCTACGATATCGAACTATCAAACGACATCGAACTGAAGTTCAACCACCAGGGCGACTTCCTGTACTACGACGACTGAAACATTCAACAATTTGAAAACCATGCACCTCTGAAGCCTCCGGGCTTCAGAGGCTCTTTTTTTGACAAACTGCTCTTTTTTCACGATTTTTCCTTTGAGGTTTCATCAAAATACTGTACATTTGTCGCACTGCGCCAATACACTATTATGGAGCATTATCTGAAAGACCAATTTTAAACCGACAGAACAATGAAAAGACTGATTATCACCACTGCTATACTCTTCGCCTTCATCATCTGCCGTGCGCAGGTCAATCCACTACCAGGTCATATCGTGACCCTGCAAGGCGACACCATTGAGGGCAACATCGATTACCGGAGCGACCAACAGAATGCCACAATCTGCCGGTTTCAGAAAGCAGGCGAGGACACGTACCACGAATACCACCCCGAAGATATCAGAAGTTTCCGTATACACGACGACGGAGCCTACTATGTTTCACTCTCCCTGCCTATGGAAGGGAAAAAACGTCAGGTTTTCGCCCTCTATCTGCTGAAGGGGGGAGTGAGCCTATACTATGTGAGACTGGGATGGGACTATTACTATGTCGAGGACGAGGAAGGGAAGATAGCAGAGATATGCAATTACGAAAAAGCAGGACTTCAAGCAGATTATGCATTAGAACTGAACCGTAAAAACATCGCCGAAGCAGGTAAAGTCTTCAACAAGGACTTCGACATCCTTCACAAGATATGGAAGGGCAAGAGAGACACCCGCACTATGACCAAACTGGTGCGCGAGTATAATGAGAAATACTGCAAAGAGGCTGGTGAATGTATTGTGTATCAGAATGATGAAGAGAAGACTGCTTCGGTGAGAAATAAATGGTTCATAGAGGCAGGAGGCGGATTGTTATCGGCCAGATATAAATACACGTTTACAGATTATGACCTGCCGTCCGTCACTCTAAAAGGTCCAAGTTTTTACATGTCAGTATGCAATGACATAACATTTGAGCGTGTATCGAAACAATTTGACCTGCAAGCCGCACTTAAAGTATATTATTGCAGCATCTCAAAAGACAACATGAGAGCCACCAACCTATTCCCAATGATTCAGTTAGGACCAAAATACAGAATTCCTACTGGCGGTAAATGTACCCCCTTCATCAAAGCAGGCATAAACTTGCATGTTCCTATAGCTGTTGGCGGAGAAAAAAATCTGGGCGGTTATGACATGGACGCCAGTGAAGGTCTGACGGCAAGTTTTTACGGTGGCCTGGGACTTGATTTTCACTCGTCAAAGCGCGACTACCGCATATCAGCCAATATACACAGTTTATCCTCCAAGTCAGTCTTCTTTACCCTCGGCTTCGGTATATCGCTATGAGAATCGCATCACTTCGCCACACCTATTGACAGCACGCTCACCCTCATACCCTGTGGCTGTCCCATTGCCTCTATACACGCTGTCACCGTGGCGCCCGTGGTCACTATATCGTCTATTATCAACAGATGTTTGCCTTCGAGTGACGGTGCCTTGGGATGCAGACTGAAGGCTCCCGCCACGTTCTCTCTGCGGCCGTGCATAGACTGGCGGGTCTGACTCTCCTTGAAGTGCTGCCTCACAAGTACGTGGTCCATTATGGGCAGTCCCGTCACGCTGCTCACTCCCTTTGCTATTTCCCTGCTCTGATTGTAGCCACGCTTCCGTTCACGACGCTTGCTCAGCGGCACCGGCACTATGGCATCCATACCGTGGAAGAAGTCGTACCTGCCTGCCTCGCGCGCCACCCATGTGCCTAAGATTTCACCCACCTCGGGGTGGTTGTGGTATTTCATGCGGAATATCACCCTGCTGGCTTCGGAACCTGCCTCGTAATAGAACAGGGCTGCAGCACGCTCCACTGGACCGTGCCCCCAGAAGCGCCGCACCATTTCATTGTCCTCGGCGGTGGAGGCATATGGGGTGCGCGGCAGGTGCATGTTGCACCGTACACAGAGCAACTCCTCGTCTATAGCCAGACGACAACCGCAGATGGCACACGCCGGTGGGGCTATGAGGTGAAACAGACGGTGCCAGAAACTGATTGGTTTATCACTCATCGTAGTCGTCTATTTCTGTATTCATACACTCGCGTATGGCATCCATGGTAAAGCCACGCTGCATGGCGAAACGCATGAGTTTCATGCGACGCTCGTAGGAAGTGGAGGCCTTCAGATGGTGCTCTTTGTCGCTCAATAGTGGGCGCAGCACTGCCACATACCGGTCCAGACTGATGGCGCCCAGTGCTTCAGTTATCACACCGGCAGGTATACGCTTCAGGTACAAGCCCTGACGTATCTTGTTGGGTCCCCAGTGGTTGTACTCCAACTTGTCGTGCGCATAGGCGCGCGCGTAGCGCGCATCGTCTAAATAATGTTCATTGACCAGGTGTTGCACCAATCGCTCCTGCACGTCTTCATCCAGCGCCCAGCGTCGCATCTTCTCTCTCACCTCGTGGGTGCAGTGCTCGCCACTGCCGCAGAGTGTGGTGAGTTGCCATAACGCCTGTTGTTCTGTCATCTTCTTCATGGCTTTCTCAGTCTTATCATCCTCCACTTCCCCTGTTCATCACGTCGCAGTGTGGGATGCCACCCACGTGCCTCTGCCTCGCTGTACAGTGTATGTGCCACTACGGGATTGAGTTCCATGTATATGGCTCCGCCAGGCGACACCACCTGGTAATAGTCCACAAATGCCCTATAGAAGAGCATGGGGTCGTCAACGAAAAGTGCCTCTGCTGGTTCGTAGTCTGTCACATTGCGGAGCATGTCTGACTTCTCACTATGGGCTATATAGGGTGGATTGCTCACAATGATATCCCACGGTCCGCCGTCTGCCGGTCGGTTCAGGGCATCGGCGCAGCGCACCCTCACCTGAGCACCATACCGCTTGGCATTCTCTTCTGCCACCTGTAGTGCTATGGGCGAGATATCCCATGCCTCCACTTCCCCCTGTGGCAGGTCGAGTGCCATGGTCACGGCTATGCACCCGCTGCCAGTGCCCACATCGAGCACACGTAGGGGTGAGGGTGCCCCATGCCAGTCGTCTATCACCCACTGGCACAGTTCCTCGGTCTCGGGGCGCGGTATCAGCACGCCGGGGCGTACAGAGAGCCTTCGGCCGCAGAAGGTCTCATAGCCCAACACATACTGTATGGGTTCACACTGTAGCAGACGGTGTAAAAAAGAGGCGAGTTTTTCTTCATCGGCAGCAGAGAATTGTGTATCTTTGCCACTGCAAATATCTGCCATAGTCAGTCCGAAGGCTTCTTCTAAGAGCAGACGGGCTATGGCACGCGCCTCGCCTGGCTCGTACACTGTGGCAAGGCTATTGCAAATATCTCTGTATGTCATGACATGCAAAAATAGGAATAATATCATTAACAGCCAAATGTCGACGGATGAAAAATACATGTGCCGCTGTCTGCAACTGGCTCGGCAGGGCATACTCACGGCGCGTCCCAACCCTATGGTGGGGGCGGTGATAGTAGTGGGCGACCGTGTGATAGGCGAGGGTTACCATATACGCTGTGGAGAGGGACATGCCGAGGTGAATGCCTTCGCCAGCGTGAGTGCTGCCGATGAGCACCTGCTCGGCGATGCCACTATCTACGTGTCTCTGGAACCCTGTGCACACTACGGCAAGACTCCTCCTTGTGCCAACCTGATAGTGGAAAAGGGTGTGCGCCGGGTTGTGGTAGGATGCATAGACCCCTTTGCCAAGGTGCAAGGCAAAGGCATAGAGATAATACGCAGGGCAGGCATAGAGGTGACGGTGGGTGTATTGGAGGAGGAATGTCGGTGGCTGAACCGCCGCTTCTTCACCTATCACCAGCAGCACCGGCCGCACATCATCCTGAAATGGGCACGCTCCGCCGATGGGTTTATCGACGACCACGGCAGACCGACTGCCATTTCCAATGATGCCACGCGCCGTATCTGTCATAAACTACGGGCGGAGAGTGATGCCATACTCGTGGGAAGGGTCACGGCTGAGCGCGACAAGCCACGCCTCGACACACGGTTGTGGGACGGACCGTCGCCACGCCGCTATGTGCTCTCACATGCCACCACCCTACCCTCGCTCATGCAGCAGATGTACAGTGATGGCATACAGTCGCTTCTGGTAGAGGGGGGTGCCATCACGCACCGCAGTTTCATAGAGTCAGGACTGTGGGATGAGATACGTGAAGAGGTGTCATCATGCATATTGGGCGACGGTACCGCCGCTCCGCTCCTGCCACTCGACGCCGTGACGCGCCGACAGGTCACGGTGGGCACTAATACCATTACCCAATATGTGAAGGGATAGTCACTCTATCCCTGCCTCGCGCAAGGCTTCCTCGCGCTCTATACAGGTGGCGCACTTGCCACACGGCTCATCGCCACCCTTATAGCAACTCCATGTCTTGCTGTAGTCCACGCCCAACTGCTTACCGTGGCGGGCTATCTCTGCCTTGCTGATATCCGTATATGGCGCCATGATATCCACATGTGCGTAGGTGCCATGGGTCATGGCTGCCGACATGGCTTGTATGAACGCTGGGCGACAGTCGGGGTATATGCTGTGGTCGCCGCCATGATTGGCTATCATCACATGTTGCAGCCCCCTGCATTCGGCTATGCCGCATGCCACAGAGAGCATTATGCCATTGCGGAAGGGCACCACGGTAGAGAGCATGTTGCCCTCGGCATACTCACCCTCGGGTATGGCATCGGCACCCTCGAGCAGTGAAGAGTGGAAATACTCATGCATGAATGCCAGGGGTATGACCAACTGTTCTATGCCCAACTGCTGACAGTGCCACCGCGCGCAGGCTATCTCGTTGCTGCTGTGATTGCTGCCATAGTCGAAAGTGATGGCGAGTGCTATCCTGCTCTGATATTCGTAGAGCATAGTCACGGAGTCCATACCTCCCGAGAGGATGATTGCAGCGTCTCTCACTTCACCAGCACTTTCTTGTTGCCACGGATATATATGCCATGCTTCGCGGTGGAGGCGTCCACCTTACGTCCCATCAGGTCGTATGTCTGTTCGGGTTTGTCGCTCACCACCTCGGCTGCGGTCACTCCCGATGTGCCACCCATATTGAAGGGGTTGAGTGCTGCCGAGGGGCGACCATTGGCATTGAAGGCTCCCTTGTTGTATGCATTCCATCCCAGGTTGGTGTAGTAGGTGGGTTTCCACCAGTTGTACACCTCGGGCTCCCAATAGAACACTCCACCGCAACCCTCGAGGGTCTTCACTCTATTGAAGAGGTCGGTCATCACCTGTTCTGCCTCGGTATTGTCGCTGTTCCAGTAGTAGCCTGTCTCTACTAATATCACGGGCACTCCAAAGGTGTTGTGTAGCGACTTTATATTGCTGGCTGTATTGATATTGTTCACCTGCCAGGTGCTGGTCTCGGGATAGTGGGAGAGTCCGATGGCATCGAACTTTCCACCGTTATCCTTGAACTGTGTATACCACCATGCATTGTTCTCGGGACCACGGTCCAGGTGTGTTATCACCAGAGCACTTGGAAATACGCTCTTCACTGCATCATAGCCGGAATTGCTCAGTGCCACAAAACCCGACCACACGTTCTGGGAGTTCCACACCAACTTGCCGTCATTCCACAACATGCCCAGACGGGTCTCGTTGCCCACCTGCACCCACTTAGGAGTCACACCCTCGTCCTTCAATGCCTGCAACACATCCACGGTATGGTCATGCACTGCCTGCTTCAACTGTTCGAAGGAGTAGTTCTTCCATGCAGTGGGCTTGGTCTGCCTGCCTGGGTCGGCAAAGAAATCGCTGTAGTGGAAGTCTATCATCACATCCAGACCAGAGTTCTTGGCTCGCTTGGCTTTCGCCACCACATCTGCCTTGTCGCACCAGGGACCGTACACAGTCTCCGGATTTACCCACACGCGCAGGCGCACAGCGGTCATGCCCAACTGGTCGAGTAGTGCCATCATCTCGGTCTTTACACCTGCCGAGTTGTAGAAGTATTTACCCGAGGCTTCCATCTCTGTGCACCAACTCACGTCTGCACCACTGGCAAAATCCTGAGCCGAAGCCGTAAACGGTACTAATGAAGTTAATAATAGCAATAAGGTCTTAACTCGTTTCATGATATATAAGATTTTTTTGTTCGCTTGCAAAGATAATGCTTTTTTTGGTATTTCCCACTTTTCATGCGAATTATTCTTGTCGCAATAACGAGGCCGAAGGAGTCATCTTCAACGAGCAAACTAAGGAGCGAACAATATCCTTGCGGTGAATAAAACAACCTCCCAACCTTTTTTTGTTATGTCTATTGGTGTACCGCGTTTTCGTATATTGTCATGTATCACGAGCAGGCAGATTTTTCTGATTTAGTGGACTACTATGAAGAGGCAGCCCAGAAAGTGGGTCAACTGAATACGAAGGTGTTACACCTGTATCCCGACGTGAAGGACATAGGCCTTCCAAATTAACTGTAAAGATTCTTCTTTTGGAATGAATAATACTAGATTCACAAATAATCCTCAAAATATTTGGACTAAATTTCAAAAATCATTAAATTCGCAATATCCTAACCGTATCATTCCATATCACCTGAACCTATGACTACCGCCTCCACTGACAAATACTACTACCTCAGAGACCACCTCGGCAGCGTGAGGGTGGTGTTCAACGAGCAGGACTCCACGGAGCAGGTGAACCACTACTACGCTGGCGGTGCACTGATGGACACGAGCACAGGTTCGGCGGAGCAGCCGATGAAGTACAACGGCAAGGAACTGCTCAGGGAGTGGAGCATGGATGCCTACGACTACGGCGCTAGGTGGATGCTGCCCGTCACAGGTCCGTTGTTCACCCAGATTGACCCGCTATGCGAAAAGTACTACGACACGTCACCCTACTCCTACTGCAAGGGCAAAAGCGAAGTTGTTCACTTGCTTTTGCCCTTTCAGGGCGACTATTCTTTCGCACTACCACCCAGGGCGATGCCCTGTGCTTAGGGCTCACTGCCCCTTCAGGCCGTTTATAGAATAGTCATGCGAAACTTGAATTAAAAAATATTTAAAACAATTGTTCGTTAAAAATTCAACATATGGCCTAACGGCTAATCCGCGGAGCCAAAGAGTTCTTTGAAAATGTGACTAATTAAAGTTTGGTTCGGTCGGTATCGGGTTGCCTCAAAAATTCGTTTCGTCAGGAACGTGTTGGTCATCAGCAACTTGAAGTTAGACATGGAATATTCCATCCCTCTTTCCTTCATCATGACCTTGACCACGTTCAGCGAGGCGAAAGATGCGTTGAAAGCGCAGTCGAGCTTGTTGGCATCCCTTGCCTGAGAGCGTGGTGTCTGCAGAGAAAAACTGTTTGCGTTTCTTGTCGGGCATGATCCAGATGACGAGACGTACTTTGCACTTCATAGCCTTTGAATAGACCTGATGGGTACGTAGCATCATACAGTTATGGCTGTCAATGTCAATCAAGCCAAGACCCATGATTTCCAGTCCATGCTTCACGGCACAGGCACATCCCGACCAGAAACGACCAATATGCGGAGTCCACGATGGCCTCCTTGCATATGCTCGTGTATATCAAAGCATGATATTAACCTGAATAATTCACAGAAGTATATTTCTTGGGGCTCTCTATTTGGTTGGTGCTATAAGTCTGATTGTTATTTTCGATCTCTTTTTGTATAACACCAAATTCTTAAAAAATGCAAAAAATGAAGATATATAATAAGGTGGATGAAAAGTTATTTCTAATTTTGCCGCCCGATAAACGTACCAAGTATTTTATGCAAGAGAATTTAGTGATTGTGGAGAGTCCTGCCAAAGCCAAGACCATTGAGCGGTTTTTGGGAGCAGACTACAAGGTAATGTCGAGTTTCGGACATATACGCGACCTGAGAAAGAAGGAAATAAGTATTGACCTCGACACCCTCGAACCTCATTATGAGATACCCGAGGAGAAAAAGAAACTGGTGAGCGAACTGCGGGCACAGGCCAAGAAAGCCACCAAGGTGTGGCTGGCAAGTGATGAGGACCGCGAGGGTGAAGCCATATCATGGCACCTGTGCGAGGTGCTCGGGCTGGACGAGGCGAAGACCAACCGTATCGTATTCCATGAGATAACGAAGTCTGCCATACTCGAGGCTATACAGCACCCCCGGCACATAGACATGAACCTGGTGAATGCCCAACAGGCACGACGGGTGCTCGACCGCATAGTGGGCTTCCGCCTCTCACCGGTGCTCTGGCGTAAGGTGAAACCCGCACTGAGCGCAGGCAGGGTGCAGAGTGTGGCGGTGAGGCTGATAGTGGACCGTGAGCGCGAGATACAGCAGTTTGAGAGCGAGACCTACTACCGCGTGGCTGCCATATTCAAATATACACTGCCCGATGGCACTCAGAGTGAGATAAAGGCTGAACTCAGCAACCGCATGAAGAGCCGGGAGGAGGCCATGGCTCTGCTCGAGAAGTGCAGCAATGCCACATTCCATGTAGAGAGCGTAAGCAAGAAACCTCTCAAGCGCATGCCGGCACCACCCTTCACCACCTCTACACTGCAACAGGAAGCCGCCAGGAAACTGGGATTCACCGTGTCGCAGACTATGATGGTGGCACAACACCTCTACGAGAACGGATATATCACATACATGCGTACCGACTCCGTCAACCTCTCTTCACTGTGCATGGGACAGAGCAAGACAGAGGTGCTCAACCTCTTCGGCAAGGAATACAGCAAACCCCGCAACTTCCAGACTCATACCAAAGGGGCACAGGAGGCTCACGAGGCCATACGCCCCACACAGATGGACAGACAACAGATAGAGGGCAACGCACAGGAGCGCAAACTCTATGAACTGATATGGAAACGTACGCTGGCTTCGCAAATGGCTGAGGCACAATTGGAAAAGACTACTATCGTGATAGCAACCGATGACAGCAAGGGCAACCGACTCAGCGAGACTTTCGTGGCAAACGGTGAGGTGGTGAAGTTTGACGGTTTCATGAAGGTATATCACGAATCTACCGATGACGAACCGTCCATCGATGAGGACAAAGACCGTATGCTGCCACCCATACATGAGGGTGCCACACTCGCATACCAAGAGGTGAATGCCACACAACGCTTCACACAGAGCCCCCTGCGCTACACCGAGGCCAGCCTGGTACATAAACTCGAGGAACTGGGCATCGGACGACCCTCTACTTACGCTCCTACCATCAGCACCATACAACAGCGCGAATACGTGCAGAAAGGCGACAAGAAAGGCGAAGAACGTACCTACGTGGTCGACTCACTGAAAAACGGAAAAATCTCTACCACCGAAAGGAAAGAGGTGGTGGGCGGCGACAAAGGCAAACTGCTGCCTACCGACACCGGCATAGTGGTAAACGACTTCCTCATGCAGTACTTCCCCGAGATCATGGACTATAACTTCACTGCTACCGTGGAGACTCAATTTGACAAGATAGCCGAGGGCAAGGCGCAGTGGGTCAGCATGATAAAGAAATTCTACAAGGGCTTTGAACCCGTGGTGGAACGCACTATGAACATACGTGCTGAGCATAAAGCAGGAGAACGACAGATAGGTACCGACCCCAAGAGCGGACGACCAGTGTTCGTGAAGATAGGACGCTTCGGACCGATAGTGCAGATAGGTACTGCCGACGACAAGGAGAAACCTCTATTCGCACAACTGCCCACAGACAAGAGCATGGAGACCATCACCATAGAAGAGGCTCTGCAACTCTTCGGACTGCCACGCACCGTGGGCGAATACGAGGGATACGATGTGGTAATAGGAGCAGGACGCTTCGGACCATACGTGCTGCACAACAAGAAGTATGTGTCGCTGCCTAAGACCGAAGACCCCTATACCGTGACTCTGGAGACGGCTGTGAAACTCATAGAGGAACACAGACAGCAGGAGGCTCAACGACACATCAAACTCTTCGAGGAGGATGACAAGATGGAGGTGCTCAACGGACGATACGGTCCATATATAGCATACGACGGCAAGAACTACAGACTGCCAAAGGCAAAACACGCTACCGCCGCTCAACTCACCTACGAGGAATGTATGGCTATAGTGAATGGCAGCAAAAAGAAATAATCCTTACAACGATAAGATATGACGCGAGTCATCATCATAGGATATATGGGCTCTGGCAAGACTACTCTTGGCAGAGCCCTGTCGCGCACCATGCAACTGCCTTTCTATGACCTCGACTGGTACATAGAAACCCGCATGCATCGCACAGTATCTCAGATCTTTGAAGAACGGGGCGAAGATGGCTTCCGCCTGGTGGAACGCAATATGCTGCACGAGGTGGCTGAGTTTGAAGATGTTATCATCAGTTGCGGAGGTGGCACTCCCTGCTTCTTCGACAATATGGACTATCTCAATGCCCAAGGAGACACAGTCTACCTGAAAGCATCACCATCGGTGCTCTGCGCACACCTGAAGATGGCACGCACCGAACGACCGCTACTGAAAGGTAAAAATGATGAGCAACTGAAAGAATTTATCGAAGAACAGTTGCAGAAACGCGAACCTTTCTACTCTCAGGCACACCACGTGCTCGATGTGGATGTGCTCGACAATAGGGACAAGATACAACAGTCGGTTGAACAACTGAAAAACTTACTCAATTTATAATTACCACAGTCTTACACTTTCAACATCTACTACCACTATGAAGAAATGGACCATAGAAGACTCTAAGGAACTGTACAACATCAACGGTTGGGGCACTTCCTATTTCGGCATCAATGGCAAGGGCCACGTGTACGTCACACCCTGCAAAGACGAGACGCAGATAGACCTGCGCGAGGTGATGGACGAACTGGCACTGAGGGATGTGACACCGCCCATACTACTGCGCTTTCCCGATATCCTGGACAATAGGATTGAAAAGACCTGGAGTTGCTTCAAGAAAGCAGCAGAGGAGTACGACTACAAAGGCGAGAACTATGTGGTGTACCCCATCAAAGTAAACCAGATGCAACCTGTTGTAGAGGAAATCATATCACACGGCAGGAAGTTCAACCTGGGGTTGGAAGCCGGCTCAAAGCCTGAACTGCATGCGGTGATTGCCATGCAGTGCCAAAGCGACTCCATCATCGTGTGCAACGGATACAAGGACCAGAGTTACATAGAATTGGCTCTGCTGGCTCAGAAGATGGGTAAACAGATTTTCATCGTGGTGGAAAAGATGAATGAACTGGAGATTATATCCAGAGTGGCAAAGAAACTCAATGTAAGACCCAATATCGGCATACGCATAAAACTGGCTTCCTCGGGCAGTGGCAAATGGGAGGAAAGTGGTGGCGATGCATCGAAATTCGGACTCACAAGCGCTGAACTGCTCGATGCCCTCGAACAACTGGACAAGAAGGGCATGCGCGACTGCCTCCGCCTCATCCACTTCCATATAGGGTCGCAAATCACTAAGATACGACGCATACAGACTGCACTCAGGGAAGCATCGCAGTTCTATGTGCAATTGCACAAGATGGGATACAACGTAGACTTCGTGGACTGCGGCGGCGGACTGGGTGTGGACTATGACGGCACACGCTCGCCCAGCAGCGAGAGTTCGGTCAACTACTCCATACAGGAGTATGTGAACGACTGTATCTATACCTTCGTGGATGTGGCCAACCGAAACGGCATACCACATCCAAATATCATCACCGAAAGCGGACGCTCGCTGGCTGCACACCACTCGGTACTCATCATAGATGTGCTCGAGACAGCCTCACTGCCAGAGATGCCGGAGGAGTTTGAGCCCGAGGCAGACAGCCACCAACTGGTGAAGGACCTGTACGAGATATGGGATAACCTCTCACCACGCAATGTGCTGGAGGACTGGCACGATGCAGAACAGATACGCGACGAGGTGCTCGACCTCTTCAGTCACGGTATAGTAGACCTCAAGACCAGGGCAGATGTGGAAGCCATGTACTGGAGCGTGTGCCACGAAATCAACGCGCTGACCAAAAACCTGAAACATATCCCAGAGGAGTTGATGAATATCGACAAACTACTGGCCGACAAGTACTTCTGCAACTTCTCCCTGTTTCAGAGCCTGAGCGACTCTTGGGCCATAGACCAACTCTTCCCCATCATGCCCATACAGCGACTGGACGAACGCCCCACACGAAACGCCACCATACAGGATATCACATGCGACAGCGATGGAAAGATAGCCAATTTCGTGACCAACCGCCACAACTCGCACTCACTGCCCATACATGCCATACGACGCAACGAGGACTACTACCTCGGGGTGTTTCTCGTAGGCGCATACCAGGAGATACTGGGCGATATGCACAACCTCTTCGGCGATACCAATGCCGTACACGTGTCGGTGAAGGACGGTGAATACCACATCGACCAAATCATTGACGGCGAGACGGTGGAGGAGGTGCTGGAGTACGTGCAGTACAACCCCAAGAAACTGGTGAGACAATTGGAGATATGGGTGACTAAGAGTGTGAAAAACGGACGTATCACACTGGAGGAGGGCAAGGAATTTCTCAGCAACTATCGCAACGGACTTTACGGATATACTTACTTGGAATAATGAAACAATCTCTTACTATAGTGAAGGTGGGCGGCGCTATCGTGGAAGACGAAGAGAGGCTGCAACGACTGATAAAAGACTTTGGCAATATCGCCGGACGCAAGATTCTGGTGCACGGGGGTGGACGCAGTGCCACTCAGGTGGCTGCACAACTGGGCATAGAGAGCCATATGGTAAACGGCAGACGGGTGACGGATGCTGATATGCTCAGGGTGGTAACCATGGTGTATGGCGGACTGGTAAACAAGCATATAGTGGCTATGGCAGGGGCTGCCGGCATGGCTGCTCTGGGTCTCACCGGTGCCGACATGGATGTGGTGCGTGCTCACCGGCGTCCTGTGGGCGAGGTGGACTACGGTTTCGTGGGCGATGTGGAGCGCGTGGACGCAAAACGACTGTCGCTGCTGCTCGATGCAGGTATCACTCCTATCCTGGCTCCGCTCACACACGACGGACAAGGCTCCATGCTCAATACCAATGCCGACACCATCGCCTCGGTGGCAGCACAGGCTCTGGCTTCGCTGTATGATGTCACGCTGATCTACTGTTTCGAGAAAAGTGGAGTACTCAGGGTGGCAGACGATGACAGCACGGTAATACCTCGAATCACACGTGCCGACTACAACCAACTGGTGGCAGACGGTACTATAAGTGGGGGGATGATGCCGAAAATAGAGAATGCACTATCAGCCATCGATGCTGGTGTGCGCCAGGTCATCATTACTCTGGCTACTGCCATAGACGGACAGCACGGCACAGTGATAGAATAATCCCTGCACGCTTCACAACTGCCCTGCCTCCACCAACAGCACCACACGCTCAGTCAGACGGTCAGTAGTATCAGGCTTATATTTCTTCTTCAGCGAGGCGCCGAAGGTCCAGGCAAACGCCTGCCAGAAACCAGCCCTGATGGGTCCCATGAAGGCCTTCAGTATGTCGTACGACGGTGAGTTGCACTCACGGTTGATGAGTTTAATGAGCAACTTACCCTGCGAGTAGGTGAGTTTCTTCATGCGTGGCTTATAGGTACTGTAGATATCGTCCTCCACACGTTTCATGTGCGCATCCTTCGACTTCTTGTCGGGCAGGGTCTGCAGATATTCGTAGGTCTCTATGATTATCTGGTTGCACTCTTTGGCTATAGGCAACACCTTCTTTACATTGCGCACCAAACGGTTGTACGACTGCTGCTGCTTGGCACTCTGCAGGGTCACAGGGGGATAGCAGTACACATTGCTCATGTCCATGAAGAGCACACTGTCGCCATCGAGCATGGCTTTTCCCACCCTCACCGTAGGCACCATGTTGGGCTTGTCGCTCGGCTCCACATCCTCGGGATGAAGGGCTGCCTTCTTCAGCGTCTCAGCACCTCCCGCCAGGGGCTGCTGTGCATATGAGCTTATTGCAGCGCATAGGGCAAGGCTTATTAACATAGCGCGTATACTCTTCATTATTTCTTCGTTTTTTGCAGGGCAAAGTTACTGTTTTCAGTCAGATAACAGTGCCTTTTAATCATTTTTTTTTGTTGATTTTACTTTTTTTGATAATTTTGCAAGGTATTACGATAACACTTTAAAAAGGAAAATATGAAAAGAATACTGACTTTAATGTTACTGTCGGTGTGGACTTTGGGCATGTATGCTGTGCCCGCCAAACCAGGACTGAAAAAGACGCTAACCCTGGCAGACGGCTCTACCGTAGAGGCGATGCTGGTGGGCGATGAGTGGGGTAACTATTGGCGTGCAGACGACGGACGTGCCTTCGTATTCGACAAGAAAGCAGGAGGTAAGGAGGTGTTCCGCCTGGCTGATGCCAACCTCATCCAGCGCGAAGCAAAAAAAATGCGCGATCAAGTCAACAGTAAACGCATGCTGAAGGCTCCTATACAGAATGTTGGCGATTTCACAAATCTCAGCGGCGAAAAGAAATGCCTTATCATACTGGTAAACTTCCAGAATGCTACGTTCTCTGGCTCTGACCCTAAAGCCACGTTTGAGAGAATAGCCAACGAGGAGAATTTCGTAGAGGGCAACTTCAAAGGTTCTATGTTCGACTACTTCAAGGCACAGAGCAACGGACAATTCCTGCTCAACTTCGACGTGGTGGGACCTGTGAAAGTGGAAAACAACTATGAGTACTACGGACAGAATATATCCAGCACAAGCAACACCGACAAGTATGCCGCACAGATGGTACAGGAGGCAGTGAAGTTGGCTGACCCATATGTGAACTATGCCGACTATGACTGGGATGATGATGGTTTTGTGGACCAAGTGTATGTGGTGTATGCCGGCAAAGGTGCTGCCGACGGTGGTGAAGCCAACACTATATGGCCACACGCATGGGACCTCTACTCTGCTCAGTATTTTGGCAGATGTACAGAGGGTTCTCAACTTCTGGATGGCGTATACGTAAACAGATATGCTTGTGGAGGTGAACTCAACGGAAACACTGGAGAACTGGGCGGCATAGGCACCATGTGCCATGAGTTCAGCCACTGCTTAGGATACCCCGACTTCTACGACACCGACTACAGCGGCGGTCCGGGCATGGGATACTGGGACCTGATGGACCAGGGATCGTACAACGGCGGCGGATACCAACCCGCAGGATACACCGGATACGAACGCTGGGTGGTAGGTTGGAGCGAACCCATAGAACTGAAAAGCAGACAGACCGTGACAGGTATGGGAGCACTGCAAGAATATGGCGACTACTACATTATCTACAACCCTGGAAACAATAATGAATACTACATGCTGGAGAACAGGCAGAAGGTGGGATGGGACTCAAGCCTCTATGGCAGCGGACTGCTCATCATACACGTAGACTATGATGCTACCGCTTGGTCGAACAACGGACCAAACGATGACCCCGACCACCAACGCTTCACTTACGTGCCTGCCGACAACAGTTACAGGAGGCAATACTACAGCGACATAGAAGGCGACCTGTGGCCAAACGGCTCTAACAACTCGTTCTCAAACAGTTCTACTCCCGCTGCCACACTGTTCAATCAGAATACTGATGGTACATACTATCTGAATTACGAGGTGAATGATATTACACAAAACAGCGACGGCACTATCTCATTCAACTTCGGAGCACCCGAGGAACTGACTCTTGCCTTCAACAAGGCAGAGGTGAATGCCACTATGGGTGAGGAGTTTACTCCCCCCACCCTGTCGTCGACACCCGCCGAGGTTCTGAGCACCATCAATGTGGTTTATAGTTCCAGTGATGAAAATGTGGCAACTGTAGATGCTTCTACCGGAGAGGTGACTCTGCGCAGTGCCGGTACCACGGTTATCAAAGCCTCTTTCGAAGGCAATCTCGACTATACCAGTGCCGAGGCTCAGTACGTGCTCAATGTTTCGCTGTGGAACGACGGTGACAACCACCGCTACGTGCTCGTGACAGACGTAAGCGAACTGACTGAGGGCGACAAGATTGTGATAGTGCAGAAAGACGAAAAATACGCACTGAGCACTACACAGCAGACCAATAACCGCAAAGGCGTGTCATTCATTTTCCAACCCGACGGCAGCATAATACCCAACATGGATGATGTGGCTATCATAGAACTGGGTACTGCCACTTATGACACTGTAAGCGGATGGACTCTGCGCATATTGAATGGCGACACCAAGGGATATCTGACCAGTGCTTCAAGTACTTCAAACTTGCTGAAGACCAAGGAAGATGTGGATGCCAACGCTATAGCCACCATTTCCATTGCCGACAATAACGCTACGATACAGTTCCAGGGCAAATATAACAGAAAATTGATACGCTACAATCCCAACAATAACAATCCTCTGTTCGCCTGCTATGGCACATCGAGTACCACAGGCTCTCTGCCCAATATCTACCGCCGCGTGGAGGTGGTAAACGTGGATGTGAGCGATGTGAAGTATGCATCACTCTACTACAGCGACAAGAACCTGAAGGTGCCAGCAGGTCTGGAGGCACGCACATACAAGGTGGAGGGTGGTGCCCTCGGCATCTCTCACACCTATGCCACAGGCGAGGTGATACCAGCGGGTACTGCTGTGGTTCTCTATGGCGATGCCAACAGTTACCGTATGGAGGTGACCGACAAGGACGGCACTGCCGATACCAACAACCTACTGCTGGGTAAGGACGAGGATGGACTGACCACTGCCGCCGGTGATGTGTATTTCTACATGCTCACCACCAAGGACGGTGCCAACCCAGGCTTCTACTGGGGTGCCGATGATGGTGCTGCCTTCACCACACTGGCTCACAAGGCATACCTGGCAGTAGACAAGAATCAGGCATCAGCCGCCAATGCCTTCATCTTCGACACTGCCACAGGCATCAGTGCCATCAATACTGACACTGACAAGAACCAGGTGGTGTATGACCTGCAAGGCAGACGCATGATGCAGACCAACCTGCCCAAGGGCGTGTATATAGTGAATGGCAAGAAGACAGTAATAAAGTGAGCCGATTCTGCCAAAGACGATTTATTCATCACAAAGCATTAGACTATGAACAAGAAAACATATAACAGACCGGCTATAAAATATGTTGTTACCGATGACCTGATGCAGGACGAGGTTTTGCACAATTCTAAGGGTGATGGCAACCAGTTGGGCAACAACGCCGATTTCGATGATAACGAGGCTGACAATGATGTCAACTCCGATATTATACGGTATAGTGTATGGGAGGAATAGACTCCTGCTACATACCCACTGAAAGCGAAGAGTGCAGGGAGGTTTCCTCTCTGCACTCTTCGTGTAAAACAGTTGTATCGGGTTTCAGAAGCGCCAACGTATCTGTGCCTGTATGTCGGTGGCAGACGAACCGTCTATCTGCTGCAATCCTGTGCCTATCACCGAGCGGTCCATGTATTTCACCCACGCCACCCGCACCAAAGCCGACAACTGTGTGCTCAGTGTGGCGCGCAGTGCCATGGTGCAGCGCACTCCTTCACCATAGAAGGCACGATAGGCGAACCGATACCATAGTCCGGTCTCTTGCACATACAGCCTACTCTCATAGTCGTCAGTATTGAAATAGGCGGCAGAGGCAGACAACTGCGCCCGAGTGCCGAGGTTGACAGCCACTACTTCACTCAACATCCACCCTGTACTACGGTCCTCATACCGCGAGTGCACCACATCAGCCTGGGTGTTGCATTGCCAACGTTCATTCTGCCAACCTACTGCCATGCGCACACGGTGCTCGGTCTGGTGTATAAGGTCCTTGTGACTGCTATTATCGCGCTGACGGTAGCGACAGCGGTAGCGTGCAGTGGCGTGCCAAGGTCCGGAGGTGTATTTGGCCTGCAACAGATTATCCCACACGCTGGAGGAGTGATACGCTATGTAGCGTGGATGGTGGAAGTAGGCATAGTCAGTATATGCCAACAGTTGCCAGTGCTCCGAGGGTTGCCAGTTCATACCCAGGTACAGTCCGTTCTCGTTGCTCACACTGCCTCCCTCGCTGAAGGTGGTGGCATGCAGACCACAGTAGCGGGCACCGAAATAGCGCTGCACGGTGGTGAGTGCCACATACGATGTGGGCTGTACCACCACGCTGTTGATGGTGGCTACATCATTGCCGTCCACAGCCGTCTCGCCACGCACACTGACTTTCGATGACACATAGCCATAGTCAACACCCACCTGGGTGAACTGTCTGCCAGTGGGTTTGTCGAGGTTGTAGACGAGCGTTGGATCTGGTTCCAGGTCTCTGCTGTATCGGGTATAAGTAGCAGTGGCACCCACATGCCAACCATCGCGTGTGAAGTGTATGTTGGCTCCGCCCACCATCTGTGTGGCACGGTTCTTATGGTCCATCTCTGTCTGTGTGCGGTGGTAACCATCGGTCAGTACACTGAGTATGTTGCCGTGCTTATCGAGTGTAGCGTCTATCTCACGATACGACACGAAGGGGGTGACATTCAGCCCTTTCACCACTTGTATGGTGGCAGCAGCACCCTGCATATACTGATTGTCGCTACGCGAGGTGTGAGGCTGTATGACCTGCGAAGAGAAGTCAAGGACCGAGAGGGTGGCGAGTTTGCCAAACGAGAAATAGTTGTTCATCACCAGTCCCAGTCCCGTCTTCATACGGTAGCGTCCCAGGGTCAACTGCTTCAGTGCCCCCTTCAAGCGCATGTCAGCATAGAAACTATAGTAGTCGTAGCCCAGTTTGTTGCCATGCTTGAAGAACGGTTCACCCGACTGCTGCGCACCTATCACGCCTACGCGCAGTCCGCCTGCTGTCATGCGATAGCGGAAGGAGTGTGCCAACGGTCCGCCCAGATAGCCATTATCATCGCCACTGCGCTTGTATGTGGGCACATCGGCAGACAGCAGCAACTCGTGACTGGCATGTGAGAGCATCTGACCAATGGTGGGCGACTTCTCTGCCTGTGGTTCACCTATATAGACGAAGCAGGCAAGCAACTGACGGGTGGTAAAGTCGAGACTCTCTATCATCGCCAGTTCACCGATACTTTGCATCTGTTTGTTGCGATACAGGTAATAAGCGATATCGTCTACCTGACGCTCATTGAGGAATGGCAGACTGCGCAGGTCGGCTACGGTGGCAATATTTATATTGATGGGCTGCTCATGCAGGTCGCTCAGCACATCGTACATTGCCTCTGCCTGTTGCCCTTCCACATCATCCAACGTGCACCACTCGTCAAACCACCGCTCCCAGTCGGCGGTGGTCTGCGCACTGACAGTGACGGAGCAAAGCAGGGCGAAGAGCAGTGTGGCAAAAGCACGTATATGCATCAGTCTGCCAAGGTGAAGTCCAACTGTCGCTTCTCTATGTTGGCACGTGCCACCTTTATGCGTACGGCATCGCCCAACTGGTATTTATGATGACGGCGGCGACCTACCAGACAGTAGTTCTTCTCATCAAACTCATAGTAGTCATCGTCCAGGTCGTGCATGGGCACGAGTCCCTCGCAGTGGTTCTCGTCTATCTCGCAGTAAATGCCATACGACTGTATGCCGCTGATGTGCGCATCATACTCCTCGCCGATTTTGTCACCCATAAACTCTACCATCTTGTACTTGATGCTGTCGCGCTCGGCATTCTGTGCCGTCTGCTCCATATCACTACTGTGCTGGCACAGTTCCTCGTAATGGTCGCGGTTGGCAGAGCGTCCACCTGCCTGGTAGCGGGTGAGCAGACGGTGCACCATGGTGTCAGGATATCGACGTATGGGCGAGGTGAAGTGGGTGTAATAGTCGAATGCCAATCCATAGTGCCCTATGTTGTGCACACTGTACTTGGCTTTCATCATGGCACGCAAAGCCACAGTCTGTATCAGTTTCTCTTCGCGGGTGCCGGCACTGTCGGCCATAAGAGCGTTCAGACTGCGCGAGATGGCTCCCTTGGTGCCGGCAGTCTTGAGTTTGTAGCCAAACTTGCTGGTCAACTGGCGCAGGTTCTCCAGTTTGGTGGGGTCGGGCGCATCGTGCACACGATATGGCAAGGTTTTCGCCTTCACGCCCTTCTTCACCTTACCCACACTCTCTGCCACCTTGCGGTTGGCAAGGAGCATAAACTCCTCTATCAGTTTATTGGCATCCCTGGAGCGTTTGTAGTAGCAGGCAGTGGGCTTGCCCTTGTCGTCAATATCGAAATGCAGTTCCTCGCGGTCAAACTTCACCGCTCCGTCTGCAAAGCGCTTGGCACGCAGTTTCTTTGCCAGTCGGTCCAGTGTCACCAGTTCGGTGGCATACTCTCCCTGATAGCCTCCCTTGGGTGCCGGCGGGGCAGGTTCGCCTGTGCCGTCCACCACACCATTCTGTTCCAGTATGGCCTGTGCCTCCTCGTAAGCGAAGCGGCGGTTACTCTTTATCACGGTATGTGCCAGATGCCAACGTTTCACCTGTGCCTCGTCGTCCATCTCGAAGATGGTGCTGTAGCAGAGTTTCTCCTCGTCGGGCCGGAGCGAGCAGATGTAATTGCACAGACGCTCGGGCAGCATGGGTATGGTGCGGTCTACCAAGTACACGCTGGTGGCACGTTTCTGTGCCTCACGGTCTATGATAGAGCCCTCCTTCACGTAGTGCGACACATCGGCTATATGCACACCCACCTCCCACAGACCGTTGTCCATGCGGCGTATGGAGAGTGCATCGTCGAAGTCCTTGGCATCCTTGGGGTCTATGGTAAAGGTGCACACCTCACGGTAGTCCTCACGCTCGGCTATATCCTCGGGAGTAATCACGGCAGAGATCTTATTGGCAGCCTCCTCCACGGCACGCGGATACTTGTATGGCAGACCGTACTGTGCCAGTATGGCGTGCATCTCCACATCATTGTTACCTGTCTGACCCAATACGTCTACCACCTCGCCCACTATGTTCTTCGACTCTTTCGAAGGCCACTGGGTGATACGCACCACTGCCTTCTCGCCCGTCTTGCCTCCCTTGAGTTTCTTTTTGGGTATCATGATATCGTGCACGAAGATATTGCTCTCGGTGATGAGGAAGGCATAGTCCTTCTCTACCTGCAACCTGCCTACGAAGGTATCACGGGCATGTGCCAGCACATCGGTGACCATCGCCTCCTTGATATGGTTGCGCCGCCGTGCCATGAACGACACTCGCACACGGTCGCCATCAAGGGCGAAAAGGGAGTTACGTTCTGCCACAAACACCGGATTGCCACCATCATCGGGCAGGAAACTGTTCTTGCCGTTGGCCTTACGGCGGAATATACCCTCCTGCACCTGACCCTTGTTGTTCAGTCGGTAACTGTTTTCTCCCACTTTGCTCAGCATGTCATCCCACGCCATCTCTTCCATCACGTCCATGGCGAGCATCTTCTTGGGGTGGGTGTCAAGATGCAGGGCACGGAATATTTGTTTCAAAGAGAAAGTCTCGTTGGGCTGAGTAGTGAAAAAGCCTGTAAGCATATCGGCAACTTGCTTCTTGTTCAAGCGTTTGCCCTTATTTTTACCTTTTCCCATAGTAAATCGAATTTGTTTTCCGCAAAATAACAAAAATATTCGTAACTTTGCAAGCAATTTTTACAGTATTTTTCTTTTTATCAATATAGTTACGGAAAAGTAATGAAGAAGATACTCATTACCGGAGCCAGTGGTTTCATTGGCAGTTTCATTGTGGCAGAGGCTCTGAACAGGGGCTATGAGGTGTGGGCAGCCATGCGCGGTAGCAGCAGCAAGCAGTTTCTCACCGACGAGCGTATACATTTCATCCAACTCAATCTGGACGATGAGCAACAACTGGAACAGGCTCTCGCTCCACACCGCTTTGAGGTGGTGGTACACGCTGCTGGAGTGACCAAATGCTTGAAAGTGAAAGATTTCCATCGTATAAACACTCTCGGCACACAACACCTGGTAGATGTGCTGATACGCCTGAATATGCCGCTGGAGAAATTCGTTTACCTCAGTTCGCTGAGTGTATACGGAGCCATACGCGAGAAACAACCGTATGCCGAGATACGCGAGGATGATGCACCACAACCCAATACAGCATACGGCAAAAGCAAACTGGAGGCAGAACGCTACCTGGAGTCGCTCACCAACTTCCCATATGTAATACTACGCCCCACAGGGGTGTACGGACCACGCGAACGCGACTATTTCATGATGGCGCAGAGCATAAAGCAACATGTTGACTTTTCCGTGGGATGGAAACGACAGGATATCACCTTCGTGTATGTGGACGATGTGGTGCAGGCTGTATTCCTGGCTGCCGACCACGGCAAAGTGGGACGCAAATACTTCCTCAGCGATGGCGAGGTGTACCAGTCGCGCACGTTCAGCGACCTGCTACATCACGAACTGGGCGACAAATGGCTGCTACGCATCAAGGCTCCGGTATGGGTGCTGCGAGTGGCTACCTTCTGCGGTGAATATATAGGAAGGATGCGAGGCAAGGTGACTGCCATGAACAATGACAAATACCACATACTGAAACAGCGCAACTGGCGCTGCGACATACAACCGGCTATCGACGAACTGGGATATCAGCCGCAGGTGAAACTGGAGGAAGGTGTGCGACGCAGCGTGGCATGGTACAAAGAGAACGGATGGCTATGAACAAGAAGAAAGAGAGCAGTCTCATAACAAAATTGATAAGCCGTGAACAGAACCCACCCCACTCGCTTCTGGCTTTCGAATGGGTGATAATAATATATGCGGCTCTCACTGCCATATACGTGGCAGTGATGTACTCGCAACTGCCCAATCCCAACTCTATGCTCATGATGCGCGTGCAGAATATCGCCATACTGCTGGCCATGTGGTTGGTGTACCGCCTGTACCCCTGCCGTGGCATGATGGCACTGCGCATAGGCATGCAACTACTACTACTGGGACTGTGGTACTCTGACACCTATGAGATAAACCGCATACTGCCCAACCTGGACCACGTGTTTGCTGCTGCCGAGCAGGCTGTCTTTGGCTGCCAACCGGCTCTGCTGTTCTCACAGAATTTCTCCTCACCATGGTTTGGCGAACTCATGTGCACGGGCTATGGGTCATACTTCCCCATGCTGGCAGTGGTAACATTCTTCTACCTGATGTGCCGCCCCAAGGACTTTCAGAAAATCGCCTTCGTCATCATCGGCGCATTCTTCATACATTATGTCATCTTCGACATACTGCCCGTCACCGGACCACAATACTACTATCATGCCGTGGGCGAGAGCGAGATAGCCAAAGGCGTCTTTCCCAACGTGCACGACTATTTCCTCACACACCAAGAGAGCACACCCATACCCAACAACCTGGGCGGACCCTTCTACCAGATAGTAAAAGCGGCCCACGAGGCTGGCGAGCGACCCACGGCAGCCTTCCCCAGCAGTCATATAGGCGTGACTATCATACTGGTATTCCTCGCATGGCGCACACGCAACCGCTGGCTCATTGGCTGCGTCACCACTCTCTTCGTCATCATGTTCTTTGGCACTTTCTATGTCAAGGCACATTACGTGATTGATGCCATAGCCGGGCTGGCAAGTGGCTCACTATGCTATTGGGTACTGATGAGATGCCCCGACCGATGGACTGCCCTACCGTTGACCAAACAGAAGAAAAAGAAAAAATGAAGAAACTGTATATAGAAACCTATGGCTGCCAGATGAACGTGGCTGACAGTGAAGTGGTGGCTGCCGTGATGAAGATGGCTGGATATGAAACCTGCACTACCATCGATGATGCCGATGCCGTATTCCTCAATACCTGCAGCGTGCGCGAGAATGCGGAGAACAAGATATACCACCGCCTGGAAACCCTGGCAGCCGAGCGACGCAAGGGGAAAAATCTGATAATAGGCGTGCTGGGATGCATGGCAGAACGCGTGAAACAGGACCTGCTGGAACACCACCATGCCGACCTAGTGGCAGGACCCGATGCCTACCTCTCACTGCCCGACCTCATAGCACAGGCTGAAAACGGACACAAGGCAATCAATATACAACTATCCACCACAGAGACCTACCGCGAAGTGGTGCCGCAACGACTGCATGCCAACCACGTGGGAGGATACGTGAGTATCATGCGCGGATGCAATAACTTCTGCCACTACTGTATAGTGCCCTATACACGTGGCAGAGAACGCTCACGCGATGTGGAAAGCATCCTGCATGAGGTGACCGACCTGCAACAAAGAGGGTTTAAGGAGGTGACACTGCTGGGACAAAACGTCAACTCATACCACGCCGCTGATGTAGACTTCCCAAGACTACTGGCGATGGTGGCACGCCAGGTGCCCGACATGAGGGTACGCTTCACCACCTCTCACCCCAAGGATATGAGCGATGAGACGCTGAGGGTGATAGACGGCGAGCCCAACGTGTGCCGACATATACACCTGCCTGTGCAGAGCGGCAGCAACCGCATACTGCACCTGATGAACCGCAAATATACACGCGAATGGTACCTGGAGAGGGTGGATGCCATCCGACGACTGGTGCCACACTGTGCACTCACCACGGATATCTTCGTGGGATATCACAGCGAGACGGAGGAAGACCATGCTCTCTCACTCTCGCTGATGAGGGAGGTGGAATACGATGCCGCCTTCATGTTCAAATACAGCGAACGACCAGGCACCTACGCCGCCAAACACCTGCCCGATAACATAGACGAAGCCACAAAGATACGCCGGCTCAATGAACTCATAGCACTACAGACGGAACTCTCTGCCGCGAGCAACAAACGCGACGAAGGCACACAGGTGGAGGTGCTGGTGGAGGGATACAGCAAACGCTCGCGCGAGCAACTGTGCGGACGCACAGAACAAAACAAGATGGTAGTGTTCGACCGCAACTCACACCATGTGGGCGATAAGGTGATGCTCACCGTCACAGGCTCTACCAGTGCCACTCTCTTCGGAAAAGAAATATAAGAAAAGATGAAAGACTTCATTAAGGTCCTGAGGCGATACCTGCCACCATACAAAAAGTACCTGATACTGTCGGTACTGTTTAATATACTGTCGGCACTGCTCAATATCTTCTCTTTCGCCACACTCATACCCATACTGCAAATACTCTTTCAAACCGGCGACGGTGCCAGAGCCACCGAACTGATGGAATGGGATGACGGTTCGCTGAAAGACGTGCTGAGCAACAATGCCGACTATTACGTGCAACAACTCATCGGCAGCGTGGGGGCCACCACTACCCTACTCATCATCGGACTGATACTCGCCTTCATGACCTTTCTCAAGACTGGTGCCTACTTCCTATCCTCTGCCACTATCATCCCCATACGCACCGGGGTGGTGAGGGATATACGCAACCAACTCTACCGCAAGATAAATGCCCTGTCGCTGGGCTTCTTCAGCGAGGAGCGCAAAGGAGATATCATAGCACGTATGAGCGGCGATGTGCAAGAGGTGGAAAACAGTATCATGTCATCGCTCGACATGCTGTTTAAAAACCCCATACTCATCATCGCATACTTCGCCACACTGCTGATCATCAGTTGGCAACTCACTCTCTTCACCCTCGCCGTAGTACCCTTTATGGGTTGGTTCATGGGCTTTGTGGGCAGGAAACTGAAACAGAAGTCCATACGCGCCCAGGCTCTGTGGAGCGACACCATGAGTCAGGTGGAGGAGACACTCGGCGGACTGCGTATCATCAAAGCCTTCTGTGCCGAGGAGAAGATGAACCGCCGCTTCGACGATGTGAACAGTTCATACCGACAGCATATCATGAAGGTGAACATCCGACAACAGATGGCACATCCCATGAGCGAATTTCTCGGCACCCTGCTCATCGTCATAGTATTGTGGTTTGGAGGCGTGCTGGTCATCAACGACTCGTCCATCTCCGGACCCACATTCATATACTATCTGGTGATACTCTACAGCATCATCAACCCCCTGAAGGAGTTTTCAAAAGCAGGATACAATATACCTAAGGGTATGGCATCCATGGAACGCATAGACAAGATACTGATGGCTGAGGAGACGATACACGACCCTGAAACCCCCCGGCATATAGACAACTTCAAGGAATGTATAGAATTTCGTAACGTGTCATTCAAATACGGCGAACAGTGGGTGCTGCGCAATATCAACCTGCGGATAGAAAAGGGTAAGACAGTGGCACTGGTGGGACAGAGCGGCAGCGGCAAATCTACACTCGTAGACCTGATACCACGCTACTATGATGCCGTGGAGGGAGAAATACTCATAGACGGCATAGATGTGAAACAACTCGCCATTCACGACCTGCGCATGCTCATAGGCAACGTAAACCAGGAGTCTATACTGTTCAATGATACATTCTTCAACAACATCGCCTTCGGAGTGGACAATGCCTCACAAGAACAAGTGGAACAGGCTGCCAAGATAGCCAATGCACACGAATTTATCATGGCATCGGAAAACGGATACCAGACGTGCGTTGGCGACCGCGGCGGACGGCTCTCTGGCGGACAACGGCAGAGGGTGAGCATAGCACGTGCCATACTGAAAAACCCACCCATACTCATACTCGACGAGGCTACATCGGCACTCGACACCGAGAGCGAACGACTGGTACAGGATGCCCTGGAGAGACTGATGAAGACTCGCACCACGGTGGCTATAGCACACCGTCTGAGCACCATACGCCAAGCAGACGAGATATGTGTGCTGCATGAAGGACAAATCATAGAACGCGGCACACACGACCAACTGATGGAAAAGGATGGCTACTACCGTAAACTACACGACATGCAACAATAACCTCACCTAATCACAAAAAGATATGAGCAAGATAATATATCCTATAGTATACGGTATCTGTTATGCGATATCGCTACTGCCGTTCAGAGTGTTGTACTGCATATCCGATGTGCTATACCTGCTGATATACAAAATGGCAGGATACAGAATACGTGTGGTGCGCAACAACCTGCAAACCTCCTTCCCCGAGAAGGATGAAAAGGAACTGCGCACCATAGAGAGGAAATTCTATCACTTCCTCTGCGACTACTTCATGGAGACGATGAAACTGCTGAGCATAAAACCCAAGAACCTGTTGAAACACTTGGAACTGCGCAACGTGGAGGAGATAGTACGCTACTTCGATGAAGGACAAGACACATGTACCCTGCTGGGACACTATTGCAACTGGGAGTATCTGAGCGCTACAAACCTGGGATGGAACGGACGTAAAGACACCACACTGGCACTGGTATACCACCCTCTGCACAGCGAGGTCATGGACCGGCTCCTTCTGGCGGCACGAGCACATGCCGGCGGGGTGATGGTGCCAAAACAAGAGATACTCAGATATATGATACGATACAAGCAACAGGGTATCTCAACACTCTTCGGACTTATCTCAGACCAGTCGCCCAAATGGGAGAGCATACACCTGTGGCTGCCATTCCTCAATCATGAGACCCCTGTCTTTACCGGTGCCGAGCGATTGATACGGAAAATGAACAATGCAGTATTCTATATCGAGATGAGCAGACCCAAGAGGGGCAAGTATATAGCAGACTTCCAACTGATAACCCGCACTCCGAGAGAGTGGGAAGAGAACGAACTGACACGAGAGTTCTTTCGTATGCTGGAGAATACCATCCGTAAGAACCCACACCTGTATCTATGGAGTCACGACCGGTGGAAACGCACGCGCGAGGAGTTTGAACGACGTTTCACCGTAGACGCACGCGGACATGTGACGAAAAAGGATCCTGCCAACTAACGCAGTGGGTTCTTGTCAGAGAGATACCACTCTGCAAAATGCTTTATCCCCTCGCTCAGTGGCACACGGGGCTTGTAACCCGTGGCGTGAGCCAAACCCGTGGTATCGGCATACGTCATATACACATCACCCGGCTGCATGGGCATGAAACATTTCTCTGCCTCTCTGCCCAGAGCCTGCTCCAGCAGTTGTATGAAGTCTAACAACCGCATGGGTGAGCCAAAACCTATATTGTACACGGCAAAGGGCACTCTGCCATCTGCCGAAGGGGTGACAGGCAACAGACGTATCGTACCCTCCACTATATCATCTACATAGGTGAAATCGCGCAGCATGTCGCCATTGTTAAACACCTTGATGGGTTGACCGCCACATATAGCACGGGCAAAGAGCATGGGTGCCATGTCAGGACGACCCCACGGACCGTAGACGGTGAAGAAGCGCAAACCCGTGGCAGGTATGCCGTATAGATTGCTGTAAGCATGCGCCATCAACTCATTGCTCATCTTGCTGGCGGCATACAGACTCACTGGCTGCTGCACCTTGTCACTCTCCTTGAAAGGCACCTCACTGTTCAGTCCGTAGACGGAACTGGATGAGGCAAAGACCAGATGCTGCACGGGATAATGGCGGCAGCACTCCAGTACATTGAGAAAACCCGATATGTTGCTCGTGAGATAGTCGTAGGGGTGGGTGATGGAATAGCGTACACCTGCCTGGGCTGCCAGGTTGATGACATGGGTGAACTGCTCATCACGGAAGAGGGCCGTGAGCGCCTCGCGATGGTCTATGTCTTCGCGCACGAAACGCAGGTTGGCAAACAGGCTGCTCCCAGTGCTATCACCTATAGACAGCACCTCGGGCTGCATGATACCCAGACTGTGCATCCTGCTATACTTCAACCGCACATCGTAATAGTCGTTTATATTGTCCAGAGCCACTATTTCGTGACCCTCGGAAGCCAGTTGGAAGGCAACCCTGGAACCTATGAAACCGGCAGCACCGGTAACTAATATCTTCATCGCAATAGAGTTTATTTTTGTCGTCTGTATAAATATTCGGCTGTCTGAACCATAGAGAAAGCGTATGAGCGCAATTGCTGCAGGTGGGGTGAGTCGGAGGTAGGGAGCAGGCTGCCTGAGGCAGATACGTCGTAATAGAAACTCTGTTCTGCCTTGGGGTTGTACATATATAGTGCAGTACTGTCTCTACCCACCACATGCGTATCGCTGGTGTAGAACACGGTGTGACGGGGGGTGCGCAACAAGTCCTGACCAAAACCGTCGTAGTCATAACCGATGTTCATCATGCCTAAGAGTGTAGGCATCACATCTATCTGTGTGCCGAGACCGTCATATATGCCGGGCTCTATGCCTGGTCCGAAGATAATGAGAGGCACATGGTTGTATGACTGAGGCAGTTCAGCCTCGCTCTTTCCCACCAACTTACCATGGTCGGCGAGTATCACGAAGATGGTGTTGTTGTACCATGACTCTCTACGTGCCTGCGCAAGGAACCTGCCTATGCAATAGTCGGAATATTCCACTATCTGTGTCTCTGGGTCTTTGGTCTTGGCATTAAACCACTCGGGCACTATATATGGTGGATGGTTGCTAATGGTGAGTAGGGTGGCCATGAACGGCTCACGGCTCTTGGCACGCTGGCGGATGGTGCCAAGTGCATAGTCGAAAAGATATTTGTCGGGCACACCAAAACTGTTCACCTTCTCCTCTGAAGGATACTGCTCCTCGGCAAACACTTCATCATAGCCGTTGGTCAGCAAGAAGGCTTTCATATTATCGTACTGTGCCTCGTGGGTCATGAAAAACATGTTGTGGTATCCCTCATCGTGCAATACGGTGGGCAGTCCATCGCGCCGCGGGGTGACGGTGCCCTTCATGAGGTTTCTGAACATGAGTGCGGGATAGGAGTAGAGTGTGGCGGTAATGCCGTGGTTGGTATGTATGCCGGCACTGTAGAAATGTGTGAAAGCCAGGGAGGTGTGGTACAGGCTATCGAGTGTGGGGGTGAGTGGCTGCTTCTGCCCGAAGGTTTGCATGAGTGATGCCGACATCGACTCCATTAGTATCACTACCACATTGGGATGTCGTGGGGTGCCTGTGGCTGTCACACGTCGGTGCAACACTCGCGTACTGTCTACGGCGAGGCTGTCGATACCCAACTCCTTGCGCACGTTGGCTATGGCCTGTTGATAGGGCATGAGATGCAGTTCGCTGTTCTCTTTGCGCAGGTCGTCGAGGGTGCTGGTCAGGAGGTTGAACATAGGATTTATGCCCAACTGGTTGAGGAATGGATCCTGGCAGTAGTAGGCTTGCGATATCTTTATAGGGTTGTATCCACGACGCCCACGTATGCCAAAGATGCAAAAGGCTATGAGAAGTGCAGAAAGCACGAAATACAGCAATACGGCCACCCATTGTGGACGACTGTCGCCAGCCTGCTCCACACGGCGGTCTATATACTTGCGCCACTTGCGCAACAGCCATACGTATAGGGCGAGCACTAGGAAGTATAAGGCTATATACAACCAGTAACTGCTCTCACCCAACAACATGCCGGTGGTGGTACCTACATATCCGAACCAGCCGAAGATGGACGAGTCAAGGTTCTTGAAGAAATAGGCGAAATAGGGTATGTTGGCTGCGGAAGCCATAAATGCCAGGGCGAAGAACACCGAGCACCAAATGACGGTGGCACGGCGTGTCCAACGGCGCACATAACCAAAGGTGGCACACAAGAGCAACAGTGCCAGTGGCACTATCATGATGTAGCAGGTGATGACATTGTCAAACCAGCATCCACGCACGAAGGCTGTGAGATGTGAGGCATCGCCCGTGGCATCTATCATGTGGTGCAAGGCTATATATTGCACCAGACGGTAAAGGGTGAACACCAGCAGCGACAACAGATGTATACCTACTACGAAGAGCAATTGCCATGCCCACCGTGGATGCTTGATGCGTGCTATAAATGATTGCTCCATATCCTTACCAACCTGTTATTTGTTTTATGAAAGGTATAAGTTGTTCTGCCATGTGTGCGTGCTGGCGCTTGGAGGGATGGCGATGTGTGCCATAGCCATAGGTACCATCCGCAGGGTCGAAGTCGAGACGGTAAATCTCATGGTCGCCACGCGCTGCAGCATCATCCACAGCACTCTGCTGGGCGCTCTTCACATCTGCCAGACGCTGACCGCTGATCATGGTGCCGGTGAGCAACACTATCTTGGCCTTGGGATAATGCTGACGCAGTGTGCGCACGAAGCGGCGGTAAGCGGCTGAGAGCATACCCGTGTCATAGCGTGGGTTGGTGGTATCGTTGGTACCCAGGTTCACGCATACCACATCGGGCTGATAACGTGAGAAGTCCCATCGCTCGCCTGTGGTGCCAAATTGTGTGTAAGGATAGAGTGTGGGCATCACCATACGGTCGCCGCGGGGATTGCCGTTGTTGTTGCGGTAAATGCCTATGCCCGAACGCGCCACTATCTGACACTGGGCACCGAGAGCGCGGGCAGTGATAGCCTCGTAGGTATGATATATGTTCTGCTGTGAATAGGAGAACTTCTTCTCCGTGCCATTGCCCTCTATGCCATAACCACAGGTGATACTGTTGCCTATAAATTCCATACGGCGCTCAGGCAGTTCCGGACGACGTCCCAGTGTGCGGTCCACATCCAGATAGAAACCATAGAAGGCTGGGTGGCGCAACAACCCTTCCATGCAGTATGTGATAGTGACACGGTGCAGGGTGTCTGCCATGCCTTCTGCCACCAATGTGAGCGAGTCGTCCTCTACCGACTCTATCTTGAATGGCTCTTCGTCATCCAGTTCCACCATGTAAAATCCACTGTGAGGATTGGTCTTTATATGCAGAGCGGTGCCATAGAAGGTGGCATGTATCTGCACACCAGGGTAGGTCCAGCGTGCCACACCGTCGGCAGATATACTCACCCTGCCCACGTATGCCAGACGGGGGTCGTTGGCTCTCACATAATTATAGTCGCGGGCGCAGGCCACGATAGTGGTGGCAAGCAGTAGAAGCAGCAAGAGTGATTTCTTCATTTGTTCAGAATTGTGCGTAAATGAACGGTTGTACATTGTCCTGACGGAAATTGATGACCAACTGCATGACAATGATGAAAAGTATCAGTTTCACTAACCACGGCGAGCGAATGAACCATTCCTTAAGAGTGTCTGCCTGACTCTTTCTGATGCCATGAAGCAGAAAACCGAGTATAAGGAATATGGACCACATCATACGAGTATCGAAGAACGGCGGCAGGTAGTCCCAACTGAAGTCGGTGGCTATCTGCGTGATGACGGTGATGGCACCCTCCACACTCGTGGCGCGGAAAAAGATCCATGCCACCATGACAAAGACGAAGGTGATGACGAAGCACACCACCCTGACCGGCCATGTGTTGGGTATGCGGTCCAACCACCCTTTGTTGGCTTTGTGTATCACCAGTCCCAAACCGTGGAGAGCACCCCAGATGACAAACATCCATGAGGCTCCGTGCCATAGACCGGAGAGAAGCATGGTGATAAAACTGTTGAGGTAGGTACGAAGTTTTCCACGACGGTTGCCACCGAGGGGTATATACACATAGTCGCGAAACCAAGTGGAGAGGGCTATGTGCCAACGACGCCAGAATTCGGTGAGGTTGAGCGACTGATAGGGGAAGTTGAAGTTCTCACGCAACTCAAGTCCCATCAGTGCTGCGATACCTATACTCATGTCGCTATATCCGGAGAAGTCGAGGTATATCTGCAGGGTGTAGCCCAGCACACCCATCATATTCTCGAAGCCCGAATAGCCTGTGGGGTCGTCAAAGATCCAGTTGTTGTACTGCGCCAGGTAGTCTGCCACGAGTGCTTTCTTGAGCAGACCTACCATGATGAGCCACAAACCGGTGTATACCAGTCGTTCCTCTATGGGTCGCTGACGTTTCAACTGGGGTATGAGCACCTCGGCACGTGTGATAGGACCAGCCATCAACAGTGGGAAGAATGTGAGATAGAATGAATATTCCAATAGTGTTGCCTCTTCGGTAAACTTCCCCTTATACACATCTACAGTGTAACTCACCGCCTGCAGCGAATAGAAGGATATGCCGATGGGCAGTAGTATGGATAGCGGTGCAAAGTTTGACCGCGTCATCTCATTGAATATCTCAATGAAGAAATTGGTATATTTGAAATAGAGCAGTGGCAGCAGGTCGAGTACCACGGTGAGCCACATCAATGCCTTGCGACTGCCGCCCTGTGCCCTACGCATGCGCTGGGTGAGCCACCACGACATCAGTACCGTGGCAGGCAACAGCAGCATGAGCACACCATTAGCCTTGTATGCGAAGAACAGCGAGAACACGGTGACATACGCCAACATGGCCTTGTGCTGCTTGCGGTTGAGGAAGATGTAGAAGAAGAAAAATACTATGAATAGCACCATGAATGGTATGGATACTATCGACCATTCTTTATCAGGGGTGGTAAAAAACTGTTTTAGTGGTTCTAATATATTGAAATCCATGTTATTTTCCTGGGTCGTTGGGTTGCATAAGGGTGACGTTGGTCCACTTTGTCTTTTCTGTGGGTTTCTTCATTACTATAGGGTGTGCCGTCTGATTGCTTTCCAGCCATTCTGCCACGAGGTCGAACCAGTGTGCTGCGGCATCAAAGGTGGGATGTGCCTTATCCCTGCCACGTGCCAAGGTGAGGTGGGTGCTGTCGAAGTAGCGTTCCTTACCCACCTGGCGCACTATGCGCTCATTGATACCGGTATCTTCCTTCCAGTTGGGTGGACTGATCCATACGAAGGGTATATCGCCTATTTTCTTCACTATGGTAGAGATAAACTGTTCGCGGCGGTCCAGGTCGCGCACGAAGAGTTCATTGCTGCACAGGCAGCAGATGATGAATGTGGGTTTCACCTCGCGTATGTAGTAGTCGAGGGTTTTGGTGGTGGCCCATTTCTCCGACGAACTGCTATACCACAGCACTGTCTTCTGCTCATGTCCGTTGGCGGCAGCATAGTCGCACAGTCGTCGAGAAAGTCCCTCGAGCATGGAGTCGCCAAAGAAGAGTATGCGCTGGTGACTGCTGTCGCGCACCTTCTCCGGTTTTGCCACTTCATTGGCAGCCAGTATTACCGTTTGTGTACTGTCCGGCTTGGGAGCCATGAGAGAGTCGAGACTGATATTGAGTTTTCTCACCCCTGTGCCTGCCAGTGAGAGTTCGGTGGGACTGAGAGCGTATGCCACCATAATAATGAGCACATCTACGAGTATGAGCAGGACCTTAAGTTGTGTTTTCATATCTACTCTTGTGCTTTGTCATTAGTGGCAGGTGCAGTGATATTGGGAGAGATTTTGATATCAGTGGGTACAGAGGGCTGTTTCACCACGTCCACCTTCGGCTCCAGTTGTTCTGTCACCGTCTCATGTTTCTCCTCCTCTACCTTCTCGCTGGTCTCTTCCTTCTTTTTCTCCTCCTTTGTGGCAGGTTTAGGCATAGCCTCGGCTTCTTCTATGGTCAGACCGGCCAACTTGGTTCCGCTGGTATCGTAGCGTGCTGTCCGCCCTCCACTCTGCACGGTATACTCCCCGTTGTCGAATGTCACCTTGCCACGATCGAGCACAGTTATCTGCTGAGTCTTGGCATCCATCTGATATAGTCCAAACTCTGTGTTGCCCATATCGCGCGATGCCACGATGATGATGTACTGGTCATCGGGACTGATATTGGCCTGCAGCACTCCGCTACCCTCATAGTCAACCACCGCCTGTGGGTTCATCTCATTAAGTTTGAGTTCACGTTCATTGCGTGTAACTGCGTCAAACACATACATGTGTCCACCTACGAGGTAATACATGCAATGACGGTCGCGCTCAGGAAACTTTGCTATCACATATCCGCTCTGCGACACTTCGTTGGCCATGCTGTCTATCACCTCTTGCGAACTGTGGTCTATGGCGGAGGAGAGTTTCATGAGCCTGCGGTTCTGCATCTGCACGGCTATGAAGAGTATCAGCACCACCACGGTGAGCAGTGCTATGATAGCACCTTTCACCTTTGTGGCTCTGCTATACTTGCTCAGACGTTGCTGTCCGTAATAGGGTATACTCACTTTCTTCTTGCTCTTGGAGGGTTTTCCTTCGGCAGGTGCAGCCGACGCCACTGAAGCGGCTGGTGCCACCGGAGCAGCAACAGCGGGAGTTTCCGTCTTGTCGGCAGGTTTGAACCCAGTACGCCGTTTGCAGTATGGACAGAGTACGGCATGCGAATAAATCATCTTCCCACAATTGGGACAGGGACTGATACGTCTCTCCATATCGGGATATTGTTTATTTGTTTAGTTTCCAGGTGACACCATCCTTAGTGTCTTTCACTTCAAATCCGGCAGCAGCCAGTTCGTCACGTATCTGGTCGCTGGTAGCCCAGTCCTTGGCTGCCTTGGCCTTTGCCCTCAGACTGAGTACCATGTCAACCACCTTGCCAAAGGCTTCCTCACGCTCATTGCCTCCTGTCTTCTCTGCCTTCAATCCCAGTATATCGTGCGAGAACAGGCGCATCACATCGGAGAGTTCCTTCAGATCATCGGCAGAGATGGTAGCCTGATGTGCGGTGAGTGTATTGATTACCTTGCAACCTTCGAAGAGATGACTGATTACTATCTGTGTCTGCAGGTCATCGTTCATGGCATCGTAACACTTCTCTCTGAGTGCTGCCACTACGGCATGGGTATTGTCATCGGACTGTGCCGAAGGCTGTACGCGCTCCAGGTCGGCGAGTGCATTAAACAGGCGTTCCAGACCTTTCTGACTGGCCTGCAGTGCTTCGTTGGAGAAGTCTACTGTGCCGCGGTAGTGTGCCGAGAGTATAAAGAAGCGTATGGTCATGGGCGAATAGGGCTGCTCCAGTGCCGGGTGGTCGCCGGTAAAGAACTGTTCCAGTGTGATGAAATTGCCCAACGACTTTCCCATCTTCTGACCGTTGATGGTAATCATATTGTTGTGCATCCAATAGCGCACCATCTGCTCTCCCTGCGAGGCCACAGCCTGTGCTATCTCACACTCATGGTGTGGGAACACCAGGTCCATGCCACCGCCGTGTATGTCGAAATGGTCGCCCAGGTACTTGCGTCCCATGGCAGTACATTCGCAGTGCCAACCAGGGAAACCATCGCTCCATGGTGACGGCCAGCGCATGATATGCTCGGGCTGTGCTTTCTTCCACAGGGCAAAGTCGGCTTGATTGTGTTTCTCGCCCACACCGTCCAGCTGACGCGACTCATTGATTACATTCTCCAGGTTGCGACCTGAGAGTACACCATAGTGATGCTTGCGGTTGTATGCCTCTATGTCGAAGTATACGCTACCCTCGCTCTCGTATGCATAGCCATTGTCCATTATCTCCTTCACCAGTTGCTGCTGCTCTATGATATGTCCTGTGGCATGCGGCTCTATGCTGGGTGGCAACACTCCCAGTCGGTCCATGGCTTCATGGTAGCGGTTGGTGTAATACTGGGCCACCTCCATAGGTTCCAAACTCTCCAAGCGGGCCTTCTTGGCTATCTTGTCATCACCATCATCGGCATCGTTCTCCAGGTGACCCACATCGGTGATATTGCGTACATAGCGCACTTTATATCCCAGATGTTTCAGATATCGGAAGAGTATGTCGAAGGTGATAGCAGGACGGGCATGCCCCAAATGGGGGTCGCCATACACTGTAGGGCCACACACATACATGCCCACATGGGGGGCATGTAGGGGTACGAAGAGCTCCTTCCGGCGGCTCAACGTATTGTATATTATCAGTTTCTGTTGCATATCGCTGGCAAAGGTACGATTAAGTGAGAGAAATGCAAAATGAAAGACGAAGTTTTTCATTTTCATTTCCGAACGGAAGTACCTTCGCGAAGCAAAGGTACTACTTCCTACTCCACTACCCAGCGGTCGAGGGTTCGCGTCTCTTTCGAGAAGTTCACACCCATGAGGTAGGTCTTCTTCTCGTCGAGGGCGAACTGCAGGGGGTAGTCCTTTGCCTTTATCTGCTGAAGGGCATCCTCGGCTGTGCCGTCGAGTTTGAACTCCATCACGTAGCGGTAGTCGGGAGTCTCTATGAGCAGGTCTATCCTGCCGTCGCTGGTGTGATACTCGGCATGAGAATAGAAGCCCATCATCTTGAACACCACCCACATCATGTTCTGGAAGTGGTTCTCCTTGTCGCCCGTGGTGCTGTCGTATGGGGCACTGGCGAAGAGCGATTTCAGTCTTGTGAGAAACTGCTCTGCCTTGCCTCCATCCACATCATTGAAGAATTGCTCCACATCGAACACCGACCTTCGCTGACGGTTGTCGAGGTAGTACGGTGCAAGGTATTTCACAAAGCCCTCCTCTACCTCCTCGTTGGGAAAGCCGAGGATGTATTTCTTGAAGCGCTCCTTATAGCCTTTTATTGTGAGGTAGCCGCTCTGGTAGATGACGGGGATGGGGTTGGTTGAGTCGGCATCGATGCTGTTGAGCACGTCTGCCGTCACCTCCGACTTCGCCATGTCCT
>CAMHPC010000010.1 GCA_946186945.1 uncultured Prevotella sp.
CAGAATCTTTAACGCATTCTATTGCTTCTTCTCGGTAATTTATTTCTTTATTCATGATTCTTTCTATACAATTCAGTGCTAATTACGATTTTTGTACGCAAATTTAGATAAAAATTCGGCGTATAGGTCAAATTGCAGGATAGTTTAGTGGTACTTTGTTTCAATGGGTCAAATTGCAGGATAAGAAAATTCTGTATTTGTTTGTCCGTATTTTCAGGATTGATTATCTTTGCTCCGCAGTCTGAAGCATAGTGGAGCTCTGCTGGGGAGCAACTCCATGAGGAATAGGATTGTGCAAATCGACAGAAATGGGCAGGGGTCTCTATAGGCAGGACTCTTGCCTTTTCATTCCAAGAGATTCTGCCAATGCCAAGAAAAACCCGATAATGAAGCGCCTGCGGTTCTCTTGCGACATCCCGCTGTGGTTGTTCAAGTTCTTCTTCAAGTCAGTGAATGTGCCTTCTATCTTGTTGTTGGTGTTGGGCATTCCCTTGCACTCCGGCAACTGATAGGTAAAGAGGTAAGGGAGATAGAAATCCACACTGTGCATGGCGGAACGGAGCCGCCGATGGGTGAACTGTGTCTTGCCTGACCTTAGTAGAGACCTTTTGTTCAGAGTGTCCTTCCATGTCATTTTCCACAGGCTGTATCCTGCCTCGAAGTCGGCTTTCCCCACCTTGGTCAGCCTATCCATCAGCGCCTTCAGTTCCCTGGCTGCCAGGAGTCTGGGGTGAAGTGTAAGATAGCGCTTTACTATCTGTTTCATATGGTATTGGCACATTTGGATCTTATAGGCAGAAAAGATGCCGAAGAGGCTCTGCTTGCCGTCGATGATGATGCCGCGGATGGCGTATCCTCTTTCCTCTATACTGTTTACGGCATCCTTGTAGTCCTGATTCGTCTCGCTCTTTATGAACCCAAGATAGAGAGGAATGCCGCTCTCTTCGTCAAGCCCGAGCATGATTCCCCAGTTGTGGCCCCAGTAAGTGCCATCCAAATGAACAAAGCCAGAACCGGAGAGCGGAGGCTGCTCCCATGTCTTTTCCACATATCGGAGGCGACGCTTGATGGTCGAAGGGCTTACACCATGTGCTGCAGCTAGTTCGGAAACAGTCTGCTTGCCGTCCTGATAGGAACTCCAGAGGCTCGACAATGCCACTTCATGGCTGTTGCGGAACTGATACCTGCATTCTCTACATACGTATAGCTGAACGCCTTTACGCTTTCCATTCTTCATCGTGTGCGACGAACCGCACACAGGGCATTTTACTTTATACATCTTCTACCGTTTATGGGGTGCTTGAATGCCCACAAAGGTAGTGTATATCGACATCTTAGAAGATTTTATCCTGCAAAATGACCCATTGACATATTTTATTCGCCGATTTTTGCCTCAAGCTGCTTAATCTCTCGGAATGCCTTTATATACTGGCATTACGAGAGGTTTTATCCTGCAATTTGACCCATAGACCAAAAATAATTTCCTAAAATATGTTTTTTTATAAAATTAGAAGTTTTTTTTGCCACACTATCATAAGATATAACAGGACATATTCATGGCAGAAATAAAAACATCATTAACACGGAATTGCTCATTTGCCCGAAGGATTTGATTTTTACAAATACATCAGTTGAATTATGAAACAAGTTATCAATATCCAGGAAAAGTACGGGAAAGAATTGCATACCCGTCAGATAATGGAGCGACTTTCTGCTTCTCTCAATGCAGAGGACGACTATCTGTTAGACATGCGTGGCATAGAACAGATTTCACGTTCTGCTGCAGATGAACTTTATAATTTGACTCATGGGATAAAGCGGGTTGAGATTATCAATCTGGAGCCATTTGTAGAGAAGATGCTCTCTGCCGTTACGCTCGGTCGTTTCCTACCTCGCCGTCGGTCTTCTACCGACCTGCCCATCGTGGAATGTCAGACAATCAACCAGGTGAACCAGCGACTTCTATAACGGAATGATATCGGCGACACCTTCAGGGTCGGCTTTGGTGGTTGCCATGCCAGTCCGAGGGTACTCCGCTGCGCTCCGCACCCACCGGTTATCGAGCGGTGACGCCGTCGGCGTCATGGTATGTCGGCAAAGAAAAAGAGCACTGCGCCACGCCTGGCTACAGTGCTCTGACAATATCAAATCAAAGGTCTAAAAGTGTGATCAGAAATGGAGATTGAGATCTACACCCATCTGGAAGGGGTTGCCACGGTGAGCGAAATAGAGACCCTCTCCGAATGCCGTGTTGGGCACGGCGAAAGTGCTATAGCGTGTGTCGGTGAGGTTTTTCGTCCACAGGCGCAGGGTGATATCCTTCATGTGGCATGCCACATTGGCACCTGCCACAGCATAGAAGGGCTGCGAGGCATTATTGAACTCGTCCCAGTATATACGTCCCTGAGCACTGACGTTGGCACCCACGCTTATGGCAGTGAGCGGTCCGGCAACGAGGGGCCAGCGATAGTCGCAGGCTGCGCTGAGGGTGTGCATGGGCACATAGGGCACACGCTTGCCGCCGAAGTCCACGACCTCGGTAGTGGTCACGGGATTGTCGTCGGCACCCATGGTGGTGATATCGCGGCTGTCGGTATAGTCTTTAAACTCTGCATGAGTGAGTCCGTAACTCACGTTCCATGTCAGGCGCTCGTTGAACAGACGTCCAGCGAGGGTGGTCTCCAGTCCGCAACTGAAACTCTTGCCTGCGTTCACCATCTGGCGTCCGTAGCCGTAGTTGTCGGTCATGACGGAGAGTTGCTGGTTGCGCACCTGCATGTAGAAGAGTGAGAGGTCGAAGTGCAGGGCATTATCGAAGAGGTTGAGGTGTGTACCTACCTCGTAGTTCCAACTCACCTCGGGTTTGTACGAGATAGTCTGGTACAGGCGTTCGTAGTCCTCATCAGTGTGTAGCACCTCGAAGTCGCCGCGCATGGCAGCATTGCGGTTTGCATCGAGTTCTGTCTGCAGCACGTCGGAGAACATCTGTATGTTGAAGCCGCCGGCACGGTAGCCCTTGCTCACTGTGGCATATACATTGCTGCCGCTATCGTCGAAACGGTAATTCAGTCCGAACTTAGGCAGGAGTTGGTTGAAGTTGCTGTGATCGTGGTGCATGAGGTGTGAGAACAGTGTGTAGGTAGCCTCTGTACCCATCACATTGGCTGTCATAGCCATAGAAGCCTGAGTGTCGTAGTTGATGCTCTGACGGTTGTAGTCGTAGCGCAGTCCGATGGTGGCAGTGAAACGGGGAGTGATTTCGATGTTCGACTCGTGGAACACGCCGAGGTTGAACTGCGGAGTGCGGAACGTGCCCGGCACCTCCATATTCACATCCATGGTCACACCGCCCCTACTCTCTATGGCCTTGGCTGCGGCAGCCATGGCTGCTGCTTCAGGCATACCGCCTGCTATCATTCCAGCCGCCATGGAACGCACCATGGCATTGTACATGGCTGTCTGTATGCCGTTGGCGATAGGTCCGGTGATACCCTCGCCGAAGTCGACGGGTGCCCAGGTCTTGAGCCACGACTTTGAGATGAAGAGTCCGGTGGTGGCATGCCAGATGCCGTCATACTTACTCTTGAACACCAGTTCCTCGGACAGTCCGTTGTGCAACTGCCTCTGCTGCAGGTGCATGAAGTCAATGGGCAGGTAGTCCTGATCCATGAGCATGTAGTCCTTGAGGAACTGATATGAGGTGGTGGAGAAGATATCAAACTTAGCGGCAGAGTACTTCATGTTGACCGCGGTATTGAACATATTGCGGCGGTAGTTGCTCTGACGGTTGGTATTGGGCTGCTCCACACTGCCAGACTGTATATCGAGGCGTCCGTAGGGGAAGGCATTCTCGCGCACGTACTGATAGTCTGCCACCACGTCGAGTGAGAATCGCGATGAGGGGTGCAGCACCAGACGGGTGCGTGCTCCAGCCTCGTTCATGCGGTCGGCACGCTGGTCGTCGAAGGCATTGCGACGGAAGCCGTTGGTACCTCCGTAGAAGGCAGCCACCGACAGGGCGACAGCATCGGAGAAACGCTGGTGGTGAGCCACCTCCACATTTCTGAACAGGCGAGTGCCGATACTCAGGTTCACGTCGGTGCCCTGATAGGTCATGGGGTTGCGTGTGTATGCGCGCACCAGTCCACCCTCCACATTATTGCCATAGAGAGTGCCCTGCGGACCGCGAAGCACATCTATGCGCTCCACATCGTACACATGGAAGTTGTACGCCGTCTTGGAGAGTATAGGCATATTGTCTATATAGAAACCCACGGAGGGACTATTCACACGCGAGCCCACACCGCGCACATATATAGAAGAGGTGAGGCGTGAACCGTATTCGGGCATGGTGACCGAAGGCACGAATTGCGTGAGTTGTCTGAGGTCGCGTGCACCCAATTCCTGCATATCCTCGGTGGAGAACATATTGGAACTGATGGGCTGCAGACGCAGTTGGAAGACATCCTTAGGTTGGGAGACCACCACCACCTCGTCCAGGTCGTATGGGCGCAGCGAGTCGATGGGAGAATCATTTTCGTCAGCGGCACTGACAGAAAGCGGGAGCCCTGTGCTGATCAGCATGAGGGCAGCAATAAATTTGTAAATTTTCTTCATATCTTTCGTTACATATACAGTGAATGTCTGTATCTCGGGTGCAAAGTTAGTGCTTTTTTGTGTGGTGCACAATCATCATTTTTAATGATTTTAACTATTTACCGCCCCACAGTGCGGACACACCCCCTTGTGATGCATCTGCATGCCACACTGGCCGCATAGGTATTTGCTGCGTGTGACATGGAAATAGCGGTAAAAGGCAAAGGCTATGTAGGCTGCCAACAGCACATATCCCACATAGACGAGGGTGGTGAGACTGAACACCACGTAGTTGAGGGCGCAGAGGCCAGCCAGCCCGAGCAGATAGAGCACTGCCTCGCCGAAATGCAGATGGCGGAAGGTATCGTCTATGGCTGCTATCGACACGATGACCATAGACCATACGGAGGTAAGGAAGAAGAAGAGCAGTCCGCTCTGGCGGAAGGGGTTGAGTGTGGGATGGAAATAAAACTCGCGCCATGCCTCGGGAGCAAAGAGTTGGATGGTGCTATAGAGGGTGGCAGAGACTGCCACGAGCAGAGCGAGGAGTGTGGGATAGAAGGTGTCGATATCGCGAATGTGCACTATATGGGCATTGCGCCGCAGCAGGATACGCATGCTGTAGCCCACCACGATGACGATGACCATGACAAGGAAGATGAGCAGGTGGGTGTTGGAGAAGAAGGAGATGAACTGCGAAATGGGGTCGTCGGGGTCGACACGCGGCAGCAACTGACTCTCGTGTATCCATCCGAAGGTGGACTGGTCCTGTGCCAACTGCACCCATACGGAGTCGACGCTGTCGGTGGGCAATACGCGTATGTCTGCCACCACCAGACGGGTGTTGACTGGCACTGCGAAGGAGTCGACGGCGAGTCGGCTGACCCATTCCTCGGGTGTCTGCCGTGTGAGCCACAGTGAGTCGGCACGCACCACGAAGTTGAAATTATCGGTGTAGTAGTGTGTGGCAGCAAACACGATGCTGTCTATCTGTTGGTTGGTGTACTGCGCAGGCAGGGTGACCGCCGTGGTGCGACGGTTATAGCAGCCTGTGAGCATGGCTGAGGCGAGCAGTATGAGCAATATCCTAATCCTGGCCATATACATTCATCTGACAGTGAGAGCAGTCAAACTGCAAGGGGAAGCGGCGCCCATCGTCGAGCACCAGAGAGAGGGGTTCGCGCCAAGTGGGAGGTGTACCTCCCCTGCGCACGCAATGTCCTAAGGAGAAGCGCAGACAGTGGCGGCACTCCATGAGGAGCGGATGGTGTGTGGACTCCACCTCGAAGGCTGGCACGGGACTGATGCCGCGCTCGCGGTAGTAATCGGCTGCCAAGGCATTGGCTGCCAGAGGTGCGGCTCCGGGATGAGCCGGTGGCATGGGTGGAGTGAATGGTTCGGTGTGTGGCAGTGAGTCTGTCACCAACTGCGAGAGGGCGTCTGACACATTCCTGCGCAGCGTGGCGAGGACGGTGGCGGGTATGAAGAGGTGGTCCATACCCTGTGAGAGGGTGATGCTGTCGGCAGCGAACACTGTGTTGCCCCATTTCTCCAACTGTCTTCGCTGCACGTCGGTCTGCGGTTGCCGTGCCTCCTCGTACTTGTATGGTGTATGGCAAGTGGCAGTGAGGAGAGGCCTCTGACACACGGTGGCAGTGAGCCACAGGGCTTCATCGTGGTGAGCGAGCGTGAGCGATATGGGTATGCGTCGCTGTGCCGAATTGCGCGAGAGTGCCGCTGTCATGCTTTGGTCGGCGTTGCGGTATAAGGTGGCGCCCACGGTGAGACGCGGCGGCATGGAGAGTGGGAAGACATGATTGCCCTCTACCCTATTCACACGAAAGCCCACCAACTGACCGTCGGGGTCGAAGAAACAGAGCCCATCGCCATTGGCGAGCGGTGTAGTGGTGCTCACCACGATGGTGCGGTGGGCGATGCTCTTCACCCTGCCTATACGCGGTCCGGTGGCTTTGGGGGTGAGTGGCGACCATATATCGGCAGTGCGGCCGTTGAGGAAATACTCGGTGTAACCGCGGTTGTACGTGCGGTTCACGTCGGGCTGGAAGGTGTATGTGGTATGTCCGAGCGACGCCCTGCAGTAGAGGTCGGGGTGGCGGTCGATGATCGCGTCTAACCGCTGAGAATAGGCAGCCACAACGTTTTTCACATAATCGGCATCCTTGAGACGTCCCTCTATCTTGAGCGAACTGACACCTGCCTGGAGCAGAGCCTCGAGATGGTGGATGCGGCACATGTCGCGCAGCGAGAGCAGGTGTGCACGGTGTGCCACCACGGCACCGGTGCTGTCGACGAGGGTGAAGGGCATGCGGCAGAACTGCGCGCACTCGCCCCTGTTGGCACTGCGCGAGAAGCAGTACTGCGAGGCAGTGCATGCACCCGAGTAGGACACGCAGAGGGCTCCGTGCACAAACACCTCGATAGAAGCCTGGGGCACCTCGCTGTGTATGCGTGCTATCTCGTCGAGTGAGAGTTCACGTGCCAGCACCAGTCGGCTCATGCCCTGGGCAGCCAACCACCGTGCCCTCTCTGGTGTGCGTATATCGGTCTGTGTGGAGGCATGGAGCGCGGGCATGCTATGACCCTCTGTCTGCAGGCGGCGTACACACTCCACCACAGCCATGTCCTGCACCAGCAGTGCATCCACGCCTGCCTGTGCCAGAGCGAGGAGCAGCGAGGGCAGCGAAGGCAGTTCGCTGTCGTATACAAAGGTATTGACCGTGGCATAGACGCGTGCCCCATAGCGGTGGGCATAGTGACAGAGAGCAGCCACATCATCGATGCTATTGGTGGCTGCGGCACGAGCACCGAGGTGTGTGGCACCCACATACACGGCATCGGCACCGTGGTCTATGGCAGCCATGCCGCACTCTAAGTTGCGCGCCGGTGCCAGCAGTTCTATGGCTCTCTGTCTGTGACTCATCGTAGTGGTGGTTATCTGATATCGTCGAGATTGTACGGTGTCTCCTGATACACGTAGTAGTTGACCCAGTTGTTGAAGAACAGGTTGGCGTGTGCCCTCCACGTGACATGCGGTCCGCGGTCGGGGATATTGTCTACGTAGTAGTTGATCGGTGGCAACACGTCGGTGCGTATGTTGCGGTCGCGCTGATACTCGCTGTCGAGTGTGCCGGGTGCATACTCCAGGTGTCCGGTGATGAAGAACTCCCTGCCGCCGCGTGCCATGACAATGCCCACCCCGCTCCTCTCCGACCGCGCTATGACATGCAGGTCGGGATGCTGTTCCACCTCCAGGGGGTCCACTTCGGAGTGTCGGCTCTGCGGCATGTTGAATGTATCGTCGAAGCCACGGAAGATGGGCAACAGGGGATGTAGTATCTGCTGAGGGTATATGCCAAACATCTTCTTGGGCAACAGGTGTTTGTGTATGCCGTAGTGGTAGTAGAGTGCTGCCTGAGCCGCCCAGCAGATATAGAGTGTGCTGGTGACATGGGTGCGTGCCCATGACATAATCTCCTGCAACTCGGGCCAGTAGCCCACCTCCTCGAAGTCCAGTTGCTCCACCGGTGCACCCGTCACTATCATGCCGTCGAAATTCTGGTGGCGCAGCAGTTCAAACTCCTCGTAAAACATCATCATGTGTTCCACGGGAGTATTCTTGGGAGTGTGGCTGCGCAGTTTCATGAAAGTGATTTCTATCTGCAGCGGAGTGTTGGAGAGCAGGCGTATGAGGTCGGTCTCGGTAGTGACCTTGATAGGCATGAGATTGAGTATGACGATGCGCAGGGGGCGAATATCCTGCGAGTGGGCGCGTGTGGCGTCCATCACGAAGATATTCTCCCTCTTGAGCAGGTCTATGGCTGGCAGCCTATCGGGCAATCTTAGCGGCATAGTGGTTTACCAGAGGTTAAGACGCTGTTCCTTGGGCAGATACATAGCGTCGGTGGGTTTCACATTGAACGCATCGTACCACATGTCGATGTGTGGCAGTGCGCCGTTCACGCGCCAGCGTCCGAGGGAGTGGGGGTCGCTCTTGGTGCGCTGTCTTATCTCCTTCTCGGTGATATTGCCAGCCCACACCCCTGCGTATGCCAGGAAGAAGCGCTGTTCGGGTGTCAGTCCGTCAATGACGGGCAGCGGATGGTCGGCAGTGGCATTGCGGAAGGCATGGAAAGCCACCTGCAGTCCGCCGTGGTCGGCGAGGTTCTCACCCAGTGTCAGTCTGCCATTGGCGCTGAGGTCGGGCAGCACCTTTATCTTGCCGAAGAACTCTGCATACTGGTCGGCGCGTGCATTGAAGCCCTTGGCATCGTCCTCTGTCCACCAGTCCACCATGTTTCCTGTCTTATCGTAATGGCGTCCCTGGTCGTCGAAGCCGTGGGTCATCTCATGCCCTATCACCACACCGATGGCACCGTAGTTGAACGCGTCATCAGCGTTCATGTCGAAGAAGGGTACCTGCAGTATGCCAGCGGGGAAGCATATCTCGTTGGTAGTGGGGTTGTAGTAGGCGTTGACGGTCTGCGGTGTCATGAACCACTCGGTATTGTCGACGGGTTTGCCTGCCTTGTGGTCGTTGTTGTACTTGCTCCAGAAACGGCGGCACTCCTGCACGTTCTCGTAGTATGACTTCTTGGGGTCGATATTGAGTGCGGAGAGGTCTTTCCACTTGTCGGGATAGCCTATCTTCACGTAGAAGGCATCGAGTTTCTCATGTGCGTTTTTCTTGGTGCTCTCGCTCATCCACTCCTGAGCATCGATACGCTGACTGAGAGCCACCTGCAGGTTGCGCACCAGTGCCTCCATGCGTGCCTTTGCCTGGGCGGGGAAGTAGCGCTCCACATACATGCGGCCGAGTGCCTCGCCCATCTGACTCTCCACCTGGTTGGTGGCACGTTTCCAGCGTGGGTGGTCTTCCTTCCTGCCACTCATGGTCTTGCCGAAGAAGTCGAAGTTGGTGGCTTGCACCTTATCGCTCAGATAGCCGGCAGAGGACATGATGAGGTCCCACTGCATGTATGCGCGCAACTGGTCGGGAGTGATGTCGCGGAACAGGTTGTTGGCAGCGGCGAAGAAGTCGGGCTGTCCCACCACCACCTCGGGGAAGAGGGGGGTAGCCACACCGTCGGCATTCATCAGTGCAGTGAGGCGCAGGTGTGGGTATCGACTCTCAAAGTCGGCAGTGCTCATCTTGTTGTAGTTGGCCTCCACATCGCGCAGTTCGGTGCGCGACTTCGAAGCCTGTGCCAGTTTGGTCTCCAGGTCGAGTATGAGGTTCATCTTCTTGGTGGCGGCACCCTCCTTGAAACCATAGAGGCAGAACATGCGCACGATGTGTTTCTTGTATGCCTCGCGTATGGAGGCTGTGGCAGAGTCGTTGTCCAGGTAGTACTCTTTCTGTCCGAGTGTGATGCCACCCTGCGACACGTTGAGTATGTTCATGCTGGCATTCTTCTCATCGGCGCCGAAATAGATGCCCATGGGTATGCCATAGCCGAAGGTGGCATACTTCAGTTGCAGTTGTTTGAGAGCATACACGGTCTTGGCTTTCTCTATCTCGTCCATCACGGGCAGCACGGGTCTCACGCCCTCGCGGTTGCGGCGTACGGAGTCCATGGCGAGTGTGTAGTAGTCGCCGAGTTTCTGCTCCACCGTTCCCTTGGCATAGTGTCCCTGTTGCAGTTCGGTGAGTATACTGTTTATACGTTTGTTGTTATCTTCCGCCAGACGGTCGAACGAGCCGTAGCGCGAGTAGGCAGCAGGCAGCGGGTGTGCCTGCATCCACCCTCCGCAGGCGTACTGGTAGAAGTCGTTGCCGGCAGAGGCGGATGTGTCGAGGTCTTTCAGGTTGATGCCCGACTGCAGTGTGGTCTGTGCAGAGGCACCGGCAGTAATGGATGCTATAGCCATGACAGAGAGTAATTGTTTGATAGTCTTCATATTGCTATTGATTGTTATGTGTTTATAGTCTGTTTCATTTCTTCAGCCTGTTCGGAGAGTTGTTCCCAGCGCTGCACCTCTTGGTCGAGTGCCTGGCAGGTGGTGGTGTATTCGGTGATGAGGGTGACATCGCTGGCTCCCTCGGGTGTGCAGAGTATGCTGTCGAGTTCTTTCAGTCGCTTTTCCATACGTTCTATCTTGTCCTCGCTCTCACTCACGCTTTTCTCTATGCGCCGCAGTTGCCGCTGCCGTTCGCGCCTCTCCTCATAACTCACCTTCTGCACCGAGGGTGCCTGTTGCGGTGAGGAGGCTGACGGTGAAGGAGTGGTGGACGGGGACGTAGCACCCAGTTCATGCAGTTCGCTCACACGGCGTGACTGCAGGAAGTCGTATATGCCACCGAGGTGTTCGCGCACCTTGCCACCACCAAACTCATAGACCTTGGTGACCAGTCCGTCGAGGAACTCACGGTCGTGGCTCACCAGTATGGCAGTGCCGTCGAATGCCCGTATGGCCTCCTTGAGCACGTCCTTCGACGGCATGTCGAGGTGGTTGGTGGGCTCGTCGAGTATGAGCAGGTTGACGGGTTCGAGCAGCAGGCGTATCATGGCCAATCGGCTGCGTTCGCCACCGCTGAGCACCCGCACCTTCTTCTCCGATGCCTCGCCTCCAAACATGAATGCGCCGAGGATATCATTGATGCGCAGGCGCACCTCGCCGCGTGCCACCTGGTCGATGGTATCGTATACGGTGATGCTCTCGTCGAGCAGTTGCGCCTGGTTTTGTGCGAAATAGCCTATCTGCACATTGTGTCCTATCTTGAGGGTGCCGCCATGGGGTATCTCGTTCATTATGCACTTCACCAGAGTAGACTTCCCCTCACCGTTCTTGCCCACGAATGCCACCTTCTCGCCACGGCGCAGTGTGAGGTTGACATGGCTGAACACCTGGTGGTCGCCGTAGTGCTTCTCCACCTCGTCGGCGATGACGGGGAAGTCGCCGCTGCGCAGGCAGGGTGGAAACTTCAGGTGCATGGCGGAGCGGTCCACCTCGTCCACCTCGATGGGCACTATCTTGGCGAGTTGCTTGATGCGGCTCTGCACCTGCACTGCCTTGGTGGCTTTATAGCGGAAGCGCTCTATGAAGTCGCGCATCTCTGCTATCTCGCGCTGCTGGTTCTCGTAGGCGCGCAACTGCTGTTCGCGGCGCTGGGCACGCAGGGTGACATACTCATCGTATTTCACACGGTAGTCTATCACCTGTCCGCAGGATATCTCGAGGGTGCGTGTGGTGACATTGTTGATGAAGGCGCGGTCGTGACTGACGAGTATGACGGCAGATGGTGAGAGGGCGAGAAACTGTTCGAGCCACTGTATGCTCTCTATGTCGAGGTGGTTGGTGGGCTCGTCGAGCAGGAGCACGTCGGGGCGCATGAGCAGTATCTTTGCCAGTTCGATACGCATGCGCCAACCGCCGGAAAACTCGCCCGTGGGACGTTGGAAGTCATCGCGCGTGAAGCCCAGTCCGGTGAGTGTACGCTCCATCTCTGCCTCGGCATGACTGGCGTTCATCAGTTGCAGACGCTCCTGCGCCTGTGTGAAGCGCTCCACCAATGCCATGTACTCCTCACTCTCATAGTCGGTGCGCTCCTCTATCTGGTGCTGCATCTGTTCCACGCGTCGTTGCAGACGCATGGTGTCGGCAAAGGCGAGACGGGTCTCGTCTATCACGGTGCGAGTGTCGGTGAGGTTCATCACCTGTGGCAGATAGCCCACGGTGGTATCCTGGGGCACAGACACATGGCCCGCGGTGGGTGCCTGCATGCCTGCGATGATCTTGAGCAGTGTAGACTTGCCTGCTCCGTTCTTGCCCACAAGTGCCACCCGCTCGCGGTCGTTGACCACGAACGATACATTCTGGAACAAGGGTTTTACCCCAAACTCAACCTTCAGTGACTCGACAGATATCATCTCTTCTTGTAGAAATAGCGTGTTATTATTCAAAGTTTGCAAAAATAAACTTTTTTCGGCAGAAAAGAGAGGAAACCACCTAATATTTTCAAAATAGCACGTACTTTAGCATGGCGAGAGGGTGTAACGACAGCGCAAAGCCCTATGAGCAGCCCTTCGAACACTGACATTTTGTCAGCATCCGAGCATAGGCATAATGTTTGAAACAGGGTGTATCAGAAAGCAACAAATCACAAAGAAAGGAGAATAGGAAAATGACATTAGACAAATTTACAATCAAGGCTGCAGGTGCTGTGCAAGAAGCAGTTAGCCTGGCAGAACGCCACGGTCAGCAGGTGATAGAACCAGAGCACCTGTTGGGTGGTATCATAGAGAAGGGAGCCGATGTGGTGACCTTTGTACTACAGAAATGCGGTGCCAATATGTCACAACTGAAGCGTGTAGTAGAGCAGAGCATCAAACACCTGCCACGGGTGGAGGGCGGCGAGCCGTATCTGAGCAGCACTTCAAACCAGGTGATGCAGCGCACCATGGCCATCTCTGAGAAGATGGGCGATGAGTATGTGAGCATAGAACCGCTGCTGTTGGCACTGATAGAGGTGAACAGCACGGCGTCGCAGATGCTGAAGGATGCCGGAGTGACGATGAACGATGCACGCAAGGCGGTGGACGAACTGCGCAAGGGGGAGAAAGTACAGAGCCAGTCGGGCGATGAGAACTACCAGAGTCTGGAGAAGTATGCCAAGAACCTGGTGGCAGAGGCACGACAGGGCAAACTGGACCCCGTGATAGGACGTGACGATGAGATAAGACGACTGCTGCAGATACTATCGCGCCGCACAAAGAACAACCCCATACTGATAGGCGAACCCGGTACGGGCAAGACAGCCATAGTAGAGGGTCTGGCACAGCGTATAGTGCGCGGCGACGTGCCCGAGAACCTGCGCGACAAACAACTCTACTCGCTGGACATGGGGCAGTTGGTGGCAGGCGCCAAGTACAAGGGCGAATTTGAAGAGCGACTGAAAAGCGTGATTAAAGAGGTGACCAAAGCCGATGGACAGATAATACTGTTTATCGATGAGATACACACGCTGGTGGGTGCCGGCGGTGGCGAGGGAGCCATGGACGCAGCCAACATACTGAAACCGGCACTGGCAAGGGGTGAACTGAGGGCCATAGGTGCCACTACGCTCAACGAATATCAGAAGTATTTCGAGAAGGACAAGGCCCTGGAACGCCGTTTCCAGACGGTGATGGTGGACGAGCCGGATGAACTGAGCGCCATATCCATACTGCGTGGACTGAAGGAGCGTTATGAGAACCACCACCGTGTGCGTATACAGGACGATGCCTGCATAGCCGCCGTGCAACTCTCCGAACGCTACATCAGCGAGCGCTTCCTGCCCGACAAGGCTATAGACCTGATGGACGAGGCAGCAGCCAAACTGCGCATGGAGCGCGACAGTGTGCCTGAAGAACTGGATGAGATAAGCCGCCGACTGGCACAACTGGAGATAGAGCGCGAGGCAATCAAGCGCGAGAACGACACCGACAAACTCTCCACGCTGGACAAGGAGATAGCCGAACTGCGCGAACAGGAGACGGCTTACCGTGCACGCTGGGAGAGTGAGAAAGGCATAGTGAACGAGATACAGCAGGCCAAGCAACAGATAGAGCAACTGAAGTTTGAGGCTGAACGTGCCGAGCGCGAAGGCAACTACGGCAGGGTGGCAGAGATACGCTATGGCAAGTTGCAGCAACTGGAGCAGCAGATACAGAAGGCTCAGGAACACCTGCACCAGTCGCAGGATGGCGATGCCTTGGTGCGTGAAGAGGTGACCGCCGATGACATAGCAGAGGTGGTGAGCCGATGGACGGGCATACCGGTAAACAGGATGCTGCAGAGCGAGAGAGAGAAACTGCTGCACCTGGAGGAGGAACTGCACCGCCGTGTGGTGGGTCAGGAACCCGCCATCCGGGCAGTGGCAGATGCCGTGCGCCGCAGCCGTGCCGGACTGCAAGATCCGAAGCGACCGATAGCCTCGTTCATCTTCCTGGGCACCACGGGTGTGGGAAAGACCGAACTGGCTAAGGCACTGGCGGAATACCTGTTCAACGACGAGAGGATGATGACACGTATAGACATGAGCGAATATCAGGAGAAGCACACCGTGAGTCGACTCATCGGTGCACCTCCGGGATATGTGGGCTATGACGAAGGAGGACAACTGACAGAGGCTGTGAGACGCAAGCCATACCAGGTGGTGCTGTTTGACGAGATAGAGAAGGCTCACCCCGATGTGTTCAACATCCTGCTGCAAGTGCTCGACGACGGCAGGTTGACCGACAACAAGGGAAGGACAGCCAACTTCAAGAACACCATCATCATCATGACCAGCAACCTGGGCAGTCAGTTGATACGCGAATACGTGGGCACCCACACGCAGGGTGACGGTGAACTGAGCGAGCGCGACACAGAGGTGCTGAGCGGACAACTGATGCAGATGCTGAAACAGACCATCCGTCCGGAATTTCTGAACCGTATAGACGAGACCATCATGTTCACACCGCTCACACGCACACAGATAGCCGATGTGGTGAGACTGCAGATAAAGAGTGTGCAGCAGATGCTGGAGCCACAGGGCATAGACCTGCAGGTGACACCGCAGGCCATAGAAGAGATGGCAGAAGAGGGCTATGACCCTGAGATGGGTGCACGTCCCGTGAAACGCGCCATACAGCGGATGCTGCTCAACGACCTCTCGAAACGCATACTCGCCGACGAGGTGCACACCGACCGCCCCATCACCGTAGACAGTTTCGGCGACGGACTGGTGTTCAGGAACTGAGCGCTACGAGAATAATTTCATCCAAAGAAATGTATTTTTTGCAGATTATCGCGTAAATTTTGCGATAGTCTGCAATTCTTTTTCTATCTTTGTAGTCGAAAACTTGCGAGGAGATGATGAGAAGATGCACGGGACATTGCTATATTACATACAAAATCGGTTATTTGCATTATGAACAGGGTTCAAGCAGAACAACAGTTAAAGAAAATATTCGGAATAGACCATTTCTATGATGAACAATGGAATGCTGTTTCTATGATTTTGACTGGCAAAAGGGTTTTAATGATAGAAAGAACAGGTTTTGGTAAATCCCTTTGCTATCAATTTCCCGCCTGCCTGTTTCCAGGTATGACCGTTGTCTTCTCTCCTCTGATAGCCCTCATGAGAGATCAAGTGAACAGCTTAATACAAAAGGGTATCAAGGCTGCATATATCAACAGCGAACAAAGCCATGAAGAAAACGACAATGTGATAGAGCAAGCCATTTCCGGAAAAGTGAAAATTCTATACATTGCTCCGGAAAGGCAAGAGAACGAGCACTGGATTGAAGCTGTAAGACAAATGAATTTGTCTATGATAGTAATTGATGAGGCGCATACCATCTCTACTTGGGGACATGATTTCAGGCCAGCCTTCCGCAGAATTATCAATTTAGTTCAGTTGCTTCCTGCTCACATGCCTGTTCTTGCTACCACAGCCACAGCAACAAAACGTGTGCAACACGATATAGAACAACAAATTGGCGGGAAACTGACAACTATTAGAGGATCACTCTTTAGAAGCAATTTCAGACTTCGCGTAATACGCGTAAAGAGCGAAGATGAAAAAATGATTTGGCTCGCAGAAAATATTAACAGAATGCAGGGTACAGGTATCATTTATACGGGTACACGACTTAATACTGAGGTGTATGCCAAATGGCTACAGTATGTGGGTATAGATGCCATTGACTACAATGCTGGGTATGATGCAGAAACGAGGAAAGATGTTGAAAAAGGTCTGATGGACAATCGCTGGAAATGCATTGTTTCTACCAATGCACTAGGGATGGGGGTAGACAAGCCTGATATCCGCTTTGTGATACACACACAGATGCCAGCCTCGCCTATACACTACTACCAGGAAATAGGCAGAGGTGGACGTGATGGATTACCCACAGAAATAATACTATTTTACAACGACACCAAAGTAGGTGAAGAACAACTGGCTTACGACATATTATTGCCAAAATCATTTATAGATAATGCCAGACCTGCACAAGAGAAGTACACCAAGGTTGTAAATATGCTCCTCGATGAACCTCTTATGGAAAAGGAATTGATGAAAAAAGGTAACCTAAAACAGGGAGAAGTTCGTGTAATAAAATACGACTTGATTGATCAGGGTATAATCAAAGAAGTAAAATATGGAAGCGTAAAGAGATACGAATACCAATATGGCGCGAAACCATTCGACTACAAGTTATTTGAAGAATTGAGGAAGGCTAAATTGGAGGATTTGAGAAGGATGGAGGAATATGTTTATACGAAGACTCCAAGAATGAAATACCTCTGCAATTTCCTTGACAGCAACGAGCAAATAGAGTATACGAACTGCGACAACACCAACCTAGCAAAGATAGATCTGACCAACCAAGATGCAGTACTGACAGAAAGGCTCAGACAGTTTAGAGAGTCCTATTTTCCGAAACTTGAACTCTGTGAGTCGACTTACAGATATGCCAAGAGCCAGAACGGGGAGAAAGTGCGTCTGACAATAAAGATTTCCTCACCCGACATCATAGATGTATATCGCGATAAGGAACTTGTCAACCGATACCACAATCACATTGACATGTCAGACTTTAGTGCCAACGAGGCTACCACCTTAGAGGAAATAATGACACATCACAGACAAGAGAAATCACACATTACCGATGGTATAGCGGCATCTTACTATGGGGTATCTAATGTAGGAGCAGCCATCAATCGCAGCAAATACGAGAATGGCGGCGATTTTCCAGACTTCCTGCTGCGCTTGACCCTAAAGGCATTTGGAAAGTGGTTTGGGAAGTACCATTTTGACCTGGTCTTATATGTCCCTCCCACTCACTCAGGCAATCTGGTGAAAAATTTTGCTTCGAAGTTTTCTTCCGTCATAAAGACACCTATTTGTCACAGTTTGAAGAAGATAAGAGAAACAAGAGAACAAAAGGTGTTTCAAAACCGATATGGCAAACAAGATAACATAAAGGATGCATTTGACATAGACATCAACCTTAGCGGAAAGAATGTGATTGTAATTGATGACATCTACGATAGCGGTGAAACACTTAAAGAAATCGGCAGATTATTAACAAAAAAAGGAGCAAATTATATTGTTCCTGTAGTAATAGCAAAAACTGTAGGAGGCACGCAATAATGAAACAAGAATTAACCTATTGGGTCACACTTGCCATGATTCCAAAGATGTGGACAAAACGTAAGAATGAGATTTATGTCAAGTGCTATTTGCATTCACCACGCATTTCTATTATTCAATTATTTGAAGAAGCTTCGCTGTGGGACGAACTGGGACTTGACTCCGATGAAAAACGACTCTTTTCTGAGGCTAAATCCCAACTCGCCAACAACTCATTTCTGGTTGAGGAACTATTGGCACAAGGATATAATATAATTCCGATAGACTCTGCCGATTTTCCCAGAGCACTAAAAGACAACTTAAAACAGGGTGCTCCTACCGTGATTTTCACAAAGGGAAATCTACAATTACTAAAGAAGGAAAGTGTTGCAATAGTTGGCTCTCGCTATGCCAATAACAATGCTCTGACCTTTACTGAAAACGTAGCACACAAAGAGGTCAGCAAAGGTAACATTATTGTCAGTGGCTTTGCAAAAGGTGTTGACCGACATGCTCTGGATGCTGCCATCAGAAATGGTGGTGAGAGTATTATCGTACTCCCACAAGGCATAACAACTTTTGGTACAGGATTTAAGCAGTACTATAAACAGATATTACAGGGAAAAATCCTCGTACTCAGCACATTTCACCCTAAAGCCCCATGGAGTGTGGAACATGCCATGTCAAGAAATTCCATCATATATGCCCTGGGCAGAAGTATATACGTAGCCCAGAGCGACAGTAAGGGGGGCACATGGTCGGGAGTGATAGATGGGTTGAGGAAAGGAAGGGACATCTATATCAGAATACCAGAGAGTGGAGAAAAAACAGCAAATATGACTTTGATAGAAAAGGGAGCGAAGGCTGTCGATATGGAAGGTACCCCCACCATTATTGGTATCTCCTCAATTCCTAAGAAGGTGTCGAACGATGAGTATAAAGCCACAATCATCAAGTTACTGACCACAGAGCAGAGAACAAGTCAAGAAATCAAGTCAAAGATTAATGTGTCATGGTCTGATAACAAGATGAAGAAATTTCTAAGAGAGATGGAGTCTGTAGAAGAATTCAAAGAAAAGAAAAGAATTTTCTTCCGGTTAAAGATGGCTCATACGCCAACATTATTCGATAATTGATGTAAATATGATAGTTTGCATAGCAGAGAAGCCCAGTGTGGCACGCGACATAGCACGTATCATTGGTGCCAACAACGCACACCAGGGATATATGGAGGGCAACGGATATCAGGTGACATGGACCTTCGGCCACCTGTGCACGCTCAAAGAGCCACACGACTATACCGACGCGTGGCGCAAGTGGAACCTCACCTCATTGCCCATGATACCACCCCGCTTCGGCATAAAACTGATAGAGGACGAAGGAGTGAAGAAACAGTTTGCCGTGATAGAGAGGCTGATGCAACATGCCGATAGCATAGTGAACTGCGGCGATGCCGGCCAGGAGGGTGAACTGATACAACGGTGGGTGATGCAAAAGGCTGGTGCTCGCTGTCCGGTGCGGCGGCTGTGGATATCGTCGATGACCGACGAGGCCATACGCGAGGGTTTTCAGAACCTGCGCGACGAACAGGACTATCAGCCGCTGTACATGGCAGGACTGAGTCGTGCCATAGGCGACTGGCTGCTGGGCATGAATGCCACACGCCTGTACACCCTGCGCTTCGGCCAGGGGCGGCAGGTGCTCTCCATAGGCAGGGTGCAGACCCCTACCCTCGCACTGATAGTAAACCGCCAGCGAGAGATAGAACAGTTCGTGCCCGAACCCTACTGGGTGCTTGCCACCAAATACCGCGGTGTGGTGTTCACCGCCACCAAGGGGCGCTTCACCAGCAAGGAAGAGGGCGAACAGGCATTTGCCACCATCGAGGGGAAGCCATTCACCGTGACCGACGTGCAGAAGAAAAACGGCACCGAGGCACCACCGCGACTCTACGACCTGACCACGCTGCAGGTGGACTGTAACAAGAAGTTCGGCATGAGTGCCGAACTGACCCTCAACACCATACAGACACTCTACGAACATAAGTTGACCACCTATCCGCGTGTAGACACCCAGTACCTGAGCGACGACATCTACCCTAAGTGCCCCGCCATACTACGCGGACTACGCGGATACGAGGCACTGACGGCTCCACTGATAGGTACCACGCTGCCCAAGAGCAAGAAAGTGTTCGACACGAGCAAGGTGACCGACCACCATGCCATCATACCCACGGGAGTGGCGGCAGTGGGACTGACCGATATGGAGAAGCATGTGTACGACCTGGTGACGCGCCGCTTCATCAGCGTATTCTATCCACCCTGCAAATACGCCACTACCACGGTGATGGGACGTGTGGAGAGCGTAGACTTCAAAGTGAGCGGCAAGGAGATACTCGACCCAGGATGGAGACGCATATACGAGAAGGATGCTGCCGACAGCCGTGAGGAGAAGAACGAGGAGGAGCGCACCCTGCCACCCTTCACCAAGGGCGAGAGCGGACCTCACGAACCCACACTGACCGAGAAGCAGACCACCCCACCGAAATACTACACCGAGGCCACCCTGCTGCAAGCCATGGAGACAGCAGGCAAGTTTGTGGACGACGAGGAACTGAGGGCTGCCATGAAGGAAAACGGCATAGGACGCCCGTCATCGCGGGCAGGGATAATAGAGACTCTCTTCAAACGCCACTACATAAGGCGTGAACGCAAGAACCTGGTCGCCACTGTCACAGGCATAGAACTGATAGACCTGATACGCGAGGACCTGTTGAAGAGTTGCGAACTGACTGGTATCTGGGAGAAGAAGTTGCGCGAGATAGAACGCCGCGAATACGATGCTGGGCAGTTCATAGAAGAACTGAAGCAGCAGGTACATGGCATAGTGCAACAAGTAATGACCGACCCCACCAACCGTCGCATCACCATAGTGGACGAGAAGGAAGAGAAAAAGAAAAAAACTGCGAAGAGCGGCGTCAAAAAGGGCACCGCTAAGAAGGGTGCCTCAGCACCTGTTTCTGCACCAGCGCCAACACCAGCCGCGCCCACCAGCTCTACCGCGCCCCATGCTGACGACAGCATAATAGGCACCGTATGTCCCAAGTGCGGCAAGGGTATAATAATAAAAGGTCGCACTGCTTACGGCTGCAGCGACTACAAGAACTGCGACTACCGCGTGAATTTTGGGTAGTGCCATTAAAAAACGCCCCAATTCGAGAAAAATTGTTTTCTTTTTTATATCGACAGTATTACAATTTCCCATTTTTTTATCTAAATTTGCGGGATAAAGTAAAGACACGAACAATGGCAACGACAGAAGTTAAAATATCAGAACTGCCTGAAGAGTTGACAGAAGACGGACTGAAGATATATGGCCCAGCATCCTACGAGACGCAGGTTGCCATATTGAGTCAATACCTTCATACCCTTAAAGACAAGCACGACATAGTATCAGGCGAGAAGCGTTATGAGATTCTAGGAGCGATACGAGATTTCATTGAGTACAAACACCAACAGGACCGGAAGAATCCTATGTGGAAAGATATTAGCGATGAAGTCGTATGGATGGCAGCAGAAAGTCCGTTAGAGAATGAGCTCTTTTCTGACTTTTTCAAGGTTCCGTTCCCTGCCCCTGAAAATCCCAAGTTTACTTTCATTGATTTGTTTGCAGGCATGGGCGGTTTCCGCCTGGCCATGCAGGCACAAGGAGGTAAATGTGTCTTCTCATCTGAATGGAATGCCTACTCACAGAAGACGTATTTCTCAAACTTTGGCGACATGCCTTTTGGCGACATAACCAAAGAAGTCACCAAATCGTATATCCCTGAGAAGTTCGATATTCTTTGTGCAGGATTCCCTTGCCAACCATTCTCTATAGCTGGCGTTTCCAAAAAGAAAAGTCTTGGACGTGAGACTGGCTTCAAGGACAAGACTCAAGGAACACTTTTCTTTGACGTTGCAGATATTATTAGTCGCCATCGTCCCAAAGCATTCTTCTTGGAGAATGTGAAGAACCTGACTTCACACGATAAGGGAAATACCTTCCGTGTCATATATAACACGCTCAAGGAATTGCGTTATTCTGTACACTATCTTGTTATGGACGGTCAAACATACGTACCACAACATCGTGAAAGAATCATGATTGTTGGTTTTGACGAAGATGTCTATGGCGGCAAGGAATCATTCACGTTCCCTGAGCAGCATGAAGCTACACGTAGCATCAAGGAAATCCTCGACCCCGAAATTGACCCCAAATACACTCTAAGCGACAAATTGTGGGCATACCTGCAAAACTACGCTGAAAAGCATCGCGCAAAGGGTAATGGTTTTGGTTACGGGCTTGTTGACCTCAATGGCATCACCAGGACTCTTAGTGCCCGCTACTACAAGGATGGTTCGGAGATACTGATTCCTCAAGGCGAAGGTAAGAATCCACGTCGTCTTTCTCCACGTGAATGCGCACGTCTTATGGGTTATCCCGACAAATATAGGATTGATCGCGTATCAGATGTTCAGGCTTACAAGCAGTGTGGTAACTCTGTAATTGTACCCTTGATTACTGCAGTTTCAGAACAAATAATTAAAACCCTCCAAAACGTATAATCGTTATGAGTGAAATATTGAATTCCGCCATTAAGAGCGTTGGCAATTCACAAGGAGCTTTTTGTCGGTTTATCACGGCCAATGACACCCATGCCAGCGGTTCGCATCAAGCCGGGTTCCTGATGCCTATTGCTGCCTACCAGCTTATATTCAACAAACATCGTATAAGGGGTGTGAATGAAGACAAGTGGGTCACTGTCAGATGGCAAGACGACAGAACAACAAACAACCGTATGATATACTACGGCAAGGCGAAGAATGAACTGCGCATTACTCGCTTTGGTGAGAAGTTCCCATTCTTTGAGGAAGACCACGTTGGCGACTTACTCATCATAGCAAAGCATACCGACGAAGATTATTCTGGTTATGTCTTGAGTACCGAGGAAGATATTGAGACCTTCTTGGCGTACTTCAATCTCTCGCCCGATAAGACGAATCAGTTGATTGAGGTTAATGAAATGGAGAAACCAAATGCAAAAATTGCACACCTGCTCAACGAATTCGCTTCAAGGTTTACTGATTTCCCTGAGACTAAAATCATGTCAGAGGGTGCAAGGGAGTGCTTTAACAAAGCTTATCGAATCGTAATAGATGACATTATTCGAAAACCAGACGACATAATCATGAACTGGTACGAAACCGAGGAAAGGCTATTCAAGTGCATGGAGGAACAGATTTATTCATCAATGATTTCACAACCTTTCGGCTCCGTAGAGCATTTTGCCGAGATAGCCAATAAGGTTCTGAACCGTCGCAAGTCTCGAGCAGGTAAGTCATTGGAACATCACCTTGCCAACATTTTTCGCACAAACGATATTGTTTTTGAAGAGCAGGCTGTGACGGAGAACAACAACAAGCCCGATTTTCTTTTCCCCAACAGTGAATGCTATCACAACATCATATTCCCAACCGAAAACCTGACGATGCTTGGCGTCAAAACTTCATGTAAAGACCGCTGGCGTCAGGTGCTCAACGAAGCTGAACGTATCAAAAACAAACATCTGTTTACCCTCCAGCCAGGTATTTCCAAGAATCAGTTGAAAGAGATGAAAGATGCAAACCTGACTCTTGTCGTCCCACACAAGAACATTTGCACCTTCCCTGAGGACTATCAAGATTTTCTTTTTGATTTATCAAGTTTCATTGGTTTGGTTCGCAAAAAGCAGGAAACACTCCCTAAATACTATTTACTTAATTGAACAAAAACTGTTTTTAATTAATTAACTAAAGTTTCGCAAGTTCAGGTGCTCCCCAAGATTCAAAATGGTGCATATTGCTTATTCCGTGCAGGAGGTAGCGTGCATCGTGGTGACATTGTCATAGCTGGCATTCATGACTATGACGAAGACTATAACGGCAGGTTCACTATTAAAGAGTTCAGGCAAGAGTTCATTATGAACGAAGACGGAGTAAGAGAACGCGAATCGGTAACACTAAAACCATTAAACGACAATGGGAATTATCCCACTTTTGAACTTGATGGTGAAAGTGGAGAAGGTTTTGGCGTGTTCGGTGTGTTAGTTGATATAATAGAATTGTAATTAAGTCTGACGGTCCCACTTCACAGCAACTCACTAGGAACATGGCATCGATTCATGATAATGAGGTGAAAACAGAAGTGAGTTTACATGTGTCTTGCTAACACCATGTTGCGCTTCATATACTCGGCAAAGTCTTTGGAGTTCACGGGCGATAGTTTCGATTCGGCTATTTTCCGCATCTTGCGCTCCGAGGCTTCCTTGTGGAACTGATTGAGGTATGTCATAACTCATCTCTTCATTTATTATTTTCTACATTTTTACTGCAAAACACTATTCCGTTTCCAGCATGAAAGTGGCAAACTGGTCGGCTGACTGGATGAGGCTGACGAGGGGAAAATTGTTGTTGGCGGCGGAGATGTTGCCCTTGGCATCGGCACTCTGCTGCGCCAGTTCCCATGCCGACATGTGCCATCTGATGGCGAGCACCTCATCCTTTTTCAGTTTCAAGCCCAACTGAAGGAGCATGATGACCGACTTCTCACCATGGCCCACGGGGAAGCGGCTGTAATCCACATCATAACCTATATATTTCTCCCACCGGTCGTTGGCGTCCTTGCGGAACTTCTCCTTTTGCACATAAATGTCACTCTTGCACACATCGTGCAACAATGCTGCTATGGTTATGCTTTCTATGCTGAGTTTCTGTTCCATTTCTGGTCGCACTTGCAGCACAGCACCGCGCAGCGACATGGCCATATCATACACGTTCAGCGAATGAACGAGCAGACCACCCTCGTAATTGAGGTGTCGGTGGGCAGATGCCGGTGCTTTGAAGAAACCCAATTTCTCCAAAGCGATAATCACCTTGTCGATACCCTCGCGCCCTGTGTCGAACAGCAGTTGCTTGTATCTTTCTATTTTCTCTTGCAGATTTTGCACGGTGTTCTCTTCCATAGTATATATGTTGTTTTATTCGTCTTCCTCATCCTCTCCGCCATAGTATCCGGAGTAGGTGGAGTGCAAGTACGGCAGCACCCTCATATAGCGCATGCGAAACTCCGCCCCCGTCTGGTGGTGTGCGGGACCGATGACCACCACCCACCCGTCGGTGAAGCCGGCATTCACTGCCACGAGTTGGTCGGCACTCTCCACATCCAGTTGCATGTCACCATGGTACTGCCACATCAGTTGCTGCAACTGCTGTGTGGAGCAGTTGAATATCTCGGAGATGGTGATGCGGTGACCGTCGCGCTTGTCGAACGATGCACAGTCGGCCGCCTTCCATGTCTCCTCATCTGTATCGGTGACCCACGACTGGAAGGTGACACAGTTTTCATCCTCGTATGCCCTTTCCACACGTATGATGCGCTTGCCGGAGGCATGAACGAGGAACGAGTCGGCTGCTACCCTGAGCAGAGTAGTGCCATCAGTGAGGGGAGCATCTACCTCGAGCACCTCTGCGAGCCACAGTCTCGCGCTGCGGAGTGCCTGCACAGGTCCGTCGGTGGGATACTCCACCTCGGCACTCCACGACACCCCGGCAGTGGCACCTTTACGCTGCAGTGTCAACTGCCTGGTCGAGAAAAAATCCTGCGCTGCGGCAGTGACAGAGACAAGCATCAGTAGTGCTATAATGACTTTACGCATGTATAGAATTATAATCCTAAATTCAACATGAATGCAAATATACAATTATTTTTTTTCCTGACAGGTATCTAATAAAGAAAAATGAAGTATATTTGCACTGGATTAACATTTCAAGCCAGATGAATAGAAATTTTTTAACACTTATATCACTCCTCTTTGCACTGACTACGATATATGCTCACCCAGTATCAGGCGATGACGACGATGCTCTCCGTTTATGGAAAGCGGGTGCCGTGGTGAGCGAGAAAGCCGTAGGGCGATATGGTATGGACCGCTGTTTCACATCGGAACCGATACCCGATGCCGTATTTGAACGCATGAGGGGTAAATCATATCCTGCGGGATGCAGTGTGAAGCGCAGTGACCTGCGCTATCTGCGTGTGCTGCATGTGGACTGCGACGGACGCACCCACCTGGGTGAGATGGTGTGCAACGCGAGCATTGCCGCCGACCTGGTGGACATCTTCCGCCAGTTATACCGGGCACGCTACCCTATAGAGCGTATGGTGCTGATAGACGAGTATGGTGCCAACGATGAGCAGTCTATGCGTGCCAACAACACCAGCAGTTTCTGCTACCGTGTGGTAAGCGGCAGCAAGACCCTGTCGAAGCATGCCCGCGGCATGGCAGTAGACATCAACACCCTGTACAACCCGTACGTGCGCACCCGCGGCGGCAAACAGATAGTGGAACCAGCCACCGCCACGCCCTACACAGACCGTACGAAGAAGTTCAGGTACAAGATAGAGAAAGGCGACCTCTGCTACCGTCTGTTCACCGCCCATGGTTTCAAATGGGGCGGCAACTGGAACACGATGAAGGACTATCAGCATTTCGAGAAATGACTATCCACTAAAAAATAGGAGACATGACTATGACAAAAAAGATTTTCCTGGTGCTCGCAGTAGCACTCCTGACTTGCACCCTCGATGCAAGTGCACAGACACGCGGCGTGATCAAGCGCACCAACGACGGTTTCGTGGCATTGCGCGCCGAGCCCACCGTATACAGCACCATGCTGCGTAAGTTGCATGCCGGCGATGTGGTATATTACATCTCAGCAGGCAACGGGTGGAGCCGTGTGAAATACTCTCCCAACGGCAAGTGGCAGGGCTTCGTGGCTTCGAGTCTGATACAGCGTGGCGGACGAGACTACAACCCCTACCGCGACAGCCCCCAACGCCGCTACGGAGTAATAAAAAGCACCAACGACGGATTTGTGGCTCTGCGCAGCGGACCCGATGTGAACACCACCCTGCTGCGCCGTCTGCATGCCGGCGACCAGGTGTACTACATCCACGTAGGCTATGGATGGAGCCGTGTGAGTTTCACTCCCAACGGTCCGTGGCAGGGCTACGTGGCAACACGTCTGATACGTTAAACTCTTTTTACTACTTATGATGAAGAGAATTATATCATTGCGCAGCATAGTGCTCGGCACTATGCTGTCAATGTCGTGCTGCCTCTGGGCTCAGGAGGCTGACAGTGAGTGGTTCACCAGCGGCAAGAAGGCCTACACAGAGGATGACTACGAACTGGCCAAGAGCATGTTTGACCGTGAACTGCAGCGCGACAAGACCAACGGCATGGCATGGCTGTACCTGGCCGCAGTGTACCGCGACACACAAGAGACCGACTCGATAATATATGCCGCCAACCAAGCCATAAGATACCTACCCAAGGAGAAGGGCGAGGAACTCTCGCAGGCCTATATCATGCGTGGCACCGGTCGTCTGGTCAACGAGGACCATGATGGTGCGATAGACGATTTTGAAAGAGCCAAGGAGATGGACCCCTTCCAGTCGGCCTGTTACATGTACGAAGCCTTTGCCCTTGACCAGAAAGGCGAAAGAGACGAAGCCACCAGGCAACTGCAAGAGATGATAAAGGTGCCAGGCAGCGACAAGTCGGGCGGCATGGGCGTGCTGTCAACACGTCTGATGGAGAGCGACCCACAGAAGGCTATGGAATATATAGACAAAGCCATAGAACTGGATCGCACCAATGCCGAATACTACGTGCAGCGCGGCAAGTTGAAGATTCAGACGGGCCAGAAGCAAGAAGGAGTGAACGACATAGTGCATGCTTTTTCTCTGGATGTGAGCAGCAACAACATGGAGGAGGTGAGCAGTCTGGCAGAGGAGGATGACATGCGCCAGATGGTGATGGTAGCAATAGAGCGAGAGCGCGTCACACATGGCGACCAGACCGTATGGGAACACCTGCTGGCCGAAGTGTATGAGAAATCTAATGACGAGACCGAGGCATTACGCCATGCGATACGTGCGGCGCGCATATCTCCCACCCCTCAGTTGCTAATCAAACTGGCCAGACGCCTTGACAGCAACAACATGAACGAAGAGGCTACGTTCGTGGCCAGAGAAGCATTTGCCAAGACCGACCATGAGAATGGAGGAAGCGTTTACGAGAATGCCTTCACACAATTGATGGATTCTGAGATGAGCGCCTTACATCTGGAACAGGCAGTGGCCGACATGAAGCAATACATAGAGGAAGGAAAAGATACGGATCCTGCAAATACAGTCATACTGGCTGTCTGCCAGTACTATGCCGGCCAGAATGAAGATGCTCTTGCCACAATGGAAAATTTGTCGGAAGACTATAAGACAGCAAATGAAGTGTTACTTCTGAGAGGCAAGATAATGCGCGATTGTGGTATGAGCAACGAGGCTCGTGAGTTGTTTCAGACAGTGGCAGCCGACGAGGACGCCTCACTGTTCATTCGTGTTCAGGGCTATGCTCTGGCTGGTGACAAGGACAATGCCGGCAAGCTGTATAAGGAATGGTTGGAAGAACATACTCAGGAGGACGACAGCATGTCAGCATCAGACTATTTCAAGCAGGCCACCATGCTGACCGACCTGGGCGACCGCGCCATGGCAGTGGACTGTCTGCGCCGCTGTATGGAAAATAGCAAGACCATGCGCCCTCAGATAGAGTTGGATGAGGACTTCAGCCCCTTGCATGGCTACGCTGACTATGAGAAGCTCATAAGCGAATACCGCAAGCGCGATGAGCACGACACCGCCCCCCTTCGTCAGGTATTGACAGAAGAATGGCCTGAGATGTTTAAAAAATAGAGTCCGTCTGCAACAAAATCATAAAATCTGAGTTATATATAAGATAATAACAAGAAAACCACCGTTGACACCAGAAGTGACAATACCATCCACCAGGCTCATGATACGCTATGACGCCATGGGACAGTGGAGCCGTTTTGTGAAACGCACAGCCGACATCGTCTTCGCGCTGTGCGGACTCTTGCTGTTGTCGCCGGTCTTCCTCGTCATCATCATAGCACTTCTCTTCCAGCGCAACGGCAATGTGTTCTTCTCACAAGAACGCATAGGCTATCATGGCAAACCCTTCCGCATATACAAGTTTCGCACCATGAGCAGCGTAGTGGAAGACGAAGGACCGCAACTCATAGCCAAGAGTGATGCCGTGAGCAGCACCAGCCTGGAGCGTTTTCTGCGCGAACACCACCTGGACGAGTTGCCGCAACTGTGGAACGTGCTCATAGGCGACATGTCGATGGTGGGTCCGCGCCCCGAGCGCAAATACTTCATCGACCAGATAATGGAGCACACCCACGACTATGTACTGATATACGAGATGCGGCCCGGACTGACCTCTGAGGCCACGCTCTACAATGGATATACCGACACCATGGAGAAGATGCTGAAACGTCTGGATATGGACATACGCTACCTGCGGCGCCGCTCGCTGATATTAGATGCCCATATACTGATACAGACGGTGCTGAGCGTGGTGAGCGGAAAGAAATTTTAATAAGACATGAAGAAGAATATCTGTTTCTTATTGCTACTGTTGATGATGCCCGTGGCCGTTATGGCACAGTCGTCGATGACCGACGACCAGGTGATAAAATTCGCCGTACGCGAGCACGAGAACGGCACCTCGAGCGCCCAGATAGTGACCAAACTGATGCAGCGCGGAGTAGACATCACACAATTGCGCCGCGCCCGCAAGAAGATGGAGCGCCTGCAGAAAGAGCAGGGACTGGGAGCACTGTCGAATGACACCGAGGCCTCAGCCGACCAGCGCACTCGCGTGAACAACGGTACGGGAGCAGCAGGCAGCAGCACCCTGCGCACCGACAATTTCCGCACCGACAACGCGCCGGAAGGCTATACCAGCCACCGTGTGCGCGAGGGTGTGGTGAACAAGCGCCACACCTATGATGACAACGACGAGGACTTCGTGGCAATGCGCGACGAACTGGATGAGTTTATGCCCACCGACACTGCCACTATGTACAAAAACCTTCTGAAACAGATGGAGAAAGAGAAGCGTCAGGTGTTCGGTCGCGACATATTCAACCAGCGTAACCTCTCTTTCGAGCCCAACATGAACATAGCCACGCCAGCCAACTACCGTCTCGGTCCTGGCGATGCCGTGTTTATCGACATCTACGGAGCCTCACAGAAGACCATACAGTCTACTGTGTCGCCCGACGGCACCGTCACCATAGAAGGCTTCGGTCCGGTGAGTGTGAGCGGACTGACCGTAGAGCAGGCCAACGCCCAACTGCGTTCACAATTGGGCAGCCGCTATCAGAGTTCGCAGATACGCCTGACGGTGGGTCAGACCCGCACCATCATGGTCAACGTGATGGGTGAGGTGAATGCCCCTGGCACCTATACCCTCTCTGCCTTTGCCAGCGTGTTTCATGCCCTGTACATGGCTGGCGGTCCCAACGAACTGGGAACGTTGCGCAACATCAAGGTGTATCGCAACAATCAGTTGGTGACCACCGTGGATGTATACGACTACATGCTCAACGGCAGGTTGACGGGCAACGTGCGTCTGGCAGACAACGATGTGATAGTGGTAGGCCCCTACGACTGTCTGGTGGACATCACAGGCAAGGTGAAGCGCCCCATGTGGTATGAGATGCGCAAGAACGAGAGCCTCGCCACCCTGCTGCGCTATGCCGGCGGCTTCACCGGTGACGCCTACAAGAACAGCATACGTGTGGTGCGCAAGACAGGTCGCCAGTTCTCTGTGTACAACGTGGGTGAGTTTGACATGAACACCTTTGTCATGAGCGACGAAGACTCGGTATCTGTAGACAGTATCATCCAGCGCTTCGAGAACATGGTAGAGATAAAAGGTGCCGTATTCCGCCCCGGCATGTATCAGGTGGGCGGCGACATCACCAGCGTGCACTCACTCATACAGAACAGTGAGGGACTGACTGAGGAGGCATTCACCGCGCATGCCGTGATGCACCGCATGCGTGCCGACCGCACATTGGAGGTGATACCCGTGGATGTGCAAGGCATACTGGAAGGCAGAGTGGCAGACATACCCCTGCGCCCCAACGATGTGCTCTTCATACCCACACGCAGCGACATGCAACGCGAACAGACACTCACCATACACGGCGAGGTGCACTACCCCGGCATATACCGCTATGCACACAATGAGACACTGGAAGACTTCATCCTGCAAGCAGGTGGACTGACCGACCGTGCCTCGTCAGTAAGAGTGGACGTGGCGCGCCGCATCATCAACCCACAATCTATGGGCAACGACACCATCATCGCACATACCTACTCCTTCGCCCTGAAGGACGGTTTCGTGGTGGACGGCGAACCAGGTTTCGAACTTCAGCCCTTCGACGAAGTGTACGTGCGCAAGAGTCCCGGCAGTCATGCCCAGCAGAACATAATCGTGGAGGGCGAAGTGATGTTTGCCGGCGCCTATACCTTAGACCGCAAGAACATGCGCTTGAGCGATGCCATCAAGGCAGCAGGCGGAGTGAACAACCTGGCATACATAGAGGGAGCCCGTCTGATACGCCGCCCCAATGAGTTTGAGCGCCAGCGCATGGAGAAATACTTAAGCGATGCCCGAGAAAAATTTGAGGATGACATGATGGAGGTAATGCTGAAATCGGGCAATGCCGCCGGCATAACACAGATGCAGAAGCAAGGGCTGACCAAGGAGCAACTGGAGCGTTACCGTGTGCCCGACACTTACCCTGTGGGTATAGAACTGGACAAGGCGCTCTCCAACCCCGGTGGCAGAGAAGACATAGTGCTGCGCGAGGGTGACCGACTGATAGTGCCACAATACAATGGTACGGTAAAGGTGAACGGCGAGGTGATGTATGCCAATACCGTGGCATACAGAAAGGGCAAGAGCGTGAAATACTATATAGACCAGGCAGGTGGTTTCTCAAGCAAAGCCAAGAAGAGCCAGACCTATATCATCTATATGAACGGCACCGTGGCAAAGGCAGGACACAATGCCAAGCCTATGCCAGGCTGTGAGATAGTAGTACCGTCGAAGACCATGAACAAGACCTCGCTGCAGGAGACACTGAGCATAGCCACAGGCGTGGGCTCGTTTGCCGCCATCATAGCCACACTGGCAAATATTCTAAAGTAAAGCGATGGTGGGCAGATGAACATACACTCGCTGTTGGGCAATGACGCACGCACCATACTCATGCGCAAGAACATGCTTGTGTCGCTTGGTGCAAAGATATGGTCAGGCATAGTGTTTCTGGCACTGGTGCCCCTCACCCTGCAGTGCATAGGCACATATAGCAACGGTATATGGCTCACCATCAGCAGCATGCTGATATGGATAGACCACCTGGACATAGGTCTGGGCAACGGTCTGCGCAACCAACTCGCCACCCATCTGGCACACGGCGACCGCGTGGCAGCACAGCGAGTGGTGACCAGTACCTTCTTCATGCTCGCCATCATCATCGTGCCGGTGATGCTGCTCACCCTTGTCTTGGTCTATGGCACCGACATGTATGGATTTATGAACGTAGACCCTGCACAGGAGCCCTCGCTGCGCCATGCAGTGGCAGTGGCGGTGATATTCGTGTGCGGCACATTCATATTCAAGTTTATAGGCAATTTCTATATGGGTCTGCAACTGCCGGCAGCCAACAATATCATCACCACCACCGGTCACACGCTCACACTGATAGCCACCATAGCGGCATGGCTCATGGGTTGTCACTCATTAGTAGTGATAGCCGCCATCAACACCTGCTCACCCATGCTGGTATACCTGCTGGCATATCCCTACACCTTCCACCACCGCTACCCCGACCTGCGCCCCACGGCAAAGACATTCCGCTGGAGCACCACCAAGAGTCTGTTTACCATAGGCGTGAAATTCTTCGTGCTGCAGATAGCCGGCGTGCTGCTGTTTATGACCAGCACCCTGATTATCTCGCGTCTGTTCTCGCCCGAGATGGTGAACCCCTATCAGATAAGTTACCGCTACTACACGCTGCTCATGATCATCTTCAGCATCATCTGCACCCCCATCTGGAGTGCCACCACCGATGCCTATGCCCGTGGTGACGAGCAGTGGATACGCGACTGCCGGCGGCGCATGGACCGTGTGATGCTGGGCATGCTCTGTGCCCTGACAGCGATGGTAGCCCTCAGCGGTCCCGTATATCACGTGTGGTTGCAGGACCAGATAGAGATGCCCCTGCTGCTCAATGTGCTCATGGCAGTATACCTCTTCGTGGTGATGTACAGCATGAGTTACAGCAATTTCCTCAATGGCATAGGTGCACTGACCATGCAACTCATCTTCACCTGTGCAGCCGCCATAGCCTTCGTGCCCCTCACCCTGCTGCTGCACCACCTCACCCACAGCATAAACAGCATAGTGACAGCCATGATAATAGTAAACCTGCCCGGACTGTTAGTGAACCACATACAGTTCTACCGCATACTCAATCATAAAGCCACGGGAATATGGAGCAGATAAGTCATCCCCGCATAGCCATACTCATGGCCACCTACAACGGAGCCCGGTATGTGGCAGAACAGATAGAGTCGATACTGCACCAGACCTGTACCGACTGGACGCTCTACATACATGATGACGGCTCTACCGACGACACCCGTATCATCATCACCCGCTATGCCGATGCCCACGACAACATAGTGGTGATGAGCCACGAAGGCGGTCACGGAGCCATGGAGAATTTCCTGGGCATGCTACGCACGGTAGAGGCAGAATACTACCTCTTCTGCGACCAGGACGATGTGTGGAAGCCAGAGAAGGTAGAGCGCGAGATGGCAGAGATGCGAAAGGCAGAGACAGAGACCCCGGAGATGCCCATTATCATCCACAGCGACCTGAGCGTAGTGGGCAGCAGTCTGCAACCCGTACACCCATCGTTTCTGCGCTACAGCCGTCTGCGCCCCGACTGTATACACACCTTCAGTCATGCCGTGGAGCCATTCATCACGGGATGCACCATGCTCTTCAACCGTGCTGCCCGCGATGCCGTGCAGTATCCTGCCACCCACGCCATCATGCACGATATATGGGTGGCACTATGCACCCTGAGCAAGGGCGGCAGGATAATACTGATAGACGAGCCCTTGGTGCGCTACCGACAGCACGGACACAATGCACTGGGAGCACGCGACATACACCACGTCACCCTCGCTTACCGCATGAAACGCATGCGCCATATCATAGACGACAAAAAACATTACTATGCCATGCTCAGGACACTGGGCTACGGCTCGTGGCTGAAATACCTGAAGAACAAGTTACGGATGATGTACATGGTGCGCAAGCGACGCACCAGTCAATCATGACAACATAGCATACAGAACACAATGGAAGAATACAAGAAACGCAAGATAGCAGTCGATTTCTTCAGGCTGCTGAGCATAATCAAGAGAGACAAAAAGAAGATGTTGCTCTTCTGCGGAGTGGCAGCCGTATTGGGTGTGGCTATAGCCCTCGACACCCCTAAGGAATACACCTCGGGAGTGCTGCTGGCACCCGAGAGCAATGATGCCTCGGGGATGAGTGGCAATCTCTCATCGCTCGCCTCTATGGTGGGTATGAAATTCAGCATGGGCGGCGGCGATGACGCCATCTTTCCCGAGATATACCCCGACCTGATGGAAAGCAACGACTTTAAGGTGAGCCTCTTCCCCATAGAGGTACAAACCATCAAAGGCGACCTGAAGACCACCTATTACGACTATTTAGACAAGCACCAGAAGGTGTCGTGGTATGAATATCCTGTAGTATGGTTTCAGGCACTGATGAAGAAGTTGGTATCCGACCCCGTGCCCGATGCACAAGGAGGCAGCAGCACACCAGAGAAAGCAGACCCCTTCCGTCTGACCAAGCGTCAGGCAGCCATAGCCGACTACATAGGCAAGCACGTGACATGCGCTGTAGACAAGAAGACCAGTGCCATAAGCATACAGGTGACCGACCGCGACCCACTCATAGCCGCCACCTTGGCAGACTCGGTGAAGGCACGTCTGCAAGCCTTTATCACCGACTATCGCACCAATAAGGCGCGCAAGGATCTGGAATACGTGGAAAAATTGTGCAACGAGGCAAAGGCTCAGTATGTGGAGGCTCGCCAGTTGTATGCTGCCTATTCCGATGCCAACCAGGAACTGATACTGCAGAAATACAAGTCGAAGCAGGAAGACCTGGAGAACGACATGCAGTTGAAGTACAACGCCTATACACAGATGATGGAGCAGTTGCAACTCTCACGAGCCAAGGTGCAGGAGCGCACTCCAGCATTTACAGTGATACAGTCGGCATCGGTGCCCTTGAAGCATAGCAGCAAGTCGAAAGCCTCTACTGTGCTGCGCTGGGTATTCATGGGTTTCATGCTGCGTGTAGTCATCCTGATGTGGAAACGCCGTCGTGAGATATTCCGCGTGGTAGAAGCATAAGAGCCCTGGGCTGAGAGATGAGTGAGGAGAGTGCATCAAGAGCATGGAGCGCAGCGAGCGTATGCCGCAGCCACTGGCGGGCATACGTGGCAGCAGTCGTGGCGTCGCTGTTTCTCACCGTCCTGACCGTGAGTTATACCCCCCGCACATACGCCGGATGGGTGACTATCGCCGACGAGAATACGGAGACCGACCTTATGATAGGTCTGAGCAACGTTCAGGCATGGTTGCGCGGCACAGTGCGTCTGAATCAGGGTATAAAGAACCACGAGGTGTACGTTCACCATATCACCTCTCAAGCCTTTGCAGAAGAGATGAGCCGCGTAAAGATAGAGGGCTACGACTGTGACTACGCTCATTACCTGTCAGCGCACCACCGTGTGCCCTGGTGGGAGAGCATTATGGGAGTGACCGACCTGAGCGAACCAGGAGAGGTGATAAGTCTGATCAGTGACAATATAAAGGCCGATGCAGACGATATGACCAATACCATAAAAATACAGGTGACCGACCAAGACCCTGTGGTGGCAGCGATGATGGCAGACAGCGTAAGAGCGAAACTGGAACAATTTATCATCTCTCAGCGCATGTCCACCGCCGCAGACTATTACAACAGGAAGATACAGGCCAACGAGATAGCCAAGCGCCGTTTCACCGAAGCACAGCAGCAATATGCCGAATATACCGACAGTCACCAAGACCTGATATCGGGCAAGGAGAGCATAGAAGAGAAGACACTGCAGAGGGAGTATGACGATGCGTTCGCCTCATACAACCAGACTGGTCTGAAGGTGCTCCGCGCACGCGCACTGACCAACAAGGTGAACAGTCCGTTTGCCGTACTGAAAAATGCCTCGGTCAACTACGACCACGTATCCCCCATATTCTTCGGTCAACTGATTACATACCTTGCCTTAGCCCTCATCCTCACCACCTGGGCAATACTCTACATGCATAGATACAAGATGAAGAAAGGAGGCAAGGCATGAGCATAGGCATACTTATTCTGTTGGGCGTGGTGGCAGCCGCGTTTCTGGCATTCAAGGTAGGCGACGTATTCTCGCCGTGGTTTCTCACCGTGATAGTATGGTTTGGCATCCTGCTGATGTTTCAGTTCGACACCCTGCTCTATCCCCTTGGCGACCGTTTCTACACCAGCCTCCTACTCTGGATACCCATCTTCTGCGGTGCCTCCATACTGACATACTACGCCCTACCCTCTACCACCACGGACAACAAGCACAAAGAGCCGATGCAGGCGATAGATGTCAACAATACCATATTCAATGTGCTCTTCTACCTCTCGCTGGTTCTCACCCCCCTGTATCTGTATCGCATCATGCAGACCATCATGATGTTTGACACCTCCGACATGCTGTACAACCTACGTATACTGGCAGTGCACGGCGAACAGAGTTACGGCATACTCAACTACACCTACGTCATCAACATGTCGCTGTTGGCAGTAGGCATCTGGCACTATCCGAAGATACCTTTGTGGAAACTGCTGGCCATATATTTCGTGTGTGGCATCAGTGCCTTCGCCATCATGGAGAAAGGCATGATATTCTTTTTCCTGGCAGCCACGGTATTCGTACTGTACGAGAAGCGCGTGATCAGGATGCGCACCATCATCATCTGGGGACTGGTGATAGTGGTATTGTTTTTCCTGATGAACATGGCTCGCGACAGCAGCGAACTGGATGATGACGAGCGCATGACCTTCTTAGACTTTCTGGCTGTTTACCTCCTCTCCCCCTCCGTGGCATACGACCGAATAAGCGAGGACATGTCGGGTCAGTGGGGCACCAACACCTTCTATACCGTCTATCTCTTTCTGAACCGTTTCGGCTTTAATTTCGAACAGGGTGCGAAGTTGCAAGACTTCGTATGGGTACCTCTTCCCACCAATGTATACACCATCTTCCAACCTTTCTACCAGGACTTCGGTCAGAAGGGCATAGCCATGTTTGCCCTGCTCTACGGCACCCTCTCAGGCTGGGTGTACCGTCTGTTCCGCAACGGCAGTCGTTACGGCCGCTGCATATACATCTATTTCGTGTATGTGCTGGTGCTGCAGTTCTTCCAGGACAACCTTCTCCAGAGCACGGTGATAGTGCTTCAATTCCTCTTCTTCGTATGGCTGATGACTCAGCAAAAATACTACGTGAATTGGGGGAATGATGTAAAATAAGGCGATTTTTTTAAAGTGTGATATTGCATATCAATTTTCTTATATTTTTGAGGCCGATAAAAAGGTTGGGACGTTTTTTTATGCACGCAAGATGCGTGCGCTCCTAAAATAATTTTGCCGCCTTCGGCGGCAGAAGG
>CAMHPC010000011.1 GCA_946186945.1 uncultured Prevotella sp.
TCACTCTGCCTATGCTCTGTCTCTTTTTCATGGTCGTTCTTTTTCCTTTCTGATTGCAAATATACTCATTATGTGGAAAAATGCTTCATTATATATTAAAGATTTGTTACTTTTGCCTCGGGAAAAGTAATTCTATATACCTGATTAGGCTGAAACATACATGGAAAAGAAAATGCCTGACTATAATGTCAACCCGTTTGTTGCCATCACGCCAGTGGCGATTCTCATCGTTTTCCTGGCACTCATCATTTCTCTTTTCGGCAGCGACTCGCTCTCTGGTGGCAGTCAGGTGGCTCTGCTCATGGGCATGGCGGTATGTGTGACTATTGCTATGGTGGTGTACAAGGTGCCATGGCGAGATTTTGAAAGCAGGATTATGTCTACTCTCGGAGAGATAAGTGTCACACTGCTGCTGTTGCTGTGTGTGGGTATGATTGCAGGCTCGTGGATGGTGAGCGGGGTGGTGCCCACGTTGATCTACTATGGCATACAGATCATGTCGCCACAACTGTTCCTTATCTCCACAAGTGTCATCTGCGCAGTGGTGTCGCTACTCTCGGGCAGTTCGTGGACTACTATAGCCACTATCGGGGTGGCACTCATAGGCATCGGACACGCGCTCGGTATGTCTGAAGCATGGACGGCAGGTGCCATAATCTCCGGTGCCTACTTCGGAGATAAGTTGTCGCCGCTCAGTGATACTACTATCCTCGCTTCGTCTACAGCAGGCGTGCCTCTCTTCCAGCATATCAAGTACATGATGTATACCACCATGCCCACTTTCCTCATCGGTCTGACTATCTTCTTTATTGCAGGACTCAATGCTGACTCCTCCACACAACTACAGATAAGTGCATTTACCGAGGGATTGGACCGTACCTTCAACATCTCACCTTTCACCCTGCTCATACCTCTGCTCACCGCTGTGCTCATAGCAAGAAAGGTGCCGTCGGTCATTGTGCTGTTTGCATCTTCTCTTATGGCTGGGGTCACGGCTCTCATCCTTCAGCCACACCTGTTGGCTCAGATAGCACAGAGCACCGATATCACTGCCAACGCGCTCATCAAGGGACTGGCGGTGACTTTCTATGGCTCAACAGCCATAGAGACGGGCAGTGCCACACTCAATGAACTGGTGGCTACCAGTGGCATGGCGGGCATGATGAATACTATATGGCTGATTATCTGTGCCATGTGCTTCGGCTCTGCCATGGTGGCGAGTGGTATGATAGCCAGCATCACAAGGGTGGTGGTGGGCTTCGTACGGTCCAGGGTCACTCTCGTGTCGTCTACCGTGGCTACCGGCTTGTTCCTGAATATCTCTACCGGCGACCAGTATATCTCTATCGTGCTAAATGCGGAGATGTACAAACAGGTGTACCGTAGGAAAGGATATGAACCACGACTGCTGAGCCGTACTACTGAGGACGCTGCCACGGTCACTTCTGTGCTCGTGCCGTGGAATACGTGCGGCATGACGCAGGCTACGGTGCTCGGCGTGCCTACGCTCACATATCTGCCATACTGCTTCTTCAATTATCTCAGTCCGCTCATGAGTGTTCTCATCGCTGCCATAGGGTGGAAGATAAAAAAAGCAGTACCCGCCGACACGGACGCTGAAGACGACAAGGAATAATAACGACATAAACTTAATCTACTTACTACCGATGAAAAATAAAATCGTATTCATTACTGGCGCTACAAGCGGTATCGGACTGGGTTGCGCCAAGAAATTTGCTGCCGATGGCTACAGGCTGATCCTTAATGCAAGGGATGAACACCGGCTGAAGGAGGTGGCTGACTCTCTCATCGCTACAGGCGCTCAGGTGCTCACTCTCGCTTTTGATGTTCGCAACCGCGATGAAGCAGCAAAAAGCATTGAGGGGTTGCCCGAGGAGTGGAAGACGATAGATGTGCTTATCAATAATGCCGGACTGGCTCTCGGACTGGAACAAATGTACAAAGGCGACTATGACGACTGGGAGACGATGATTGATACTAATGTTAAAGGATTGCTGAATATGACTCGGCTTATAGTGCCTGCCATGGTGGAGAGAAACCGTGGACATGTTATCAATATCGGGTCGGTGGCTGGCGATGCTGCATACGCCGGAGGAAACGTGTATTGCGCTACGAAGGCTGCGGTCAAGACTCTATCCGACGGACTGAGGATAGATGTGGCTGACTCTGACGTGAGGGTCACTAACCTGAAACCTGGACTGGTGGAGACAAACTTCAGTAATGTCCGCTTCCATGGCGATACGGAAAGGGCTAAAACTGTCTATCATGGTATCAAACCTCTCAGTGGAGATGATATCGCTGATGTGGCACTGTATGCTGCCAACGCTCCTGCTCACGTGCAGATAGCAGAGGTGCTGATTCTTGCCACTCACCAGGCAAGCGGAAGTGTAATTAAGAGGAAACAATAAAAACATCATCCCCACCAGTTTTCTTGATAAACTGATGGGGATGAGTGGTTTATGACGATTACCGGTCGCTCCTCAGACTAAAACTTATAGCGCAGACCGGCATTGATTATACCCTTCTCACCTACACCTGCCTCGACAAAGCCACGGAAGGCGTCGCCACCAAACTCCGCACCAAGGGCTGTGACATGAAGCATAAACCTGGCTAAGGTCTCATCCTTAGCACTGGGGTCAGCGGTCTTCACATCATCCTCACAGGAAATGGAGGCTATCATCACACCGGCTGAGAGGGAGGAGTACATGCCGAAACCCTTCTTGCGCAACCAGTTGAACTTCACCGAAGGCATTACGGTGATGTAGTTCTCTTTCAGGTCTTTCTTCTTGGTCTTCTCATCCTCAGCGGTACATTTGGCATACGTTGCCACTCCACCTATTGCCACTGCAGGACTGATGTGGTGATAGTATTCCACACCTATCGGACCAAACCAGGAACTCTGGCTGCCGGCAGCAGCGGAGAACATGCTGGAAAAGACGGAGAGTACGTCGGACGCTGAACCATAGCCATAGAATACACCTACTTCATTCTTCAATTCGTCCTGAGCGCTCACGCTCATGGCATTCATCACCGTGAATGCAATCAAATACAAAATCTTCTTCATAATCAAAGTTCGTGAGAAATGTATGTTATAATATGTGAGGTTTATATTTTCTGCGTGCAAATGTCACAATTTTTTTTATAATTGCAAATCTTTTTTCAAAAAAATCACATAAAACCCTATCAATATGACTGGTTATGCGTATTTTCCAACAAAAAAACGATAAATTTATTTTGTTCTTCTCTCACCTTGCACTACCTTTGCAATGACAACTTTAATCTTTAACCGATATGACACGAACTATTCTTTCTTTTCTTTTACTCCTGCTTGCCGCTCATGCAGGTGCACAGACTGATCCTGCGCGTCAACAGGTGACATTCATGCCCGTAACCACACAGTGCGACGAGGAGGGCGATATCAATCGACTCTTTATCGTATATACAACTCCCGACGGCAACCAAAATGCACTGACTTGTGAAATGCCATGGCCCGTGCCAAAAGACCAGTTCATCGGTGGAGAAATAGAGGAGGTGGACCTCAATTTCGATGGAAATCTCGATTTCATGGTCTTCCTCACATACATGAACAATACCGGACATAATCCAATATACGAACCATATATCTGGGATGTAGACTCGCATTCGTTCATATCCATACCCGATTGCCCTGCGTTTATCAGCCCGTATGTCTTTCCAGAAGAGAAACGCATAGTGTGCAGGGAAATAAGGGATGATATGGCGGAATTCTATCAGTATGAATGGAAGGACGGAAAACTGGTCAATACCGGTCAATGGCAAGACAATCTCAACGAACTGTATAATCAATAATACAGATTTCTGGTGTATGATAACTGTCTGTAAGATAGCGCCCCGAAGGGGCAATGAGCAATCAGGCCGTTTATAGAATAGACATGCGAAACTTGTATCAATAATACTATATGGCAGTGAAAATCCTTAGCGTAGATGATGAAGCACCCCTGGAACTGCTCATGAGACAGTTCTTCCGCCGCAAGATACGCAACGGGGAGTACGAGTTCTTCTTCGCACACAACGGATTGGAGGCTCTCGAGGTCCTGCACCAGCAGCCCGACATAGAGATAGTGCTCTCCGATATCAATATGCCTGAGATGGACGGACTGACGCTCCTCTCACGCATCAATGAGATGCAGAGGTCGGCTCTCAAGGTCATCATGGTCAGTGCATACGGAGATATGAAAAATATCCGACAGGCTATGAACAATGGGGCTTTCGACTTCGCTACTAAACCCATTGATATGGATGACCTCAGCCTCACCATAGAGAAGGCGGTGAAACAGATAGAATTCGTACATCGCACGCAGAAGGAGCATTCTCAACTCGTATCGCTGAAGGAGGACCTCTCTGTGGCTGCACAGATACAACAGTATATCTTGCCCAGAACATTCCCGCCATTCCCCGAGGTAGCCGACAGGGTGGATGTGGCGGCTTCTATGGTGGCGGCTACGGATATAGGTGGCGATTTCTACGACTTCTTCCCTCTCGACGAGGAGCATTACGCGTTCGAGATAGCAGATGTCTGTGGCAAGGGCATTCCCGCTGCGCTCTTCATGGCTGTCAGCCGCACTCTCATACGCTCGAAAGGTATGCAGGGCTTGTCGGCGGCGCAGTGTATTTCTGAGTGCAACAACCTGCTCGCTGCCTATTCCGTGGATGCTATGTTCGTCACGGTATTCTACGCTGTTTACAATGTACGCACAGGAGTGATGACATATTGCAATGCCGGACACAATCCGCCGCTGATAGTGCATGCAGACGGTAGCGTAGAACAACTGCCTGCCACAGAAGACCTTGTGGTGGGAGTGTTCGCAGATTTCACATTCCATGAATTTACACACTCTCTCAATCACGGTGATGCTATCATAATGTATACTGATGGTGTGAACGAGGCATGGAATGCTTCTCATGAGGGGTTTGGCATGGCGAGACTGCAACAGGTGATGGCTCAATGTGCCTCTCGCAGCAGCCGGCAGATTGTCGATGCCGTGTCACAGGCGATTCACGTGTTTACTGCTGATGCCGAACAAAATGACGATATCACAATGTTGGTGATAAAAAGACTTTGATGAAGAAAAATCATTTGCTGATAGGTGGCATGGCAACTCTGATGTTGCTCGCTGCAGCGGCTGTCGTCGTGGTACGCAACAGTTATGCCGACCGCATAGGCGAACTCGAAGAACAGGTGGAGCAGATGCGACAGCAGGAGAGGCAGTCTGCCATAGACCGACGGGTGAGTCAGCAGATGGAGGAGATAGCCTACGGACAGCAGGCACTCTCGGAAGAGAGAAGCAGAGAGGCTATACATCAGTCGGAGATAGCACGAGAGATGACGCTGCGCTCAGAGGCAGAAAGGAAAAATGCTGTTCTGGCGCAGGCTAAGGCGGAGGCTTCTGCACGCGAGGCCCGCGAATCGTTCGCCGTGGCTGAACAGCAAAGGATGGAGGCAGACAGACAGCGACGACAGGCTGACTCGCAACGCAGACAAGCGGAGTATGCCAAGACGGTGGCTGATACGCTCAACTATATCTCGCTGGCACAGAATATCGCGTCGCAGTCGTTTTCTATTTATAAGGCAGGAGAAAGGGAGATGGGTAATATGCTGGCTTATACTGCTTATCTCTTCACTCACGATTATCACGGAAATATCTATGCTCCCTCTGTACTGAGGGCTATCACTCAGTCGGCTGAGGCACGACACGAGTGGAAAACGCACAGGGGCAATGTGTCTGATATCTCGTGTTTCCCTAATGGAAAGCGTATGTTGACCGTGAGTTCTTATGGAGAGGTGTTTATACACGACCCCAGTGGCGGACAACTGAATACCAAACAGTTAATTAGCGACCGACACCTCTGTTTCCGAGATGTGCTGGTATTAACGGATGGCACTACTTACGCCATCAGCCATACCGGACATCTGGTGGTGATAGGTAAAGGCTCTGACAAGGTGGTGACTCTCGATGGGGTGAAGCGTCCTTTTGCTGTCGCATCCTGTGGCACCAACAACCTGGTGATTGTGGGGGAAAGGTCCCTGGCTTTTTACGACAGGAAGATGGACAAGGTGGTCAGTACTCTGCCTCTCGCTTACAAAGTGGTGTGCGTGGGGCGACAGGCTTCTATTCCCTTGCTCTTCGATGACAAGGGCATGATGCACTCTCTCAGCGGCGACGGCAGACTCACCTCTGAACGGCAACCCTTTCAGGGGCTGGTCACTGCCTATGCCTGCTCCGATGACGGACGCTTTTCTGCTTATGGCACTCTCGACGGAACAATCTATCTCACTGACTCGCGTGGAGGTACCAAGAAACTGGTGGGGCATCTCTCGCAGGTGAGCAAGGTGCGCTTTATAAAAGACCGCCTCTTCTCATCCAGTTATGACGGCAAACTACTGTTCTGGCCTATACTCGACATGCACGTACAACCGGTCACTCTGCTGCAAACAAACTCTTGGATCACGTCCTTCTCGCTCGATGTCAGCCAGGAGTATATGTGGATAGGATGTGCCGATGGCTCTCTCTCTAATTATCTCATCTCGATACCGCTCATAGCACAACGCCTGAAGAGAAACGTGAAACGCAACTTCACGGAGAATGAATGGCAGTACTACATAGGACGGGGCATTCCATATCGTAACATTAAAGAATAGGATAGGGTATGGATAGGTCTGTTTATCTCTCGCATACAAGAGGCGTATTGCTCGGGGTGGTTCTGCCTCTCTTGCTCGCTCTCTTACCTGCACTCTCAGTGGCTCAGGGATTGCCGCGCATTCGCAATTTCACCAATAAGGAGTATGGGGCGCACAATCGCAATTTTGATATTACCATAGGTGATGACGGCACTGTGTTTGTGGCCAATTTCGAGGGACTGCTCTATTATGACCGTGCACAGTGGCGTGTCATACACACTCCAAATATCAGTCGCATCACTTCCCTCTACCGCTCTGCCGACAATACGGTATGGGTGGGTGGACATGATTTCTATGGTCGTATTCTGCGCAATGCCAATGGTTCCCTGGCTCTTGAGAAGATGCAGCGAGCACAGGTGCCCGATGCAGTGCAGCACAACGAGGCTGATAGTGTGATGCTGCAAGATGTGCTGCAGACTCTCAATATCGGACAGGATATGGTGGTGAGGGTAAGAAATGCCAAGGGTATAGAGGTGACTGACCGTTCCGGACGTCTGCTCTACTCCATAAACGAGTCTAATGGCCTGTGTTCTGACCAGGTGGCTAAGGTGGCATACGATGGGCACGGACTGCTGTGGGGCGCTACGGTGCACGGGGTGTTCTGCATCGAACTGCCTTCTGCTTATTCCTATCTCGCTCCTAAGGATGGTGTCAGTGGCGAGGTGCATGCCATAACGCTGTTCGATGGCTCTGTGTATGTGGGAGGCAGCAATGGACTGTATGTGGTCAACGGACAGAAGGCTGTGCGCATACCTCAGATAAACAATGTGTGTTGGGCGCTCTGCCATAGTGAGGGCGCTCTGCTCGCTGCCACTTCCAGTGGTGTATACCGTATAGCGAAGGGTGGGGGCGTGTCGCGCACTACTCCTAATTCTGCTACTGCGGTCATGGCTGATGGCGACAAGGTGTATGTGGGCGAACCCGATGGGGTGTATATGTACGTCGGATCGCGTATGGTGGAAAAGGTGAATAACATGCCGCTGGTCACAAATATATCACTTGCCGGCAACGGACAACTGTTCATGATGAATGTACATGGACAGACATCACTGCCCGGTCAGCACAATGCAACTGCTGTCTCCTTCACGGATGATACGGGCATTTCATGGAATACTGACGAACTGGGTAAACGACTATCGGCTTACAAGGGGGGACAGCGTATCGCTGATTTCGACAGACTGCTCGCTCCTCTGGCTGATGTCTCTGTGGGTGCCATTTTCAGGCAGGGCAACAGTCTGTGGGTGGGTTCAGATGAATTGCTCACTATCATTCAGACTGACAAGGGCTATCTCGACTCGCTCGCCGCTCATCCTGCTATGCGCTTCCGGCAAATCGTGATGAGGGGCGACAGTGTCATATGGGGAGGATTTGGCAAAATGCCTTATTCTCTGCCCGATATAGACAGTGACTACCGACACCTTTGGTTCTCATACGCGCTGCAGTATGCGCCTCTCTCAGGACGTACTCTGTACAGATACCGACTGAATGATGAACCGTGGAGCCAGTGGTCGGAAAACAATAACGTGGAATTTCTCAACCTGCCATACGGGTCGTTCACCCTTTCTGTGCAGGCGAGACTGGCCAACGGCTCTCTCTCTGAAGTGGCGTCTGTCAGTTGGAGAATACAGTTCCCGTTCTTCATGCGGTGGTATATGCTGGTGCTCTATTTCCTGCTCTTCGTCTTGCTGGTGTATGCTGCCTTCAGATACCGACTCATCCGTCTGAGACGCGACAAGAAAAAACTGGAACTCGTGGTGAGAGAACGTACTGATGAGGTGGCAAGACAGAAGGATGAACTGCTCAGACAGGAAAAAATGGCATCGGTGGGTAAACTCACCAAGGGACTCATCGACCGTATACTCAACCCCATGAACTATATCATCAACTTCTCTAAAATGTCGGCAGAACTCGCCAGGGACGTCAAGGCAAATGTGGAAGACAACAAAGAGGGGATGAACAGGGAGGACTATGACGATACGCTGGATGCACTACACATGCTCAGCGACAATCTCAACCTTATCGACCAGTACGGACAGAACACCTCGCGTATACTCAAGGCGATGGAGGAGATGCTGAAAGACAGAACTACGGGTTACAAGAATTTTGATCTGCTCCCTGTCCTGCAACAGATGGAGAGGGTGGTGGCAAATGTCTATGCTGCTGATATAGAGAAGTATCACATACGGGTGTCCTTCTCGCTCCCCTCGGAACCAATGACTGTGTATGGCAGTGCCGACCTGATTAGTCAGACGTTGATGGGACTGCTGTCAAATGCTGTGTATGCAGTGGTCAGAAGGGCACAGAAAACTCCTTATGATGCACTGGTGTCGCTCTCTGCACGCGATGAACAGGGCAGATATGTATCTGAAAACGGGGTGGGTATCGAACAGACAATCTTGGATAAGATCTTCGACCCCTTCTTCACTACCAAGACCACAGGCGAGGCTGCTGGAGTGGGCTTGTATCTCGGTAAGGAAATCATACAAAACCACCAGGGCGACATCTCCGTGCGCTCTGAGAAGGATAAGTTCACGGAGTTTACTATTTCTCTCCCACATATCTCTGTGTCATGAATGATAATAATCTTTTAAAACAGCAGTTGCAGAAACAGGAGAAACTCTCTGCACTCGGATTGATGTGTGCCGGCATAGTACACGAAATACAAAATCCGCTCAATTTCGTCATCAACTTCAGTAAGTTGTCTGCTTCGCTGCTCGATGACCTATCGTCTCTGCTTGGCGAGTGTGAAGGCAGCATGACCGATGATATGAAAGACGAGGCTGCGGATATCATGGACAGTCTCAAACAAAACCTCGCTATCATCAGCGACAACGGACAGAGGGCTACTGATATCGTGCAGAGCATCTTGATGCTTTCAAGAGGAAAGGAGGATGAGTATGTACGCGCCGATGTGTGTAAGATAGTGAAGGAGTATGTGTGGTTGGCTTATCATGCCATGAGAGCCAATCACAGTGAGTTCAATGTGACTATCCACGAACACTATGATGATAATGTGCCCCTGGCTGAGGTCGTGCCGCAGGAAATAAGCAGGGCGGTAATCAATCTGATGAATAATGCCTGCTACGCTGTGTGGAGCAAGGCTAAAGAACATGCCGACTATTCACCGGAAATCAATGTGACGGTGTCTGCCACAGATGGCCTGCTCAGTGTATCTATTGCTGACAATGGCGTGGGCATGAGCCAGGAGGTGCAACGACAGTTGTACGATGAGTTCTTTACTACCAAACCTATCGGCGAGGGCACCGGACTGGGTATGGGTATCACACGGCGGATTATCGAGGATAAACACCATGGCACGCTCTCATTCTCTTCTGTTCTGGGCGAAGGCTCTACTTTCTATTTCTCTATTCCTCTCAATCCATGAAGATACGTATCCTTTTCATATTGATAGCGTCCTCTGTACTCTCGTTCATGCCGGTCATGGCACAGGATGATGCTGAAATGCGACAGTTGTACGCGCAGGCGGAAGGCGACTATGCCATCGGACGTATAGAGGCTGCCCGAGACTTGCTGCTCAGTCACCTCAGCGATTTGCGTGGCTCTGTGCGAGAGAGTGCTCTACGTCTCATCGCTCTCTGCTATCTGGCTCGATTCGACTCGGACAAGGCTGAACAGTATGCCAGAATGTTGCTTGAAGAAGCACCTTACTACACGCCTTCGGCACAAGATCCGCCTCTGTTTGCCGATATCATTGCCGATTTCAAGGCTGGTATGATGAACACCGTCACTACGGCTTCCAGTCAGGCGGAGTCGCTCGCCGAGGTGCCGGTGCCTGTCACTCTCATTACCGAAGAGATGATTGGTGATTGCGGAGGTAGAAATCTGCAAGAGGTGCTGGCTGCATACGTGCCAGGCATGAACCTCATAGACTGTAATGACGATATCAATATCGCCATGCATGGCATTTACAGCAACTCGCAGGAGAAAATTCTAATTATGCTCAACGGGCACCGACTCAATAGTTACGCTACAAATATCGCCGCACCCGATTTCAGTATCTCTCTCGAGAAGATCAAACAGATAGAGGTGCTGCGTGGACCGGCTTCTTCGCTCTATGGCGATGTGGCTCTCACTGCTGTGGTCAATATCATAACAAAACAGGGTATAGAGGTGGATGGCATACAACTCAAGGCTGCTGCTGGCAATCACGGTCAGGTGTCTGGCTCGGCGGTATTCGGAAAAAGATACTTCGATTTAGACCTCTTGGTGTGGGGAAGTGCATACCGCAATAGTGGTGAGAAAAGAAAGGCACCCCAGGAGAGGGCTGCCGAGAGCGAATTCGGTATGCCTGCCGAGAATATCTGGCTGGGAAGGATAGGTAGTAAACCGTCTTACGACTTCGGACTACAGGTGGCATGGAAAAACTGGCAACTGCTCTACGACTCTCACTTCTCGCAGGTGGTGGCACCCTTCACTCTCAGTTCACTGGCTCTCTCATACGACCACGATAGGTATACCACTCATAATGGTATCTTCCCAAGTTTCGCAACAAACACTCAGCATGTGGACCTGGGATACCAGTTCGATTTTCGCAATCTCGGCGTGAAACTCTCTGCCACTTACGACAAGGCGGATTTCACGCAGTATCAGGTGGTCAACGACCTGCCAATGACGGTTATCGGACCCTATCTCAACCTGCCCGAGGAAGTAGCGAAACTGTTTACTGCCCACGGTGGAACGTCACGGTTTATCAACGGACAGGAGCAAAACCTTGGTTTTCAGGCTAAGGGCAATTTCAACTATACCATTGGCTCCTCTCATAAAGGGTCGCTGGCTTTCGGGGCAGAGTTCAGACACTTCAGACTCGATGACCTGCGATATCAGGTGGGCTATAATTTCGATTGTATGAAGGAAGAAAGTCCGTTGGTACGCTCATGGGGCAAAGGTCTGGAGAACAGTGCCGATGTATACCTGCAATTCAAACACCAGTGGCATTCGCTTATCTTCAACGCCGGACTGCGCTATGACTATAAACACAGATTCGACCACTCGCAGGTAAACGAGTTCTCACCACGTGTGGCTCTGATATGGTTGCGCCCCAAATGGCAGGTCCGACTCAGTTATTCTAAGTCTTATGTCGATGCGCCTTTCATCTACAGAAAAGAGAATATCTTGCCAAGTATCCTGATTGGTGAGTCTGTGGACAATGTTAAGAGTCTGTTGCCAGAAAGGGTGCACTCGCTGCAACTCTCGCTGGGCGCGAACAACTGGATAAAAGGTCTGACTCTCGAGTTGAACGGGTTCTACAATGATGCTACCAATCTAATTATGACTCGTGTGGTGCAATATGAAAACGGTGGCGAGAACAAAACCGTGGGGGCGGAGTTTATGGCAGGTTATAAGTCGAAACGATTTACAGCCAACTTCAACCTTACACTCACTCATACTTTCAAGGCAAGGATTATCAAACTGGATGATGCTGTACAGTATGTCTCTGACTTCAATTCTGAAATCAACGACAATAACAATACTCCGCTCGTAGTTTCCAATGCTGTCGTGGCATGGAATGCAACAAAACACCTGAAACTACACTCGCACCTACTCTTTGAAAGCAAACAGTATTCGTATAATACCGATATGACGGTACTCATACAGATAGACAAACTGCTCGAAGATGCAGCGGGCTCTCATGGAATGGGGGCACGCTATATAGGCGATAAACTGAAACCGCTGCTCGACAAGATGATTTTCAAAAAGGAAATACCGGCAAAGGCTATTCTGAACCTCGGAGCCGACTATGAACTTGGGCGCCTCTCTTTCGGAGTTAATATTCACAATCTGTTCAATACCAAATACAACCGCAGCGGAATGAACACTAACCTAATTCCACAGATGGGAAGGTGGTGGCAGTTCTCAGTGGCTTATCGACTGTAAATTATTCATCAAACCGATTTAAACTTATGAAAACTTATCTTGTATCATTGGCTGCTTTGCTGGCTCTGGCATCATGTGGCCCTTCAAGCAAAGACAGTGAGACATCATCGCAGGGCGGCGCTAATCACGTCGTCGAGGCTATCATGACGCGTACCAGTATTCGTAGTTATACAGCGCAGACTGTAGGCAACGACACTATTGAAATCTTGTTGCGTGCAGGCATGGCAGCACCCACTGCGGTAAACAAACAACCGTGGCATTTCGTGGCTATCACCGACAGGGCGAAACTGGACAGTATCGCTGTGGCTAACCCTAATGCAGGAATGGCAAAGGAGGCACCGCTGGCTATCGTTGTCTGCGGTGACATGAACAAGGCTCTCGAGGGTAACGTTCGTGACTTCTGGATACAAGACTGCTCGGCTGCCACGGAGAATATTTTGCTGGCTGCACATGCTCTCGGACTCGGTGCCGTGTGGACAGGACTGCACCCTAATGATGAACGGGCCAAGGCTGTCAGCGAACTGCTTAAACTGCCCGACTCTCTCGTGCCACTCTGCGCCATCATCATCGGACACCCGGCAGAGTCGCCTGAACCAAAGGATAAATGGCTGCCGGAAAATGTGTCGTATAACGTCTACGGTGGGAAACAAAGTAAATAGTGTTGTCCCTACTGCTCTAAAGAAAAATCGGACCTCATTCCAAGCGAATGAGGTCCGATTGTCTATGGTCATGTCTTTTTCTTTGTGATTATACCTGGGTGAACAGCCAGTTCTGCTGACCTATGCATTCTATCATATCCAATGCTCCCTGACTCCAGTAGAGGTCCTCTTCCTCATCCTTCAGATATGCTACCATAATCTCGTATGTGGTAGGATCATTTATCAATCCTTCGCAACATTTGTAAAGCATGTCAACACCTGCCTTCTGAATTTCCAGGTCGGCCTTGATATAGTCCACCGGATTGAGTATCAACTCACGGCTCTTGCAACCATCAAACTTTGCCTCACCGCCGAGGTCGATGATGCGGTCGACAAACTTCTCTACCCATCTCATCTCCTCGTTGAAGTGGTTGATGTATTTCTCACCGAGTTTTGTAAAACCCTGCGACTTGAATATCTGACCCTGCAACTTGTGTACCAGTGCTCCTTCGGTCAGACCAGTTGCAAAAAACTGTAATGCTTCAATTGATTTCTTTGCATCCATAATGATTTGTGATAGTTTATCGAATTTTGATTTCTTCTTCTCTCTACTTGTTGTAAGCGCTTTATTATGAATATATTACACGTCGGGCATATTTAGATTCGTATTTGAATACCTTGTTCTATGTTCTCAATAAGTGTAATTTTGGCGAAAAAATAGAAATAACATAAACAAACAAATTGAATTTATATGAAGCATTTTTATCTCATTCTTCTGGCTTTCTGCTTCTGTGTAGCAGGCAAGGCACAAACTACTTTCACCGTAATCAACAACAATCCTACGCAGTGGGCTGCATTGGCTCTCTATAACTGGGGCGATAATAGCGGCGAATCGCTCGGGGCATGGCCTGGCGTGGTGCTTTATGATGGTACAACGGTTAATCCAGACAATAATGCCAATGTCACAGTGGTAAAAAGTGGTAATACTTTTACCATTACTCTCTCGGCTGCACTGCAGTTTGAAAACCTTATCATCAACAATAACAATAATGGTAGTCAGATGGACCTCACTGGTGTAGAGAGCGGTGCTTCATTTACTATACCTGCACCGCCCACTGAGTTCTACACTTGCTATGTAGACGACCAGACAGGATGGGGAGGCAACAACCTCAAACTCTATGCGTGGAGTTCTGGACAGCCCGAACTCTTCGGCAACTGGAACTCTACTCTCTCTTTCGAACCCGAGACTGAGGTGATAGATGGCGTGACTTACAAGAAGTTCCCGTTTGCAAAAAACGATAATGTTTACCACCTCATCTTCTCCAATAACGGTGCAGACGATGGGCGTGTGCTCTACGATATTGCAGCAGCAAACAAAGACTACTACCTCAAGGTGACTGCCTCTGAGTGTACCGAGGTGACCGTAGTCACAGGTATTACTACTGTCAGCAGTGACAGCAATGCTGATGCTCCCATCTATGATATTACAGGCCGACGCGTAAACCACAACTACCGTGGTATTGCTATCCAAAATGGAAAAAAGGTTATAATAAAATAATAGCATTCTACAAATTCTGAATGCGGCACTTCGTAGGGATTACGGGGTGCCGCAGTCTTTTTCGCCTGTTCACGGTATGTCCCTCAAAGTAAAAAAAGTGTGTTTACAGTGGGAGCATACAATTTTTTTCTTAACTTTGCCGACAATCTAATTTTATACAATATCTCATTATGGCACACAACTGCGAAAACTGCAAATTCAGGGCTCACTACGACAAAAAGCCCAATTCCGTGTTAGGTAAAATATGGCGATGGCACATCAATTTCTGCCCTGGGTGGAAAGGCTACTTCACCAGCCAGAGCGATGAGAAGAAGGCTGAACTGAGAACTAAATACAATTTTCATAAGTATGAATAGCCGATTCTTTTTTCTCTCTGTGGTATTATTCCTATCCACATGTCTATGCGCCCAAACTCAACTGAAGAAGGTGTATGACGAACAGATAGACCCTCTTCAACAGATTGACTCTGCAGTGAAAAAGGCTAAGACTGAGGGCAAATTCGTAATCTGTCAGGTAGGGGGCAACTGGTGCCCATGGTGCCTGAGGTTTGCCGACTTCGTGGAAAAGGATTCTGTTATCAGCCAGTGCATATCAGACAATTTCGTCTACATACACGTCAACTACAGACCAAAAAAGAAAAATGGTGGCACGACGCCGACGAGCAACAACGAGCCTAACTCTGGTGCTATGCTCATGCAGCGACTCAACCACCCCGACCGCTTCGGCTTTCCTGTCTTCGTAGTGCTCGACGGAGAGGGAAATGTCATGCATACGCAGGACTCCAGCTTCCTGGAAGAGGGCGAAGGGTACAGTCAAGAGAAAGTGCTACGCTTCTTCAATAACTGGACTCCAAAGGCTGTGATGCGCTAACCGGTACTCAGGCATAACTGTGCATGCCGCCCAATAGGTAGTTAACACCGAAATAGGTGATGAGTACGGCGAGGAAGGAACATATCATGTAGGCATGGTAGAAGCGCGGATGGCGCATGCGTGATATCGATGCCCTATGCAGAGGTACGGCATAGACCATAAGGGTAATCAACGCCCACGACTCCTTCGGATCCCATGACCAGTAGGTGCCCCAGGATACGTTGGCCCATACAGCACCCAAAAATATGCCTATGGCAAGCAGGAATACTGCAGGGTAAAGCAACAACTGCGAAAGGGCGGTCACACGCTCCAACTCGGCCTCACGCTTTTTCCTGAGAAGGTAAAACGACTGTATGCCCAATACTGTCTGAAGGGCAAACAATGCGTAGGCGCACATCACGGTCATTACGTGAACCGAAAGCAGTGGCGACTGTAATACGGGCATCAATGGGGTTATCTGGGTGCTGCTGCCGGCAAGCATGGCTACCAACAGGCAGAACGATGCTATCAGAGGACCAAAACCGAGGATGATGGAGAACCTGCGGTGTAATGCCAAGGTCAACAGTAGTATCACCCACGACATGAACAACATGGTCTCGTGACCGTTGCTCACTGGTATATGACCACTCAACCACCAGCGCATCAACAGTATTATGGTGACGTATGCGCTCAATAGTATCACAAATATATGGCTCGCTATTCTCAGGCACTTCTTCGTAGATTTGTGGGTCTGCAGCACTATGCACAACAATAGACTGATGGTGAGCGACAGAAATACGGGCCATTTCTTGCTTCGGACGGTATTGTATGCCAACTCTATACTCGTCTTGCTCTCGCTCGGCAATACATCACCTATCATGCTCCGCTGGAAAAACTTTATCTTGGAGATTATCTCTAAGGCACGCTCTCGCTGACCTGTCACAATGCTCTCGGTGAGGAAGTCCATGGATTGCTTTATGAAGAACTGCTCTTTCACTGGTATCTCGCGCGGCAAGGTCTGACCACCAGGCGAATACCAATTCACTGTGCCTCTGATAGTGTAGGGAAACATCCTGAGAAACTGACCACGATAGAACATCTCTACTATGTGGTATTTCTCGTCTGCGTCTATCAGCGATTTCTTGTCTGTCGTCTCATCACCGCGACGCGCTGCATCTACAGCACCTTGCAACTTGTACTCGTGATACTCGTTGAGAAAATCGGCAAATGAAGCCCAGGAACCTTCTATGCCCAACAACTTCTGCACCGACTTACCCTTCACGCGTATCAACTTCTGGTGTTCCCACGGGGAGTAATAGATCATCCAACTGGTGAAAATCTCATCTGCCGTGTAACCCTGCCACGATGCACTGCCCGTCAACTTGGTAACGAAATCGGTGGCTACGGTGTTGAGAGGACAGATGCGGTTGTTGTACAGCACATTGATGCTGCCAATGCGATGGGCTATATCCTGGTCTACTGATTGCAAATTCTCGTCTGCTCTTGCCGACTGCGTGCACAGCAATAGGGGCAGCAGGAGGGCAAGGGGCTTCATCGCCTTATGGTAAAGGGCACGCATGCCGGTCTTGCGGGAGAGGAGGGTGGCTATGATGCCTAACAGCAGTGACAGATAACCGAAATAGGTTATGCCTATGCCCCAGGGGTCGTAACTCACACCAAGGGATACACCCTTGCCGTCGGAATCGTAACTCGACTGGAAAAAGCGATAACCGTCTAAATGACCCACATTGTTCATCGATACTATAATGTCTTCGCCACGGTCATGGCTTATGATGCTCTGATAGTCAAGTGGCGCATCGGTGCCAGGATAGTTGATTATGTTAAACTCTTTCAGAGTAAGGGGGGACGGCAGTGGTTCTTCTTGACCATCATCTTCTGTGTAGGTGGATTGACTCTCGCCAATACGCAGGTTCACTGTGCCGCTCTTGGAAAAGAGATGAGTGGTCAGGGCACCTGCCAGGATTACTACAAACGATAGGTGCAATAGCAGCACAGCCAATCGTCTGTACAACTGCTGCTTTACTATATAGGCAAGCGACGATACTGTGAGCACTGCCCATAGGGCACTAAACCACCAAGCACTATATATGTGTTCGCTCACATAACTGGTGCTCTGGTATTTCTCTATCACCGTAGCAAACCCTATACACACTATCACCAGTGTGTATAGGGCAAAAATTAGTTTTTTGTTCACCAATAATGTTAAATAGATTCAATAAAATAGATTATCTGGTTGCGCTCCTTCTTACTCAGGTCGCGGAATTTCAAAACTGAGTTGTATGCATCGCTCGTGCCGCCCTCATTTCTGCAACCATGCCACATGATGGCTTCCAGCACATTGCGTGCTCTGCAGTCGTGAAGACGTTCTACACCGCTGCCTGTCTTGGCTGCCAGTCCACGACCCCACAACGGGGTGGTGCGACACCAACCAGTACGTATGTCGTTCTTCATCCACAGACGGTGCTGCACAAAGTCGGTGTAGGGCCATATCTTCTGGTTGGGATAGCGTGGCATGTCGCTGTCGGACGTGAAGAAATTGTTTGGGTCCTGTATGTTGTCCTCGCCTGTCTGCCACGACGGACGGTGACAGGCGGCACAACCTATCTGGGTGAACAGACGCTTTCCTTCCTTGAAGTCTTCGGTGGTGGTGTTGCGGGCGGCAGGCACTGCCAGACCGCGATGCCATATCATCAGATTCTTGTATTGACTGTCGCTCATCTCTGCATCCAGTGTCTTGCTGGTCAGATAGGTGTATATGTCTTTCTCCAAATCGCCGGTGTGCCATTCGGGGTGTGCGTTGGTGGGGTCTATGCGGTTGATATATTCGGTAAATCCTGCTTGCACCTCAGGGTCTTTAGACGACTGGGTGGCATAGTATGTGCCTGCCAGGTCCAGATAGTGGTAACGGCGGTCGCTGCGGTTCACATTGGTGATGTTCCAAATGGCATTGGCTCCGGCGGCATCAAGTATCGGACCGCGGGACAGTGCGTATGTATAGCGGCGTACGTACTTTGTGCCATCACCCTGAAGCGAGTTGGTGTAGTAACTCTTCCAAGTGTTGCTCGCCTGATCCCACATGGCGGGGTTCAGTGCATCGGTCTTGCCTATGCTGTTGAAATAGTTGCTCTCGGCTTCCCACTGAGCGGTGATGTCGGCATCGCTGATGGCATCGGTCAGACCGGTGCCATATATGCCGATGGTCGACTCAAGCAGTACACCTATCTCATTGTTGTACTGCGACTCGTTCAGTGTTACGTCACTGCCACCGCGCGATACTACTACAGGTGCGTAATAGGCACTGAAGGGGATGGTCACCTCGGGATAGATGAGTGAGTATTTCTCACCGTCTGGGAATTGGTTGCCCCATTCGTCGGTGTAGTTGTTCCACGCTATCTTTATCTGATTCTCGTCTATGGGGGCCTTGAATGGCTTCACTGCTCCTGTCTGGGGCATACCGGCTACTGAACGGATATAGGCATTGGTGGTCTTGTCGTATACTACCAGGAGATAACCGTTGCGGTGATTGTCGGCCTTGTACTCAGTCTGACGGGCTCCGTGACCGTAGCCAGGATGACAGTACAGGCAACCACGGCGCACGTATACAGGACCCAAACCGTGAAAGGCTCCCTCTGTATTGGTGTTGTAGTCTTTCTCAAACAGATATTCACCCTCGTTGAATGCCATCATCATACCGGCGTTCTCCACGGCTTTCGATGGCTGCTCAAATGCACTGGAGGAGTTGTCGGATGTGGTGCCCAACAGTCCACCGGCATAATAGTCTTCGGGATAGTCGGTCACGGTGGGGTCGCCAATATCCCAGTTGGTGGCTTCTACGGTCTCGTCAGAACAGGAGACAAGGGTGAAGGCTCCTGACAGCGCTATACCGATAATTAGGGTTTTGTTCATGGTATCTTATTTCTTGATTTTAACTATTGACTGGTACAGTTTCTGGGCATTGTTGGCAAGGGTACGATAGGTGGCGAGCACCACGTTGTCTACATAGTTCTCGTTGATTGTCTTGCACTGTGCCTCTACGGTGCTGTTGCCTGCATAGCCCTTCAGGGTCTCTGACAGGTCGCTGAGGGCATCGTCCAATTCACCAAGAGCATCTATGGCTTCTCCGCAGGAAGCGTCTGTATAGTAAAGGGCAAACGGGGCTTTCATCTGGTGTATCTTCGCTAAGGCTGCGTCCAACTTCTCTACTACGCTGTTGGCACGAGATGACAGGGTGGCATTGCCTGAATTCTTGCAGAAGTAGATGAGTGACTTGTCGTTGGGGGTGCTGGCTCCCATACCGCCGTAGAGGGCGTTCTTGCATGAGATGATGTTGTCATAGAAGTCGGTGATGGAGTTGTAGGCATAGGGCGACTCTATGTATGTGGGGTCTTCGCCAGTGTAGGGCAGACCTATCTTCGAGTCGCCTACCTCACCCACGATATCCTGACAGCCGGAGATAATCTCAAGTGTGGCGTCGAGGGCGGTAGTCCATTCTCCTGTGCCGGGGTTCTTGAATGCCTTGCCGAAGTTTTGGAATGATCCTAAACTGCCTACTGCATCGCCATCGTCATTGATGGAACTGTGTGTGGCTACATAGTCTAAGGCTATCTGATGACGTTCGGCATTGCTCTCCTTAGAGTCCCAGGCTGCCTCAAGGGTGGCTGTGGCGTTGTACAGGTCCTTTGCCACGGCGCAGATATAGTTGTACTCCAGGTTGGTTATCTGACTGACCTGACGGGGCTGACCGTTGCGGAACAGCACGTACTCCAGTCCGTGATAGCCAAGTATGCCGGAATTGGCGGTCTTGATGAAGTTGTCAAGGTCGGACATGGCATTGGCATCACGCAGCACATCGGCCAGATCGTTGGCGGCTACGGGCCAAGTGTCGGTATGGGGGTCGATGGAGTATACATTGGCGGCTCCAAAGAGGAAGGCTTCGCTGTTCTCCCAGTTGGCGCGGGCTACCTTCCAGTCAGCACATGCCTGATCCAGAGTCGACTGATTGCCGTCTACTACTGTGTTGTCTACATCGTCATCATCGCCGCATGATACTAATCCTACGGAAAGGGTTACGGCCATCATGGCCATCATAAATAGTTTGTAATGTTTCATTTCCTTTTTCTTATTTTTTTTGTTGGTCTTTATTCTTTATAGCAGTTTTCCACAGAAGGTCACTCCCAGACTCAGACTGGGCTCATTGTTGTAAGGCTGTTTGTATAGCGGACTGTCAGGAGTCAGCCCGTTGTTGTTCACCTTGTCGAAGAAACGGTATGAGTATTCGCCCTTGATGGTTATCTGACTCACTGGCCTGTAGTTCAGACCGAAGGCAAAGCGGTACTTCTTCGTATATTTGTACATAGACTTGTATGTGCCCGAGGCCATGGCATCGTAATGCTCAAAACGACCGAATGCATACAGTTCTTCATGCTTGTCGCGCAACTTCGGTATCTGAGAGAATATGTTGTAGCCTGCCTCTATGGCGTATGCCAATGCGTTGCTGCCTATGTTGGTGTAGTGATGAGGGTTGCCGTCCTGGTATTTATGATGTGTCCAGTTGGCTTGGTTGTACATGGATATAGCATCGGCATCGCTGAAGTGTGCATAGTCCACATTGCCGCGAACTATCCAGTTCCAACGCTTCAGCGTGAAATCCAAAGCTATAATCCCGAGGGCGCCTGTCACATCCTCGTACTGGCTGCCTGGCGTGCGCAGGGTGTTGCGGAAGGTGTAGCCGTAGTAACCACTCACACCGATACGCAGTCCCTTCACACTGTAGTTGTCTATACGCAACGCACCAGCGTAATTGTTGGCCACCTTAAATTCGTATGGGCTGGTGGCACCATAATGGACGAAATTCTCAGCAGTGAAACTCTCGGAGTTTAAACCGGAGAGAAATTGTGCTTCATAGCGCCAGTCTTTTAACCGACCCCACACCGATAATCCTAACTGATGCCAGGTGTTGGGCATGATGGTGGCTTCACCCTCCGGACGATATACGGTGAAATATTCATCGGGCTCGTGATAGGTGTTGGAGTAGCCCACTGGCACGACAATCTCACCCAACCTGAGGTTCAGCTTGCCCGACCAGAACTCTTTATTTATCCAAAACTGCTCTACGTTCACTTCGCCGCCTTTCTCTACCTCGGCCTCATATTCACCCGCTTCCTCGGCTTCTATTTCCACGGCTGTGCCGTTGCCGCCATGCTCGAACTCTACCTCACTGCCAAAGGTCCAGCCTTTGCCAAAATCATAACCTAAATTTATGCTTACGTGTGGCAGGTCGAAACGGCCGTGACTCTTGTCGTCTTTGTACAGTTCAGGACGTTTGTAACGGTTGAAGCTCTGACTGTAGAAGTTCCTGCTCATTACTGCTTCGCCATAACCACCGATATGAAGGCGGGAAAGGGCATTGCCTTTCTTCTTTACCAATGCCTCTTTACGTGTGGCACCGGATACTGCGTCTACATCACTTTCCTCTGCATTCTGTGCAAATGCTGCCATGCTGGAAATAGCAAATAATATGGTGAATAAGGTTTTCATCTCTTCTGTCTTATTGATTCGTTCCTTTTTGCGTGTGCAAATGTACTGCATTCTATGATAGACGACAATACGCAAAAGTAGGTATCCTTAACTATCTTTAACCTTGCTACATAATGCGATACTGTTATTATGATAATAACTTGTTGGTATCATTAGTGCTATATAAAACAGTTTTATACCAATAAATAATTATTGCATTTTCTAAATAAAATAATGTACCTTTGCAGTGTCGTTAAGTGTGATGAAATGAAAAAGATAAAACTATACGAGGCTGAAGACAAGATGATTGACCTGATAAGCGACAATTATATCATGTTGCAGGGGTTGGGCGCTTTCGGTATCCGACTTGGTTTCGGCGACAAAATGGTGGCTCAGGTGTGCCAAGAACAAAATGTGGACTGCCATACCTTCCTCATAGTGGTCAACTTCATCATCAATGGGTATGCACCAAAGGAGGTAGACGAAAAACTCTCCGTTCCTACTCTCTTGGGATATCTAAGGGCGTCGCACAGGTTCTTCCTCGATTTCCAACTGCCAACGATACGCAAAAACCTTGAGACTTCGCTCAGTCCAGACGACCAACTCGCCACGCTTATCATGCGCATCTACGATGAATATTCACACGATATACAACTGCACATGAAGTATGAGGAAAAAACACTCTTTCCTTATGTAGAGGCTCTGCTCAGGGGCGAACAGGTGTCAAACTACAACGTGGATATCTTTGCAAAGCATCATGGCGACACTACGGGAAAGTTTCATGAGCTGAAAAATATTATCATCAAATACCTGCCACACAATGTGTTGGCAAACAACCGACTCGCATCCACACTGTACGATATATGCAATAATGAGGAGTGGCTCAGCAACCATAGTAATGTGGAGGAGGTGCTGTTTGTTCCTGCTATCAGAAACATGGAACGGAAACTCAAAAACGATGATGTGTCTGCTCACATTACAAGCATGATAGGCAGGGCGGATAGTCAAGAGGCTATCTCAGAACGCGAGAAGGAGATAATCATATGTCTGGTGCAGGGTATGTCAAACAAGGAGATAGCCAACCATCTCTTCATCTCGGTCAATACGGTCATCACTCACAGAAGAAACATTGCACGCAAACTGCAGATAAGGTCGCTTGCCGGACTGACTATCTATGCCATAGCAAACAACCTTATCGACAGGAAGGTGTTCCAGTCCTTGTAGACGAAAACTACTTCTCTGACCGCTTCCTGCGCCAAGCGTCAGTCCTTACTTTCATGTTCGCTTGTATACAGTCACTGTAGAGCCACGGCTCACAACTGTGTATGTCGCCCACATTGATGAAATTCTTGTACGGGTGATACTCGGAGCCGCTGTAACCCTTCACTACCAGTACGTGATATTCTGGAGATAGGGTCACGGTGATGCTGTCATGCAAAAGGGCAGGGGTGGCATCGGTGCGCCAGTTTACCGGATTTATGCACATGCATGTGGCGGAGATTACTGGTTTCACGTACTTCACGTCTTTCACCGTGTTGTAACATATCGTCACACCTGTGTCGGAGGCTCCTCGTGCTGCCTTGATATGGGTGGACTGGAGGGTATCTTCAGGGGTTACCTTATAACCCATCACATAGGCGGCTGCCAACTTGCTGTACGCCTCTTCGCTGATGTGCTTGAGAAGTTCTACCGTAGCCTTGCCTCCCTGACTGAAACCGGCTATGATAAGGGGACGATTCGTATCGCGGTGAGACTGGAAATAGTCGAACGCCTCAAATACATCATGCATCGACACACGGGTGCGATGACTGATGGTATCTTCGTTCATGGTCTCGAAGGCTTCTATCGTGGTGTGGCGATAGAACGGGGCAAAAAAACGGTTGCCCTGCGACATGTAGGCACCTGCCTTGTCCATCTCTATACTCATACGCGCACGATGCTCGGCATTCCATACATCTGCATAATGACACACGGCGCCGTCACTCGTCATCCAATCTTTCTCCCATGTAGATACTATGTAGAATATGTCGGCGCCAGTGCCTGTGCTGTCTCCGTCGTATGTCACCCACAAAGTGGCATCACTATAGTCAGGGGCTTTGGGTATATACTCCGCCGCCGGTCTGCCCACCAACAGCGTGCTGCGTACTGTGCACGAGGGGAAATATATGATACAACAGATCAGAAGTATAACACTTATTCGGATATTAGATTTTCTCATGATTGACTCGGTTACTATAATTGTACACGTTTCGTATGGCTATTATATAAACGGCCTTTTGGGGCGCTATCTTACAGACAGTTATCATACTCCAGAAACTTGAATAATTACTATATTATTGTAATTTTTTGCAAAGATAATCTTTTTCTTATAATGTTGAATTTTTTTGCACTATTAGTTTGCTTTTCATGTATATTCACACTAATTTTGCATCAATACTCTACGTCCAATCATAAACAAACCTAACTATACAAGACATGAAAAAAGTATTATTCGCAGTTGCTACTATGATGCTGCTGGTGGCATGCAATGGAAAACAGAATGCAAACGGTGCCGACAATGACTCTGTGGCTGCCAATGATGTGGCATCTGCCAATGCGGAGAATGTCACATACTTCGATGCCATAGACAAATATATGGTGGAGGAGATAGGAAAAAACTATTCCGACGGCAAGTACCGTGTGCCTATGCACAATGTAGTGGCTGTAGACGAAAGCGATGCCAAGGACATAAAGGTCTGGGCTGATTTCTGGCTGTTCAACTACGACCTGGTGGGTGATACTCTCAAATGTATGTCGGGGGGCAGTTATCCTGGACTGATGCACATTGAGCAGAATGACAAGGGATTTGAAGTGAAGGCTTTCGATAGGGTGGAGGATGGTTCCAACTTCCTGCCATCGGCTAAAAAAATCTTTGGAGACAAATTTGAGGCTTTCCAGAAAATCAACGGTGATGAAAACAAACGCGAGCAACTCAGAGCAGAGGTCCTGGCGGAGTTTGTGAAAAAAGAAGGTATTGCTGCCACTCTATACCAAGACTACGGATGGCCGGCTAAGAAAATCGCTACTGCTGAATAAATTATGAAAAGGTTCGTACATCTACTGTCATTCCTGATGCTGGCTTTCTATGCAGAGGCTCAGGTGGGTACGTGGTCGGGAGAACTGGATATACAGGGCACTAAACTGCCACTGGTCTTTCATTTCAATGACGATAACAGCACTTTAGACTCCCCCTCTCAAGGCGCGAGGGGGATTAAAATGGTGGTCAGTCGATCTCCGGAGGGTAAGGTGGTGGTGAATATACCGTCTATAATGGCTACTTACGATGGGTTCGTGATGCCGACGATGATTGTGGGTTCCTTCACACAGAGTGGCATGAACTTTCCGCTTACTCTCAAACAAGGGGAGCAAAAACCAAAACGTCCACAGACACCTAAACCTCCCTTCCCTTACTCTGAGGAAGAGGTGACTTTCCAAAACGATGGCTTCTCCTTTCACGGCACTCTCACTCTGCCACATGGATACGACAGGAATACTCCTCTGCTCGTGATGGTTACCGGTAGTGGACTACAAAACCGTGACGAAGAACTGCTAGACCACAAACCTTTCGCCGTCATTGCTGATGCGCTGGCTCGTGAGGGAATAGCCACAATGCGATTCGATGACCGTGGATGGGGCGATGACTCCTTCCAACACCTCAACTTCACCATAGATGACCATAAAGCGGATGCCGTGGCTGCTGTCAGTGCTATGCGCAAACGATTCAAAAGGGTGGGGACTCTGGGACATAGCGAGGGGGGTACTATCGCACTCATGATGGCTGCTGAGGGCAAGGTGGATTTCTGCGTCACTATGGCTGCCATGGCGGTGTCGGGCAGACAGACGCTCTTGCAACAGAATCGTACCATGCTCTCTTTCCTCAATCCTGAGGATACGGTGGCAGCTATTCCCGCTGAGACGGTTAATGCATACGTCGAGGCTCTCGACAGGGCTTTCGATGATCTGGTGGCAAACAAACAGCCTGAGGAGGTGGATGACAGTAAGGTGCCTGACATGCTAAAAGAGAACTTCAGACTGGCTGTCAGACAATTGGCCACTCCTTATATGAGACATTTCCTGAAAACTGATATTCGTGCTTCTTTACGCAAAGTGAAATGCCCTGTGCTGGCTCTCAATGGCACTTACGATACGCAGGTAAATGCTACAGATAACCTCAGTGCTATAGAGAAAGGGCTGACTGGCTGCAAACACCAAGTGGTGGCGTGCGAAGGATTGAACCATTTGTTTCAACATTGCCACAATGGGCTGCCCAGCGAATACCGCGATATTGAGGAAACTGTCGCGCCAGAGGTGTTGAAGACTATCTCGAAATGGGTGAAAGGGCTGTGATGTCTACCACTCGGTCGCACATACGCAGGTTCTCCTGACGCTGGGATATGAATATGCGGGTGCACTTCAACTGCGCCAGATGTTCCGAAACCCTGCGCTTGGTCACATTGTCAAGGGCTGAGGTGGCTTCATCAAGCAAGAGCACATCGGGACGCTGAACCAACGCACGTGCCAACAGTATGCGCTGACGCTGACCACCAGAGAGACCGTGCCCATCCTCGCTGATGGGGGTCTCTATACCCAGTGGCATGTGACTGATGTCTTCGTCGAGAGATACCATACGCACAGCCTCCCATGCGTCTGCCTCAGTGGCATCGGGGGCGGTGAAGAGGATGTTCTGAAGAAGGGTGCCCTCTATCAGACTGCCATTCTGCATCACTACACCTATGCAGTGACGACGAAGGGCGGGCTTACTCACCTCCTGAAGGGGATAACGGTCGTAGTAGATGTAACCGTCGGAGGGCTTCTCAAAACCAAGAAGCAGACGAAGCAATGTCGACTTGCCACAGCCTGACGGTCCTGTGATACCTATATATTCACCTGGATTGACGTGCAACTCAAAACCATCGAATATCCAGGGGGTGGTGTCGCTGTAGCGGAAACGCAAACCACTGATGTTTACGCCTCCTTCTATGTGGGTCACTACCTGCTCGCTGCTGCTCTGCTCTGGCTCTGCGGCAAGGATGGGCTCACACAGACGGGCCTCGGGCATCACCCTGCCCAGGTTCTTCATGATATTGCCCAACTGACTCACTGTCTCAAGGGCTATGCCTAATACGGCACAGTAGGCGATGTAGTCGCTCAGTGGCAAACGGTAAATCCACGCTGCCCACATGGTGATAATCATAGGCAGCAACTTCACTACGTAGGCCAGGGAACCGGAATAGGTGTACATCCTAGGCTGCCAGGCACTGTTCGCCTCTGTATAGGGGAAATATTCTGCCCACTGACGATAGGCTCGCTCCTCAGCACCGTTGGTCTTTATCTTCTGTATGCCACCAAGCAGTTCGTACAACAGTCCGAATAGACGTGAACGATAGGGGGTCACGGTAGACTGTACCTTGCGCACATAGTAGTAGTTCAACAAGATGAAAAACAACTGAAGTGCCAATACGCCAATACCTACAAACAGTAACGGACCACCATAGATGAAAAACTGTATGAAGAGTATGGCGGAGAAGAGGGTGGACAGTACTGTGGTCAGTATGCTCTCGGTCAACAGACCGCTGAAGTGGGAAAGGGAAAGCACACGACTGGACAAATCACCCGATGACCAACCGCGGAAAAAACCGGCAGGCAGATGAAGTAGACGTGTCATCAGGGCGGTCTGAAGATTGTATTCCAACTTGTCCTTCACACGGAACACTACCAGACTGCGGGTCACCTGCAGCATCACCAGTCCGATGGTGGCACTGAACAGAAGTACGGCTACTGGCAATAACTGCGACGCACTGCCAGAAGGTATCACCTCGCTGAAGATGAGTTTAGTGACGTAAGGGGTGAACATGGTGAGGAGAACCACGCAGATGCATGCCATGCAGATGTAACTCAGGTCGGCTTTGTTCAGACAGCCCCAGGCAAACCGACTCAGTTGACGGAGTGTGAGACGATGAGAAGGCAGTGGCTGGGTGAGATAGAAGGCATCCGCTTTCAGACCAATAGCACGGGCAGAACGCTTGGAACTGACGGTGATACGACGACCTGTGAAGGGGTGGACGAATGAATAACTGGCAAAACCGGGCTCAAGCAATACTGGGGTGTCACCTTCCTCGAGAAAGGCCAACAGCCTGCCCGTGGTATGGCGCCACCAGGCTCCATCCAACTGTATCTGGCGGAAATAGATGCCTCTAATGGCTAACAACTGCTCCAGATGGTCGGTGTCGAGAGGAGTGCTGCCCTCTCGCTGAAACTGCCGCTGCATGTCGCGGTCCAACATCGAGAGGAAGATATCGCCGGCACGACCTACGGCTTTGCGATTGATCTCGATGCGCCGAGATAATTGTTCAAACGTTGTTTCCATAGGTGTTCAACTTATAATATAATCCTTCCTCGTCTTTCATCAGACTGTCATGACTGCCATGCTGAACCACGCTGCCATGGTCGATGACGTAGATGGTGTCGCACTGACGAACGGTTTCCAATCGGTGTGCCACCATCATCAGGGTGATACCCAACTGACGCACGGATTGCATCACGCTCCTCTCTGTAGAGGTGTCAAGGGTGGAGGTGGCTTCATCCATCAATAGTATGCTGGGCTCCTTGGCCAAGGCTGATGCTATCTCCAGGCGCTGACGCTGACCGGCTGACCGATTCTGACCACCGGCAGAGATGTGGGTCTGGTAACCGTTGGGCATGGAGGTTATCTCATCGTGCAACTGGGCATGAATGGCTGCCTTGACCATGGCATCGTCGCTGATACTCTCATCCCACATCTTTATGTTCTCGGCTATGGTTCCTTCAAAGAGCATTGAGTCCTGACTCACCATTCCTATGCTGCTCGTAAGGGTCAGACGATGGGTCTTCTCTAATGGACGACCGTCGAGAAGCACCTCACCACTCCATGGGGTGTAAAGACCGGCAACAAGCATGGCAAGGGTACTCTTGCCGCACCCCGATTTGCCTACGAATGCTACTTGCTCGCCCGCTTTGATGTGAAGCGACAGATGATTGATAAGTGGTGGCATGGAACGGTCGTAGCCGAATGTCACGTCACGCAACTCTATGTCACCCGATAATTTTACAGGTGCTGCATCATCCTCGATACCTTTCTCTGACTCTTTGTTCAAGTCGATGTCTAAGATCTCCTCCTGACGCTCCAACACTGAATGAGCCTTGAACAACTCCTGCATCGTCTCCGACAACTTCGTCACAGGATAAAGCATCGAGGTCATAAAACCCTGAGAAGCAAGAAGCATTCCTGGGGTCAACTCTCCCTTCAGGATAAACCAGGTGCCAAGACAGAGCACAAGGGCGGCGGTCATCTGCTGAACCAACAGGGGCAAGGCTCCCATCAGTATCATCTGGCGAGTGGCTGTCACACGAGAGTTGAGCGCGCTGGCATACAGAGCATCCCAACGTTGGTAGAAACGCTGCTCAGCACCCGCCGACTTGATGGTCTCCATGCTGTGCAGACCTGCCATTGTGGCACTACGCAGATGACGCTCTGTGGCTTCCATGCTGCGGGCCTTGTGCTTCTGATAACTGGCACTCAGACGGATAGACATCACTATGGCTGCCAGGGCAGCCAATTCTACCAACCCCAACTTCCAGTGATATACAAACAATAGAAAGGAAAAGATTATCACATTTAGAAGGAGTATAATGGCGGGAGCCAGGTCAAACAGACTCACACCGGTAGTGCCAATGCCCATATAGCGAGCTATCAGGTCGCCGGATGAATGACGACTGTGGGCTGACATGGGCAGACGGAGTACATGCCAGATGTAACGTGACTGACTGATGAGACTGAAGCGCATCTTCAACTTCCTGCGATGGGCATTGAGTATCAACCAGGCTATCAACTCCAATACAAACAGAGCACAATACAGGAGAATCAAAGGCCAAAACCATTCTGGGTTCTTGCCGGTTATGATATTGTCTGTATACACTTGCTGAAAGAGTGGAGGAAAGAGGTTCATGCCTGTACTTATGGCATAAAGAAGCAGACTGACTGCTATCAGCATGCCACCGCCACGCATAAAGCGCCGCAACAGTCCTATAGTGGATTTCTCTGCCTTCACTTCCATCTGTATGAACCCTCTCACTTAACGCTTACCAAACAGGTATTCGTACATTGAACGACTGCGAGTCTCGGTCAGCACGTTGCAATACGTGCCTATGCCCATGTCTACATTCTTGGGCTGGCCGAAAGACCAGTCGTAACGGGTGGAGTCTTGTGGTAAACAATTCAACTCTATTATCACCTGCCAGGCGGCATCATTCACGGAGAATAATGCTTCTGCCATGGCGGTGCTCTTAAACTGATTTACTATCTCGTCGCGAGGGGTGGGATAGCGGTCTATGCTGGTGATGACACCACGCACATAACCTATCTCGTCGCGGTCGTCGCCCTTGGGCCATACCTGGGTCTCCATACCCTCACGCAACTCGTGCTGGGTCTCCATGTCTACGTATGCCACAAGCTGTGTATGTACGGCATGGTCGGTGTGATGGTCGCAAACCATGCTTATCAGAGGCTCCTGGGGAACGAAACTCTCGCGGTCCTGCTTGGCGAAAAGCACGGTGCCGTGCAAATGACTGATCACAAGACTGTCATGACCATTTATATGGACATGTGCCAAAGCCTGACCCTCCATCACAGTGTCGCCTGTGTGTACCAGCATCTGCTTGATGCTGCCGCTCGTATCCAATTTCACATCGTCGGTACCATGGTGGGGGAATATCAATCCACTATACTGCACACGGTCGGTCACCGTACCAAGTACACCCCATACCACAAAGGCTCCCAGCAATAACACTATGGCGCATCCTATGAGCAAGGGTGATACAGAGGTCACTCTCACGTAATCCTGAATGCCCTCGGGGGACTCCAACTGACGACGACGGCCAGACTCGGTAAACGGGCTCGTATTCTTCATTATACTGTTGTTCTCCTTTTCTTTTGCGAAGATAGACATAAAAGTGAAAAAATAAAAATATTCAACTGTTTTTTTACTATTTCGTGTTTTTTTCTTCCTTTCGTTACTACCTTTGCATTCATAAATAAGTGATTTCATGATGAAAATACGTACTCTAATGCTTATGGCTATGCTGCCGCTGATACAGGTGTCGGCTCAGCAAAACGACAACACGGTTAAACCACAGGCTTTTCTCGAGAAAAGTCAACTTCCCAACGGTATGCGATTTCTCGCACCACCAGCACTCACCAGTCCCGAATACATGAACGATGTGTACTACTACCAATGGGGAAAAGAACAGCGTGGCATTCCCGAGGTGGCACAGCAGGCGGCAGAGGATGAGACGGCATGGACCTCAGCGGCTTTCTCTCCTGCCGTGGGCTTTACTATCGGACCAGATACCTCTCCCGAGATATTCCTGCTCTGCGAGGGGGCACGCAAAGATGCCAACAACGCTAACTTCGCAGTGAAAAACCACTACAAGAGACGCAGACCGTTCGTGCAGTTTGGCGAACCGTCACTCGTGGAAAAATACGACTCCGTAGAGACTAATACCTTCAGCTTCCCATCGGGACATGCATCGCGTGGATGGATCTATGCCTTCGTCCTGGCTACGGTGGTGCCTGACTCGACGGATGCTCTCATGGCGCGAGCACAGGAGTATGCTATGAACCGTGTCATCTGCGGCAGACACTACAAAAGCGATGTTGATGCATCGCTGATGATGGCATCTGCCACACTGTGCCGGTTGATGGCTAACGAGAAATTCCAACAGCAACTGGTCAAGGCAAGAAAAGAGTATGCGCGCATCAGAAACAAGCGCAAATAAACTGACTATCCACTGCCAACTACTTCGCTTTTTCCATACCAATGAAAACACCCCTTAGGTTCAGAGAGTATATATGGCTCGTCAATACTATCCGCAGAGCGCGCAAGATAACTTTTGCCGAGATACAGAAAAAATGGCTTGACAGTGAACTCAGTGAGGGGGTGGAACTCTCACGCTCCACCTTCAACCGACACAAAGAGGCCATTCAGGATATGTTTGGCATTTACATAGAGTGTGACCGGCAAAACGGCTATAAATACTCTATTGGGAATAGCGAGGTTCTGCAAAATGACAGTGTGCAAAACTGGCTGCTCTCCACTCTTTCCGTCAGCAATGTCATCAGTGAAAGTATATCGCTGCAAGACAGAATTCTGCTTGAGGCTATTCCTACTGCCGATACCTATCTGGGCAAGGTCATCGAGGCAATGAAAAAAAATGTCAGAATAGCCATAGAATATAGAAGGTATGGCACCGACACTCCAAAACAACTCAATTTCGAACCGTATTGCATCAAACTCTGCAAACGACGCTGGTACGTGCTGGGACACTTCTACCGTGAGGCTACGGGATATAAACCTGAGGCTGACTACTTCGGGATTTTCTCCTTCGACAGAATACTGAGCATGCATCTTACTGATACTAAGTTTAAAATCAACCCAGACTTCGATGCGCAGGAGTTTTTCAACGAATGTTATGGAGTGTTCGTAAATGATGATACTGAGTTGGAGAAAATCGTCATAAGGGCTTACAATCACGAACGTTACTATCTTCGGGACCTGCCCTTGCATAAAAGCCAAAATGAAATAGGGCAAGGTGAGGACTATGCTGATTTCGAACTTTTTGTTCGGCCGACTGTCGATTTCTGCGACCAACTGATGAGCCGTGGCTGCCTGATACGTGTTCTGTCACCTCAATGGTTGGCAGAGGAAATCTACCATATGCATCTGGACGCTGCACAGATGTACGAACATAATGATACCAGCCCAAGGTGAGGAAAACTGGTATACGCGCGCATATACGATAGTAGAGAAGTCCTGTTTGCAAATCTTCCTTCCATCACATCATAAGAGCCACCCCTCGGGGTGGCTCTTATGATGTGACTGGTCGCATCTTCTGTATATTATGTATACCAGATGGATGGATGTGCTTTGGGCAATGAAATACTGTCGTGCTTAAAGTCGACTTTCTTGGTCTCTTCAGTTTCTTTTTTCGTGGTTGACATAGGCTTACCTCCTGGTTTTTTTTAGTTTTCTGTAAGCAAATATACGTATTTTTATTTTAAACTGTTATTTTATACCTAAATTTGTTTTGTTTTTAACATTATTTCATGTTTTTACGTATGTTTATTCGTTGGGTATACAAAAAAGTGCATATTTAGCCGTTTTTTTTTGGCGTAATTTGATAACAGTTCTATTTCTCACGTTTGGCTTTTCTCATGGAGGCTTTGAAGCGGTCGAACCCTTCACCGTATACGCCTATCACTGCACTCTGAGAGACAAAGGCTGCGGGGTCGATGTTGTGGATGAGGGTGAAGATACGCGACGACTCTGTGCGACGTGCCAGTACAAACAACATGTTCACTTCCTTGCCACTGTAGAATCCCTGACCTTTTATCAGCGTGCATCCGCGATGCACTATATGGTTTATCTGTTCGCCTATCTCGTTGTATCGCTCTGATACGATGAAGAACTGTACGCTGCGGCGCGACATGTTTACTACCTGATCCACACAGAAGGTGGAGACAAAGAGCATGGCATAGCCATAGATCACTTGCTCCCAGTCGTGCAGCACAAAATAACTGCTGGTGATAATCAGAAGGTCGGTGATGAGTATCACATGACCCAGAGATATGTCCTTGTAGTGGTTTACTACGGCTGCCACTATGTCGCTGCCACCGGTGCTGCCGTGCGCCGACAGTGCCAGTCCCACTCCGCTGCCCCAGAAGCCGGCGCCTATCACCGTGGCCATGAACATCTGGTCTTGAAGCAGACGGGTGTCGCCTACGATGCTGCGAAGGATGGGGATGGCAAGGGAGAAAACGACTACGCCAAATATTGTCTTTATGCAGAAACGCAAACCCAGCACTTTGAGTGCCATCATCAGCAGCAGACCATTGATTACTATGTACGAGTACTCTACGTCTATGCCCAGTCCCCATTCCAGAATGGAGGAGATACCGGGTGTGCCTCCGGTCATGATGTGGTTGGGCAACAGGAATACTACCCAGCCCGACGCACACATCAGTATGCCTACTACGATGAGGATGTAGTCGCGCAGTTCGTTCAGCAACCGCTTCCTGTTTGTCTGTGTATTTTTCATGATTTAGCTTTTGGTTCTTGTGTGGTCGTTAGAAATACTTGGTTATATGTGCGGTGTCGAAATTGTTCATCTCATTCACCATCCTCACCGATGATTCTATGATGGGATAGGAGCACAGGGCACCGGTGCCTTCACCAAGACGCAAACCCAGTTGAAGCAGTCCGCGGGCTCCCAACAGTGAGAGCATACGGCGGTGGCCACCCTCATCGCCACAATGGGCAAAAATCATGTAGGGGCGCACGGCAGGATGCAGATGCACGGCTGCCAGGGCGCAGGCGGTCATGATAAAACCGTCTATCAGAAGGATACAGCCACGCTCGGCTCCACGAAGCATCACTCCTATGGCTGTCACCATCTCATAGCCGCCAAAATAGGAGATGATGGTGTCTGTGTCGGCATCGGGATGAACACGGGTGAAACGCTCTATGCTCTCACTCAGGATAGTGAGTTTCCTGCTCACACCGGGTTTCGACAGACCCGCTCCGGCTCCTACACACTCCGACAACGGTACACCACCCAACAGGTGCATCCACACGCTCGATGGCGAGGTGTTGGCTATGCCCATCTCTCCTATGCTTATCACGTTGCTGCCGGAGCGCACACAGTCGTCTGCCAAGTCTATACCCACTCTGAGGGCTTGCTCGTATTGGTCGGCATTCATGGCTGCCTCGTAACGGAAATTGTTCGTACCGCGGGCTATCTTCCTGTTTTGTATCAGGGGCTGGTCGCTCAGGTCATAGTCCACACCCACGTCTACTATCCGCAGGTCGAAACCGTGCTGACGGCAGAACATGTTCACTCCGCCACCACCACGGGTGAAGTTGAGCATCTGCTGCCATGTCACCTCACGTGGACTCACACTCACTCCCTCACGCTCTATGCCGTGGTCGCCGCCCAGCAGTATATGGCACGGATGGTTCAGGCGAGGCTCTAATGTGTGCTGTATCATGCAGATAGACAGGGCTGTCTCTTCCAACATGCCAAGTGAACCCTTGGGCTTGTTCAGATGGTCTATCTTCGCTTGTATCTCTGCTCGCATGGCTTCTGCCACGGGAGGTATGTTGAATGTTATGTTCATAGTATAGGTTTTTCCATGCAAATGTACATACATTTTTTTGCATTTGCCGAAATCTTTCAGGGAAATAATTATTAAGTCGCGTTTCTCTGGAGATTTGTGCCAAGAGACAAGAGGTGTGGAGCAGTCCGTCACCGCCCAGTGGCATGACGATAGTCTAAGAGTCGGTTCTGGTAGTTTATGTAGGCATCGGTGTATTTGTCGCATGCCTGCTGATACAGCATCTGCGCCTCAAGCAGGTCGCTCATACGCGAGGTGCCGGCGCGGTAATAGTTGCGCTGCAAGCGCAGGTTCTCAGTCGACTGCTCTGTGCCGCGCTTTGCCAACTCTATCTGTTGCATGGCTTCGCACACACTGTTCCAGGCGTTCTGCATGCGTATCTGCAACAACTGGGCGTTGTCCGTAAGTTGTTCCTCGGCTTTCTGCTTGGCTATCTCCCTGCGCTTTATGGCATGACTGCCTCCCCACCAGTTGGAGATGGGCACACTCACTGTAGCAAATACCATGGCAAAACTGTGGTCGCGGTCTAACAGGTTGTGGTAGTTGTAACCCGCACCTAACGCCACGCTGGGCAAATTCTCGCCTACGGCCATCTTCTTCTGCAGGGAGGCTGCTTCTACCTGCTTGCCCAACAACTGGTACTCCACAGTC
>CAMHPC010000012.1 GCA_946186945.1 uncultured Prevotella sp.
CCGACCCGCTCTGCGAGAAATACTACGATGTATCGCCTTACTCCTACTGCAAGGGTAATTTCATGAATGCTATCGACCCGGATGGGAGGGATGTCTATATGCTATTCTATACATCAGAGAATAAGGATGGCGGTGATGCAATGTTTCGTGCAGCCGCCGAAACACGTAAATACGACATTGAGCATAGCGATTATTTTGACGCAAGCAGAGATGTTGTAGTTATGACTGCCGTGCAGGACATGGCTAAAATTGGAAAATTGGTAGGAAACATTGTCAACACATATTCGGAAAACTTTGGCAAGACTGCTGAATTCAGCTTATGGTCTCATGCTTCCTTAGATGGTCCGAGAGGTTCAGTATATACAAGTTCAAATAGAATAGATAAGACTCAGATGTCCATGGAAGGGTGGAGTAAGATAGATTTTAATTGGGATAAAGGTGCCACAGCAAACTTCTTTGGTTGTAGAACTGGAGTTGTCATGAACGGTAGACCATCTTTCGTTACAAGATTATCGGCACGTGCAAATTTTAGGAATGTAAAAATACATGGTCAAACGTCTTTTGCTTATCCATCAATCTATGCAAATGTTCGACAGAACACAGAAGCGATTATGAAAGAAAAGTTCACTTATCCTACCTACATGGTCGGAGCAGAAAAATTTGATATAATTGGAGGTTTGTTTCCCACTTTCAATTATATAAATCCCATGAGGACCAGCATTAATGGAAAAGGTACTGTAGTAGATTATTTTCAACCAGGAATGAGATATAAATGAAGAAATTAAAGACATTTACAGTAGGTATTTTTGCATCGTTAATTGCTCTTTTTATGTCATGCCCTCGGTATGACATAATAACACATTACAACTGGAAATTAATAGACGATGCAGACGCACCAGATTTTTTAGACCTACATTTTGATCCCATAGGAACAAAATATAAATGGCCAATTATTGTAAAAAACGAAAAATGTGTCGGTGTCGTGTTGTTTGTAACAAGTAATAGGCTCATACTTTATTCTTTCTGTGATAATGGAATTATCCGGTATAAATATATATAGTATATATTGTTGAATCAGCAAAAGGAGGTATAAATGAAGTATCTTAAAATCTGTATAATATGCTTTTTTGCATCTGTATTTGTTATATTTACATCATGCCCACGTTATGATATAATAACACACTTCAATTGGAAACTTTTCACTGCCTATAAAAGTCCATCGAAGGTGATCTGGAACGTACAGAAGCACACAGTCTATTCGTGCCTGATGAAGCGCTCGCGTGCCAGTTCCTCGTATTTAGTGCCGGGGCGTCCGTAATTCGCCCAAGGGTGTATGCTTATACCACCACGCGGAGTGAACAGTCCCGTCACCTCGATATACTTGGGATCCATGAGAGCCACCAAGTCGCGCATGATGATATTCACGGCATCCTCGTGGAAGTCGCCATGGTTGCGGAAACTGAAGAGGTAGAGTTTCAGACTCTTGCTCTCCACCATCCTGCGGTCGGGTATATATCGTATCTGTATCTCAGCGAAGTCGGGCTGTCCCGTAATGGGACAGAGGGTGGTAAACTCCGGACAGAGGAATTTCACCCAGTAGTCGTGGTCGGGATGTTTATTTTCAAATGTCTCCAGCACCTCGGGTGCATAGTTGTCTGCATATTTCGTGGTCTTGCCCAGTTGCTTCAGGCCTTCTTGTGTTCTGTCGCTCATAGTTTGAATATTGAAAAAATGTTATAATTCACGTCATCATCATACACATCGCTGTGCTCGTGTTTCTTCACCGCCTTCACCACACGTATGGTGATAGGCAGAGCCACTATCTCGTAGGTGGTCTTCATTATCACCTGCCACATCATCAGTTCAGGCAAAGCATTGGCGGGTATCACACCACCAAGGGCCAAAGGGAAGAAAATGAGGCTGTCTACACTCTCACCTAAGATGGTACTGGCTATGGCACGCAGCGAGAAGCGTCTGCCCTTGTGGTGTCGCTTCATCCGACTCATGATATAGGCATTGACAAAGGAGCCTGCTATGAAGGCGATGAACGACGCCGCTGCTATGCGCGGTGCCAGTCCGAAGATGGCATGAAAGCCCTCCTCATTGTCGAAATACTCCGTGCCGGGAATGGCATCGGCTATTGCGCCTACGCCTACGAAAAAGAAGTTCATGGCGAAGCCTGTCCATATCAGCAGTCTCATCTTCTTATACCCCCACACCTCGCACACACAGTCGTTGATGATGTACGATACGGGGAAGATAATGAAGCCGCCCGTGAGCGACATGCCCAACACATTGATTTGCTTTGTTTCAAGCACGTTTGCCGCTATCAGGCAAACGCAGAAGAGTATACTGAAAAGCATGAACAGCACACTCACCTCATTTCTGGGTTTGGTATTCATATTCTTGTTTTTAAAGAGGTTGCCAAGCACTCTGTATTTTTTGCGCCGCGAAGGTACAAAAAAAAGTGTAAATAGTTTGCTTTATACAGAAAAAACGTATATTTGCAGCATATTTTTTATACATTAACCATAACGACAAAGAGAAAATGAGAAAAACAGTCCTATTTTTCACCCTGCTGTTAGCCATGTGTGCCATGGCACAGACAGTAGAGACCAATATCAGCGGCACTGTAGGCGGCACCATACAGGAGGTAAGCATAGCACCCCTTTATGGCGACGACAATCCCTTTGCCAAGGCTGTGGTGCGCGACCATAAGTTTACCTGCCACCTGGATCGTCCCAAGAACGAACTGCTGAAGATGTTTGCCGACAAAGGATACTTCCTGCCATTCATCAACGACGGCACCCCCATCACTGTGACTGTGAACGAGGAGAACGGTCAGGTGAGCGGCATCACCATGGTAAGTGGCAGTGAGCAAAACATGTCCTTGGCAGCCCTTGACAGTGAGTTTGACGAACTGGACATGGCATACAACAGTGCTTACAACACCCTTCTCGATGGTCTGACCGAGGAGAACCGCAACCAGCGCGTCATGCAACTCTCCAATATCTACGACAGCGTACAGGTGAAGAAGATAGAACGCTTACGCGCATACAAAAACACTATGATACCCCTGGTGTACCTGCCCAATCTGATAACAGCCGTAGACTACGAGTTGCTGGGCGAGTTTATGGCTCCCGAGACCTCTTACTTCTCCCACCCCATGATGGTAGACCTGCGCAGGGTGTACGATGCCATAGGCAAGCGCCAGGTGGGACGGCAGTACACCGATGTGGCACTCGCCGACCAGTACGGACGCAAACACCAGTTGAGTGAATGGTGCGGCAAGGGCAATTTCGTGTTCGTTGACTTCTGGGCAAGTTGGTGCGCACCCTGCCGTGAGGAGATGCCCAATGTGGTAACTGCCTACAGTCGCTACCACGGCAAGAAGAATTTTGAGATAATAGGCATATCTCTCGATAACAAGGAGTCTGCATGGAAGAACGGCATAAAGCAACTGGGCATGACATGGCCACAACTGAGCGACCTGGGCGGATGGAAGAGCGAGGCAGCCAAAGCCTATGGTATAATGAGCATACCGAGCAATGTGCTGCTCAACCCCGAAGGCAAGATTATAGCCACCGACCTGCGCGGCGAGGAACTGCAGCAGGTGCTCGCCGACCTGTTCGAATAAACCGTATTTATTCGAAACGTCACATAAGAAGAACTCCTTTCCTCTCAGGGCAAGGAGTTCTTCTTATATAGCGTTGCTCACCAACCACGTGATGTACCCGAGGAAGATCATGGTGAGCAGACCACCCTCCCATCGCTCCACCTTGAAGCGCGTGAACGAGAAAAACCACAGCAGCGACACACTGATGATAAGCATAGAGAGGTCGACGGTAGTGATACCCTGTATCTGCATGGGCTGGATGAGTCCCGTCACACCTATTATCATGAGTATGTTCAACACGTTGCTTCCTATCACATTGCCTATTGCTATTGCACTCTGACCCTTGCGTGCTGCCACCACACTCGTGGCAAGTTCCGGCAGCGATGTGCCGCCAGCCACCACCGTCAGACCTATCACCGCCTCGCTCACACCCAGACTGGCAGCGATGTACGTAGCACCCTCCACAAAGAGATTGCTACCCACTATCAGACAGGCCAGACCCACGACTATGAGCAGCAGCGAGAACCACAAAGGGCGTGGCTTTGCTGTATTCTCAGACACTTGAGCCTTGCCCCGCTTGCCGAGGTAAACCGTATACAACATGAATGCGACAAAACCTGCGAAGAGCACCAGGGCGTCAAGGCGCGATATGTAACTGTCCATGCAGAAGAGCAACAGCAGTATTGAGGAAATCAAAGTGATAGGCATATCCTTGAGCACCGTGCTGCGGGCTATGATCATCGGAGCCACCATGGCAGCCACGCCCACTATGAGCAGCGTGTTGAAGATATTGCTGCCCACCACATTGCCCACGGCCAGGTCGGGCGTGCCTTTTATGGCAGAAACCAAAGAGACGAAGAGTTCGGGTGCCGAAGTTCCCATTGCCACTATGGTCAGTCCTATCACTATCTCAGGTATGTTCATGCGCTGAGCCACGCTCACCGCACCGTCAGTCATCTTGTCGGCGCCCCACAGCACGGCTGCCACGCCAACCAATATAAACAGTATGTTGAGTATCATGGCTGCGAAGGTACTAATTTTTCTCCTACCATTATGTTTGTTTTACATTTTTTAAACACAAAAAATAGGGATATGCATTGCACACCCCTAATTGCTTGGTAGATTGAAGCGGTTATCCCACTGATATCTGCCTTGCCACCTTCACTTGTTTCTGCACTATCTTAGGCAGGTCTATGGTGAGCACACCGTCAGCCACACGCGCAGCGATATTGTCCTTGTCCACATCGTCGGGCAGTATCAGCGTCTGTTCATACTTAGAGTAACTGAACTCCCTGCGCAGGTAGTGAGCCTTCTTGTTCTCATCAGTAGTCTCGTGCTTGTTCTCCATCTTAATGGTGAGGTCACCTTCATCATTGATGTTAACATCGAAATCCTCCTTAGTCATGCCCGGTGCAGCCACCTCTACCTGATACTTGTCTTCACTCTCCAGCACATTGATGGCGGGAGCAGTAGCATTAGCCTTAGGCAGGTTTACTGTGTTGAAGAAATCATTGAAAACTTCTGGCAACCATGAATTTCTGTACATCATAATTATTGTCTCCTATTATTTAAAGGGTTTTACATATTCTTTGTTACACCCTCCATATCGCAACTCTCGTACCAATCACGAAAAACCGCCACAATGTCACACGTTTATGACATTGTGGCAGCACCATATTTTTTTTAAAGTATCGGTTATTTTCCCGCCTCGTCCTCTGCTTTTCTGGAGAATCCCTGTATCTGTTCGCCGAGTTGCAGCACCAGAGTATCTTTTTTCAGCATCAGTATATCGATAGTATCATTCACTGGCGGCTGTGGCAGGGAGTCGTTCTTTGCCCTTGACATGCGTGTGAAGATAAGGTGTCCGTTGTACACATGCCATTCCGAGTACCGTTTCTGGCGTGGGTAGACCACGGGCGACTCTTCCTCGAGCGATGTAGTTCTGGGCACGTGTCCCACGCTCCGCATGGTATTGTCGCGTCTGAAGGAATAGCCGTACTCGATGGGTACCATTGCCTTCTGTACGAGCGAGTCGCGCTCGTGGCGCTCCTGTTCGGTCATCTGCTGTTCTCTCTCCTTGGATATCTCCCTTGTCGTAGGCATCTGCATGTATGTCCACGTACCTTTCAGTTCCTCCAGGTTGATGACATAGAGCACCTCGGACGAATCCTTCGGATTGACCATGACAGCCACCTTATCGCCCACCACAGGCGATCCAAACACATGGTGCTGTCTCATGGCATTGATGATATTGAATGTCTTGGGGTCGCCGCCGGCATCGGGCAGCACCACTACCACCGAGTCGGTACATCCGTCGCATGCCAAGCCATAGAGCATAGAGTCGCCCTTTGCCACATAGCCACGCGGTGCTATGCCCTGACTCGTGTCTGGCAATTCTTTCACTTCGTTCTTCTTGCTGCACGCGGCACTCACCGCCAAAACCACCACTACGGCGGTGGCGAATAACAATTCCTTTCTCATGATTGCAAAATTACTATTTAGCGAGATAAGAACAAAAAGAAAAGAAGTTTTTTTTGGAAGATATGAAAAATACGTTTATCTTTGCAAAAATACTTTTGTTAACTTAAACACAAATCCTATGAAGAAAAAAATCCAGTTTAGCCTTGTCTATCGCGACATGTGGCAGTCGTCTGGTAAATTTCAGCCCCGCAAGGATCAGTTGGAACGCATCGCTCCCGTTATCATAGACATGGGGTGCTTTGCCCGTGTAGAGACCAACGGCGGTGCTTTTGAGCAGGTGAACCTCTTGGCTGGCGAGAACCCCAATGCTGCCGTGCGTGCCTTCTGCAAGCCCTTCAATGAAGCAGGTATCAAGACACACATGCTCGACCGCGGTCTGAACGCCCTTCGCATGTATCCCGTACCCGATGATGTGCGTGCCTTGCAGTACAAGGTGAAGCATGCCCAGGGTGTGGATATCCCACGTATCTTCTGCGGACTGAACGACACCCGCAATATCATACCGAGCATCAAATGGGCTCTCGAGGCTGGCATGACCCCGCAGGCCACGCTGTGCATCACCACCTCACCCGTGCATACTGTGGAGTACTACAGTGCCATTGCCGATGAGGTGATAGCCGCCGGTGCCCTGGAGATCTGCCTGAAGGACATGGCTGGCATAGGACAGCCCGCACTCTTGGGTGCCCTGACCAAGAGCATCAAGACCAAGCACCCCGACGTGATAATACAGTATCACGGCCATAGCGGTCCCGGTCTGTCCATGGCTTCTATACTCGAGGTGTGCAACAACGGTGGAGATATCATCGACACAGCCATCGAACCGCTGTCGTGGGGTAAGGTGCATCCGGATATCATCTCCGTGCAGAGCATGCTGAAGAACGAGGGCTTCGACGTGCCCGATATCAATATGAACGCATATATGAAGGCACGCTCACTCACCCAGGAGTTTATAGACGACTGGTTGGGCTACTTCATCAACCCCGGCAACAAGCACATGTCTTCACTTCTTCTGGGCTGCGGACTGCCCGGTGGCATGATGGGTTCGATGATGGCAGACCTGGCAGGCATACATAGTGTGATAAACAAGACACTGAAAGCGAAGGGACAGCCTGAACTGAGCACCGACGACATGTTGGTACGCCTCTTCGACGAGGTGGCATACGTATGGCCACGCGTGGGCTATCCACCACTGGTGACACCCTTCTCACAGTATGTGAAGAACATTGCCCTGATGAACCTACTCACCATAGCACAGGGCAAGGGACGCTTCGTGATGATGGACGACTCTATGTGGGGTATGATACTGGGCAAGAGCGGACGCATACCGGGCGAGATATGTCAGGAACTGAAGGACCTGGCAGCCAAACAGGGTCGCGAGTTTACCGATGCCGACCCCCACACACTCATACCCAATGCCCTGGACGACTTCCGCAAGGAGATGGACGAGAACGGCTGGGAGTACGGCCCCGACGACGAGGAGTTGTACGAACTGGCCATGCACCCCGAGCAGTACCGCAACTACAAGAGCGGACAAGCGAAGAAGAACTTCCTCGCCGACCTGCAGAAGGCTAAGGATGCGAAGATGGGCAGCAAACTCACTCCAGAGCAGTTGAGTGCCTTCAAGCATGCCAAGGCCGATGCCATGGTGGCTCCCGTGAAGGGACAGGTGTACTGGGAGTTTAACGGCGATGGCGAGTGTGCCCCCACCGTGGAGCCCTTCATCGGCAAGGAGTACAACGAGGGCGACGTGTTCTGCTACATCCAGGCTCCATGGGGCGAGATAGTACAGATAGACGCCGCACTGGGTGGCAAACTGGTAGAGATCAATGCTCGCCAGGGCAGCAAGGTGCAAAAAGGCGATGTGCTGGCATATATAGAACGCCCCCACGCAGAATGAAACCAATTGACATCATAGACCGTTATTACAATGAGGATGCAGCCCTGCGCCGCATCCTCATTACGCATAGCAGCGCCGTGGCAGACAAGGCACTCGCCTTGGCACGCCGTCACCCCGAACTGGACATAGACGAGACCTTCGTGTACGAGGCTGCCATGTTGCACGATATAGGCATCATCCGCTGCGATGCACCCGGCATACTGTGTCACGGCACCGAACCCTATATCTGCCATGGCATGATGGGTGCCGAGATGCTACGTGCCGAAGCAATGCCTCGCCATGCCCGCGTGTGCGAGCGCCATACGGGGGCGGGCATCACGGCAGAGGAGGTAAGGGCTCAGCACCTGCCAATGCCGGAGCGCGACTATCTGCCAGAAACCACAGAGGAATGTCTCATCTGCTATGCTGACAAGTTCTTCTCCAAAACACGTCTGGACCGTGAGAAGACCATCGAACAGGCCATACACAGTCTGGAGAAATTTGGTCCGGCAGGTGTAGCACGCTTCCTGAAGTGGAAGGAAATGTTTGAATAGTTCTTTTCACATCAAAGAAATCCCCCTCCGAACTTCGTCGGAGGGGGATTTCTTTGTTAATATAGTCAGTAAGGTTTACTCGTCCCACACATTTACATGGGGTGCACTAAACTCACCATTGTATTCTTCTTCAGTCACAACTATAGAGTTTTCGTCCTTCGTCTCGTCGAGAACAGACGCTTTGAGGAGAGTCTCAGACTCAACGACGGCAAACTTCGTCTGCGGTTGAATATAAGTTTTCTTCATTTTATTGATTGTATTTCTTAATTTCATTATTTCACTACCACCTTGCGACCGTTGATCACATAGATGCCTTTGTGCACCTGACTCTTGTTCACCTTACGTCCCTGCAGGTCGTAGATATCACCCTCGTAATTGTCGAAGATGGTGGCTGTGGTGATGCCAGTTGCCACACCGTCGAACAAGAGCGAGAACTCAGGGGCTGAGTTAGCACCCATGTCGAAGTAAGCACGGAAGCCCTTCATAGAAGCACCGGCTCCACCCTTCTGTATCCTACCCTCAGGTGTAACGCCATACATGCCCTGCATGCCAGGAGCAGCAATAGGAGCATAAGAGCCCTGGAAGGTGACACCGTTCTTGGCAACCTTAATATTATCAGCACCTACGTATGAAGAGTAGATTACGGGATTATTCCAAGTGAAGGTCACTTCTTTTGCCTCAGTCAGATAGATGATATAAGGAGTAGCAGGAGTTAGAGTGCGGTCGGTGACAGTCTTGAACTTCAGTTCGCTATCTGCATAATCATCAAACTGATATACCTTTGCGTTTTCACTGATATCGTAAACAGCCACAGACTGAGGAGCCACAAAGGTATTCCAGCCAGCTACAAAGCTGCGGGTCAGAGTAACCACATCGTACACTGCGCTATAGCCAGTAGTGATTTCTTTCTCCTCGGTCTCGGTCAGTTCCAGTTTGTTAATCTCAGCAATAGTGCGAGTCACGGTTTCAGACTTGATTGTGCCACCAGCATATTCCACTTCAACGTACATATCCACGTCGCCAGCGGTAGCGGGAGTGAACGGTATGGTAAGGGTCTTTTGCTCGTTGGCATTGAAGCTCACAGCATCAGAATTTGCAACATACTCTTCATTGATGTAGAGTTTTGCCATTACGTTCTCTTCATCCACGCCCAGGTTCTCTTTCACAGTCACTGTAGCCTGCGATTCTATCTCAGTCTTCAAACCTGATGTAGGAATAGCAAAAGAAGCGATAGACATGCTGTGCTCGGGCATATCCAGAGTGAAGCCATAGAAGTTGTCTACACCATTCTGATATGTAGAAGTGAAGCGCAGGTAATATGAACCAGCGGCAGGTGCAGTGAACTGCATAGCCTTGTGCTGGTATTTAGAAGATATGCCGTCATCTTGCGGTTTATAATTGTAGACCTGAGTCCAAGTCTGCTGCTCATCGTCTGAGTATTCGACAGTCATAGCCTCATCGTACCAGTTGAAGTATGCATCCCAAGTCAGCACGTCGCCTTCATTTGCAGCAAGACGCGGAGTGATGAGGGTACCAGCTGTATTACCACTTGGTGCAAGAGCCATGGGAGTAGTGTTTTCGTATGAAGAGAAAGTACCTACAGTCCAGCCATTAGCCACCCAACCAGCGGGCAGCGAACCGCTCTCGAAGTCCTCGAACCACACATTTGGATCCATGCTTGTAGCTGTGGCGTTGACAGTGAGTGTGGCATCGTCTGAAACGACAGTAATAGTAGCATTCTTCTCGCCGAAGGGCTCAGCAACCATAGTCACGGTGAAAGTCTCGGACTCACCTGCTGCGAGAGCCATCTCTTCCTTGTCTACAGTGAAGTCAGAGGTATTGCTTGATTCGAGCAGCACATTGAGAGTGCCGGTACCTGTATTGCTGACAGTATAGGTCTTGGACACAGCCCCTGTCACCTTGCCAAAGGCGAGGTCTACAGTGCCGCTGACCTGATTGTTGTCAGCATCTGTCACGGTCATTATAGGAGCATTGTCGTCATAATTGAAACCGTTGATATGGTTCATGACAACAGCATAGCCCTCAAACTTGAAGAAGTATGTGCCGGCAGGTACGGTGAGAGTATTCACCTTATAAACGTTGGTTTCAGCTCTCAATGCTGTATTATATTCACCCTGCTTAGTCCATGTCTCACCATCAGTAGATGTGTAAACATACAACTCAGCATAACTGCCGGTACCCATTGCCTCGATAACCATCGTCTCACCTTCCTCTACCTTTATCTTCGGAGAGGTCATCTCAGAATTGCGACTGGTTGTAGAAGAAGTATACTTACCTGTAGCAGTACCGTTGGCAATAGTCCAACCAGTATTTGTCCAATTCTCTGGCAGAGGATAGTTGCCATCGAAGGCAATGAGTATCTTGCTGTCGTCAGCCACATAACCCTGAACACCGAGCTGAACCGGATCCTGACCATCGGCTGTGATATTGATAATGGCCTCGCGGTTGCCCTTGTATTCTGTGCCAAGGGTGATACGGAGAGTGGTGTTCTGGCCTGGGGCCACGGTGCTGTTGTCCAGCTCTATGCTGAAGCCCTCATCAGAAGCTTCATCGAGAGTGGCGGTCAGGTTGGTCAGGTCTATGGTACCGGCATTGCGGATGTTCACAGTCTGTGTAGAAGAGTTGTTGGTGAGGAAGCCAAAGCCTACGTCCCCAGACTCCACCTTCATTATTGCCTCCTGAGGCAGAGTGCAACCGTAGAACTCCTGTATGTCAACATACTGTCCTTCTATTTTCAGATATTTTGTAGTGGCAGGAACCACACAAGACATAATTGTCCAATCATTTAGTTCTGTACCTGAAGCACTTTGATCAATCAAAGCGTCATCCCAGTTTGTACCGTCCTCAGAAGCATAGACTTTAAAGCTGGATCCGTACCAACTAGAAGTACTTGAAGAATTTCTCCTAAACTTAAACACCATCATTTCATTGTCGGAAGCCTCAACTTTGCCAGAAGTGATAGTAGCAGTGGTACCGTATGAATTAACACGGGCGTAGCCATTATTGATAGTCCATCCGGAGTTAGTCCAACCCTCGGGCAAATCGTCATGGTCAAAGTCTATGTGCAACTTGTTCTCATCCAGCACATAGAGATGAACACCGAAAGTGAAATCATTCACATCGTCGGCAGTGATGGTGAGTGTAGCGTTATATTCACCTGCTGTTTCGGGCATAGTAAGTGCCACTTCCTGCTCCGCACCAGCTTCGAGTGAGGTGTTATAATTTCCAACAGAGAAGCTTGCAGCTTCTGTACCGGTCCAAGATATAGAGATATTTGACATGGCAGCAGTACCTGTATTTTTCACTGTTATCTTCGGAGTATTCTCTCCACTGCCGTTTGGATTTTCATCCATAGACTCCATGGTCGAGCCTGATGTCAGTTTATTTTCGCCAATGAAAACACCGAGTGAGGGACCATCTACCGCATCAACACCTGTAAAACTGAGGTCATCAATGCTCACCTTTGCCAGATATATAGCGTAGCGTTTTGGAGTATTTCCAACTGTTATGCTGCCCTGCTGATATTTGGATGTTGCTTCATTTGTGTAATTTGGTCTGGCCGTCCAAACAGAGGTACCTGTTGCAGTGCCAGTTGTCTCATCATATTCGAAAATATTAATGTAACCTTTTGTGGAAGAGCTAGAATTGTACTTTCTGTAGTAGAAAGTAAAAGTGCCTGTCATGGCGGGTGTTACAATCATAGGTGATGAAGTTGTGCCCTGAGCTGCACTATGACCACTGTTTCCAAGACATTTACTACCAGAGTTTGGTGTAAAGTCCGAAGAGCCAACAGCATAATCGTAAGTATACTCGTTGCCATAAGTAGCATTGTTAATCAAGAGCCAGCCATCTCCAACAGATGTTGTGCCCCAATTTTCAAAGCCCTCATTGACAACAGTTTGCGCATTTATCTGCACACTAAAGGCAAACAACGCAAGCGTCAATAATAAGTAAAATTTTTTCATTTTGTTATTTGATAGTTAATAATTGCATCACGAATATATAGTCTTTTGCAAGAAGACATCTCCCTCTATCTGTAGCGACAGAGAGAGATAACCGTATGTCGAAATACGTATTATTTTACAACATATTTCTTGCCATCCACGATGTACACACCGTGTGTGAGGCCCTCGGTAGCATTGCCCACCTTCTGTCCGCTAAGGTTGTAGACGCCCTTGGAAGTGGTAGCAGCCACGTCAGTCTGCACATCTTCAATGCCAGCGAGAATATTCATGCCACAGCCGTCGCTCACGTCGGCACCTTCCACCCACATGCAAGAGAAGGTGAAGCGGTTGGGTATCTTAGCCAGACGGGTACCAATACCTGTGTTCACGTCGATAGAATAGAGACATGTGTCGTACTTGCCGTTCTCTATCCAGTTCTCATCAGGCAGCGATGTATAAGAACCACCGCCGTTCACGCCCTTGCCGCTGTTGAAGTAGCCGTTCCAGTAAATCACGTTGGGGTTGTTCTTGTCGAAGCACATGCTCTGGCGGTGCACCTGCGAAGCATAACCTGTGGCATTGGGAATGGTAGGCACCTGCTCCTCATAGGTCTCGCCCGTCTCGGAGTCCACGGCAGACTTGGTAGTAGTGAGCATCAGACCGCTGGAGAGGTCAAACTCACAGAGTTGGGCACCGGTGAGGTTGCCATACATATCACGCATGCGTCCGTCGTCGTCGATGGGAGCATTGACACCGCCGCTGGTGAGAGCGAAGGCACGTCCCTCGGAATTGATGGCGAAAGCCACCCAGTTGCCGTAATACAGGCCGGGAGTGACGAGACTAACCTGCAGACTCACGGGGTCTATCTGACAGATGGCATAGCCATCATCATTGGCGGAAGCCTCACCGTCCTGGTCAACGAAGAAGTCGGGGTCGCTGGTAATCTCGTCGGGTAACTGTGCCGTAGTGAAGTGCACGAAGCCATAGAGCTTGCCATCCTTGGGATTATAAGCCATGCCTGCAGTCTCGAGATTGCGGTCCAGGCCGACTATCTCACTCTCGAGCAGGTCGCCAGTAGTGGCATCCCACTTACGAACGGAAAAGATCTCCTCGTCGACGGTAGACTGGTAGTCGCGCGACATGACTGTCATGATTTTTCCATCAACATACACGGCACCAGAGTTGCCCATCATATTGTTGAAGTTGGTGGCCCACTGAGCCTTGTCATTGTCAGTAAACTCACCGCCGTAGCCATTGCCGTACCTGCTTATGCTGCCACTGTAGAAGTCCTGATAGTTGACAGCAGGCTCCTTGACGGGCTCAGAAAGAGTAGTGCCGTTCCAAGTCATTGAGTAGATGCTGTTCTGCACTATGAAGATGGGTATCTGCAGGTCGTAGTTATAACCGAGATAAATCGAGAAGTAGTGACTGATGTCATCCTTCACATCCTTTCCATTGTCATCGTAACGGTTGTTCTGATACACGCCCTTGATTTTCAGTGTCTGAGCCTGAGCGGTCATGCCGCTACCTGCGACGAGAGCCACAAGAGCAAGAAGTAAAAGTTTTTTCATAGTTTTGATTTAAAATAATATTGTTTTTTTAAGGCCCAGCAAGTCTAAGCGTAGGTATCTCTCTTCATTTATGGGCAATTATATCGTGGCAAATATACCATAAAATAATCACTGTTGCAAGAAAATAACTTTTTTTTTCACATATTTACTTTAATAGTGCTCATTTATTCGGGCGATGAATGGTAACCATGGTGGCACCATATCCATACTCTTGAAACGAGGCATCCTGATATTCGTATTCGCGGTAGCGGCTACGCAGTTCGCGCAAGATAGATTGTCGCAGCACCCCCTGTCCCCTGCCATGGATGAACACTATGCGCTGTCCCAGGTGCTCTCGGTGCTCCGCCAGTGTGCGGTGCACGGTCTCAAGCTGATATTTCAGTATATCACTGGCACTCATGCCACTAGTACTGACAAGCAGGTTGTGTGCATGCAGGTCAACGACCACCACGTTCTCACGTCGGCGGCGCGGTGTCATGCCCTTGCTCTGGCTATCGTCGTAGCGGCGCACATAGCCCTCGTCCTTGTGCAGGGGCTCGGTAACCACAGGTTTGTCATGAGCTGTCGGTTCCACCTTTTCTGTCTGTCGCACATGAGTGATATTATAATTGTCGGTGGTCACCACCACAACCTCGTTGATGGGTGTGGGTATCTGGAAACCGTCTTCATCCTCTACCAGCACGATGTTTCTGCCTTGGAAACCAGCTACCGTGCCACCTCCCACTTCTGAGAGGAATCTCACTATATCACCTATTTGCATAATGTGTTTATTTTTTAGCAATTTAACGTTCACGGTATGAGCAGACTGCTGTCGCCATAACTGAGGAAGCGGAAACCGTGTGAGAGGGCGTAGTCGTAGATGGGTCGCCACTGACCTCCTACGAAGGCACTGACGAGCAGAAGCAGAGTGGACTGTGGCTGATGGAAATTGGTGATGAGGTGCGACACCACATGATACTTATAGCCTGGTGCGATGATGATCTGCGTGCTGGAGTGTAACACCTCCTCACCCTGCCGTTCCAGATATCCGACAAGTGCTGATAGAGCCTGCACAGTAGTGGGAGCATCGGGTGTATCGGCCAGATCGTAGGGTTCCCACTGCGACAAATGGAGGTCGGCCAGAACACAGTTGGGATTCCGCAACACCTTCCATCCCATGTAATAAAGGCTCTCGAGCGTGCGCACCGAGGTTGTGCCCACGGCAATGGCCTTGCCACTGTGTGCTATGAGACGCTCTATGGTATGTCGTCGCACGGCTATGTATTCCGTGTGCATCTCATGGTCGGCTATCTGTCTGCTCTTAACAGGGCGGAAGGTGCCGGCACCCACGTGTAGTGTCACCTCCTCGCGCTCTATGCCGCGAGCGTCCACAGCAGCCAACACCTCGGGAGTGAAGTGCAGACCGGCGGTAGGTGCAGCCACCGAACCTTTTATCTTGGAATAGACCGTCTGATAGGTGGTCTTGTCGCTCTCCTCCGTTGCTCGGTTGAGATATGGCGGTATGGGCAGTTCGCCCACGTGGTCGATAACGGTGGCAAAGGGCACTCCACCACCCCACTCGAAGCGCACCACCTGGTCGGCACCCCTGCTCTCCACCCTGGTGGCAGAGAGACGATACTGCTGACCATCAACGGTGAAGGTGCGAGAGAGCCGACCCTCCTTCCACTTTTTCGCATTGCCCACCAGGCAGTGCCATTCGCAGCACTCTTGCTGCTGAAACATCTGCTCATAGTCGGCAGGGGTGTGGGGCTCGAGCAGAAACACCTCGATGAGAGCACCCGTGGGTTTACGGAAATAGATACGTGCCTGTATCACACGTGTGTTGTTCACTACCATGAGTGCCCCCTCGGGCAGGTATTGGGGTATGTTGACGAAGGTATCGTCGCTTATCTCGCCGTGACGGTATATGAGCAACCGTGAGTGGTCGCGTTGTGCCACTGGATGTTTTGCTATCCGCTCATCGGGCAGAGGATAGTCGTATTCTGAAATTTCTATCTGTTGTGTGTTCATGAATATTTAAAGTAACAAATGGTTCACAATGCTATGACGAGGGCTCGCAATACGGCATAGAAGAAGGTGAGTGCCAAGACGAGCATCACAACATCCACATCGTCGAGTGAATAGCCAGTGCTGGTGTATTGCGACGAGACGAAACGGGCTTCTGTTGCTGCATAGCGCAGCACCAGTCGGTAGATGGTATAGACGATGACAGCGACGAGCGAACCAGCCACAAAACCCGTAAGTACATCGATAGGGAAGTGCATGCCCAGATACAGACGGGTGTAGCCATTGAGCAGCGACCACCCGATGAGTGCTATGCATAGCGCCCTGTGGCGCACCACCATACAGAGGAAGAGTGCCAGAGACGAGGTGTTGGCGGCATGTGCCGAGAAGAAACTGAAATCATCTGCCGTGACACCTGCCACAGTGAGCACCGTATGTCCGAGTACAGGGTCGTTGAGCGGCCGCGGACGTGCCACCCAGGGTTTCACTATGCCATTGTCAATGATGGTGACCAGCAGTACGCAGGCCAGTGCTCCCCCTATGGTGATAGCAGCCTTGCGCGCATCGCCATTGCGCACTATCATATATGCGAGAGCCATATACAGCGGCACCCACGTGAGTCCGGCTGTGCAGGTAGCGATAAATCCGTCCCAGAAGAGTGAGTCGCTGCCGTTGAAGGAGCGTAACCACTGCCAGTCGAGTTGTATGAGCGTGTCGAGGCTCATATCTCTTCCATCTGAGAGAGCATCAACCAACCCTCACGACCATCGGAGAGGCGTATGGCAGCCCAGTCGCGAATAGACTTGTCGGTTATCTGCACCTTGGTGCCCTCGTGAATGACGAACGTGGCAGCCGCATCTGCCTGTGGTGTCTTCTTCACACCAGCGGATGGCGATGTGACGATGGCTGAGGAGCGCTCAGAGAGTTGCTTGTGCTGCTGCACAGCAAAGATATTGGCGAGGATGAAGAAGATGAAGCCAAGGACGGCTCCATAGAATCCCACCCGCCGCTGCCAACCCGTAGCAGAGAAGAAATAGAGCATGAGCAGTGCCAGAGCGAGGATGAGCGAGACGATGGCCACGTATGCCCAACGGTCCACGCTGGCAGAGTTGACTATGGAATGGTACCATGTGACGAAGAACATCTCCGACTCTGGTGCTATCTTGTCTATGGTCTTCGACTGCGCCAGTTGCAGGTTGAAACGGATATCCTCGTCGCCAGGTGAGAGCATGAGTGCCCGCTCGTAGTTGATGATGGCACGGGTGATATTGTCCATGCGGTAGTAGGCATTGCCGAGGTTGTAGTAGAGGTCGGCACTCACTCCGGAGTGCAACAGTTCCTCGTAGTCCTTCACCGCCTGCTGGTAGTTGCCTTTCTTGTATTCGGCATCGGCATTCTCCTTGGTGATGGCCATAGCAGAGAATGGCATGAGCAGTGCCAGGAGTAGCAGAGGCACTATGTGGTGACGTCGGCGTGCCGACTTCAGGTCGCTCTCTATCTGTATGATGGCACTCACGGCAGAGTCGTAGGTCATGCGCATATTGCCTGCTGCATCGCCCGGTGCATAACGCTCATACTCGCACACATCAAGCGCCTCTATGAAGCGTTCAGAAGCATTTTCCTTGACACCGCGTGTGAGAAGTTGCTCGCGCACATTGTCGCGAGAGAGTTTCTCTACAGGCATATTCATCTTGTCGCCCACATATCCCCAGAGGGCACGCAGCACCTCATCATAAAACTCGCTGTTCTGTCCGCTCTCCATGAGTTGACGTGCGGTGCGCAGACGTTTCACTGCCACCTTATTGGCTTGTTTTCCACGCATCTTGCTGATGTTGCTGTGTTCGATGGCACGGCGCCGGAAAATGATCATGAGCACGATGAAGAGCAGCAACGGAGCCACCACCCATGACCAGTAGCGTTTTGAACCGAAGAAGAAGTCGTTGGCGGCATGCACTTTGGCCTTGCCCTCGTGTATGGGGTAGATATCCTTTACCCTCTGCTCAGTATAATCGCTCACCTCGGAGGAGCCATCGCCCGGTTCCACGTGCACCTTAAACTCTTGTGTCTTCACCGTCTTGTAGTCATTGGCCTGTGTATCATAATAGGTCAGGGTGATGGGCGGTATAGTGAAATCGCCCTGATGACGCGGCACGGTGATGAAGTCGTACACCATATTTCCTTCCACGCCGTTGGAGGTGAGTTTGGTTTTGTCGGTGACCTTGGCATCATATTTCTCAAAGTCTTTGGGTACAGGCAGTTCGGGCTGTTTGAGCAGTTTCAGGTTGCCCACTCCCCCTACCACCACACGTATATTGATGGGGTCGCCAGCGGTCACCTCTGTCTTGTCTATCTGTGCAGAGATATTGAAACGTCCCACGCCGCCGGAGAAGTCGGCTGGTCTGCTGGGCAGTGGGTCTACATGTACTGTGACGCCCGGTGCCTCTATCTCACGCTTCACCTCTACGTATCCCGACCCACCGTTGAAGAAAGCCTCGAAGGGGTCAACATTCCTGTTCTCCTGCACCACTATGCCACGGAAGGTGATGGGTGGTATCTCAAGGTCGCCGGTCATCTGCGGGTACATCACATACTGACTCCAGGTGACACATCGGTAGGTACGTCCGTCTACGGTCTCGGTATGGAAGGATTTCTGCTGCGGCAGTTCCACCTCCTGCGAGTGGAAGCCGTTGAGGTCGGGCATCTTTCCCTCGAGTTGTGTCAGGTCTACGAGTGTATACACCTTGTATGTGAGCAGTATGGGCTCCTGTTCGTGCACTCGGGTTTTGTTGGCACTGACGCGTATGAAGAGGTCGCGCTGCGAGATGGTGGAGCCTGCCTGGCGGGCACGTGGCTGCTGGTCCTCGTCCTGGTGGAAGCGTGTGCCTCCCTGATGTGATGACTGTGCGCTGCCACCCACCGATATCCTGACGGATGCCGAGGAGAGGCGCTTGCCACCCACCGAGATATGTGCGGCAGGAATGGTGAAGTTGCCAGTCTTGTGTGCCATGACCATGTAGGTATAGGTGATGGACTCGGAGGACGAGGTATGGCCGTTGAGCATACTGTAACTCTGCTGTTGCGACACGGAAGGTCCGTATACCACCTCGAGGGCATCGGGCAGGGAGGGCATCTGCAGGTCGCTCGACACATCAACGGTATTGACAGTATATTCCACGCGGAAGGTCTCGCCCACGAGCACCTTGGAGGGGGCATGCACAGAGAGCGACTGTGCTGCTGCACCCATGGCACTCACCACCATGACTAAAAGTAGGCATAAGCGCGAGTTGGGGGTATGATATGTGTAGAGTTTCTTCATTGTCATCACCAGTTTTTCTGTAGTTTCTTTCGTTGAGGCTGTTGCAGTGCCTGTTGCAAACGCTGTTGTGTGGCTTTCTCTGCCTGCACGGCAGCATTGAGCAGTTGTTCTGCGTTCTCCTTACTCATCTGTTGCTGCCCAGGGTTCTGCGACGGGTCTTGCTTACCGTCCTGTTTGTCTTTCTGGTCTTTATCGCCCTGGTCACCATTTTGGTCATTGTTCTTATCTTGGTTTTGCTTATCTTGGTTTTGCTTATCCTTGTCTTGGTCTTTATTCTGGTCTTTGTCCTTATTCTGGTCTTTATTTTGATCCTTGTTTTGGTCTTTGTTCTGATTCTTATTTTGGTCCTTGTTCTGGTCTTTGTTCTGGTCCTTGTTCTGTTGCTGTTTTTTCAGCAGTTCCTTACACAGTGCCAGGTTATAGCGTGTCTGGTCATCGTGCGGGTTGTTTCTCAAAGCCTCTTTATATGCATCTATTGCCTTGGCATAATCTTGGTTCATCTGAAAATCTACACCTATGTTATGATACGACATAGCGCGGCGTATGGCATTGGTCTCTGCCGCTCCCGACAGTTTGAACTGTTCTATGGCGAGAGAGTCTTTCTGCATCATCATCATGGCGCAACCTATATTATAGAGCGCCTGTGTGTTCTTGTCGTTCTGCGACAATGCCTTTTTATATTCCAGTTCTGCCTTATCATACTGTCCCTGCCGGAACAGTTTATTGCCTGAGCGCACATAGTAACGGTCGTCCTGTGCGCTTGCCCCGAGTGTGGCAGCGAGTGCCACGGCAGTGAAGAGTATATGTAGTATTCTCATGATTACTATCTGAAGATTTTAATACGTCTGAAGAGTTTGCTTTTTCTTTCGAGCAGACAAGCCTCGATGATGAGCAGGAAGAGGACGATGAGTCCTACAGCCTGATACTGTTCGTCGTATTCGCTATAGACGACGGAGGTCATCTCTCCCCTTTGCAGTTTGGCTATCTCCTGGTCGAGTGTCTCCTGTGCCTGTGAGGTATTGTCCACATGTATGTATGTGCCTGCCCCCTCTTCTGCTATCTGTCTGCACATCTGTTCGTTGAGTCGCGACGTCACTGTCTCGCCACTATTGTCGGTCATATAGCCTCCGTCGGGAGTAGGAACGTGTGCACCCTGTGCCGACCCCACGCCGAGTATGAACACATTGATGCCCCGGTCTTTTGCCTCGGCAGCAGCCTGCGTGGCACCACCCTCATGGTCTTCGCCATCGGTGATGAGTATTATGGCCTTGCCTGCCGTGTCATCGAGGGTGAACGAGTTGATAGCCAGTCGTATGGCGGCTGCTATGTCGGTGCCCTGTGTGGCTATGAGTGAGGGGTTGATATTTTGCATAAACATCTTAGCCGACACATAGTCGGTGGTGATGGGCAGTTGCACGAAGGCATCGCCGGCAAAGACTATCAGTCCCACCTTGTCGTCGGAGAAATGGTCTACCATATTCTCTACCAGCATCTTGCTCTTCTCCAGTCGCGACGGTGTGACATCCTCTGCCATCATGCTATTGCTGATATCCATAGCTATGATAGCCTCTATGCCCTGTCGTTTCTCATTGCTGATACGTGAACCCAGTTGCGGGCGTGCCAGCATGATGATGAGCAATGCCACGGCAGCCATGATGAGCCAGAATTTGATGTTCTTGCGTGCGGCAGACACGTTTTCTGTAAGCGACGCCGTGAGTGAGGGGTCGCCAAACTCCGCCAATCGGCGACGCTGTGAGCGGTGTGCATAGAGATGCAGGAGCCACAACAGAGGGAGCAGCGCCAGGAGGTAGAGGTATGAGGGGTCTTCAAATCTGAACATTGCGATAATTTGGTTGTATATGTTTACGGCAGTCGGCGCAAGAGTGTAAGGCGTAGTATCAGTTCGAGCAACAGCGCTACCAGTGCCGCAAGAGCGAAGGGCTGGTAGGCATCATTGCGCTTGCTGTATTTCTTTACGTCAAACTTTGTCTTCTCCAGTTGGTCTATGTCGTGATATATCTGTTTGAGTTCCTGGGTGTTAGTGGCCCTATAGAAATGGCCGTCGGTGGTGCGCGCTATGTCGCTGAGCGTCTTGGTGTCTATCTCTACTGGCACATTGATATACTGTGTGGTGCCACCTACTGCCATGGGGTAGCGTGCCACGCGGTTGGTGCCCACTCCGATGGTATACACTCTGATGCCCAGACTCTTGGCTATCTGTGCCGCCGTCATGGGCGATATCTCTCCGCGGTTGTTGCTGCCGTCGGTGAGCAGTATCACCACCTTGCTCTTCGCCTTGCTGTGCTCCAGTCGGCTCACGGCATTGGCGAGTCCCATGCCCACTGCCGTACCGTCTTCTATGAGTCCACGGGCGGCGATATCGGTACGCACATTATGCAGCACGTTGACCAGCGACTGATGGTCGGTGGTCATGGGGCATTGGGTGAATGCCTCGCCGGCAAAGATAGTGAGACCGATGTTATCATCGGGGCGTCCGGCGATAAACTCCGCTGCCACCTCCTTGGCTGCCTCCATGCGGTTGGGCCGCAGGTCCTCGGCGAGCATGCTCGTCGACACGTCCATGGCGAGCATGATATCTATGCCCTCGGCAGTACGTGAGCCCCATGAGTGTGAGGTCTGCGGACGGGCGAGCACCAGCACCAGCATGGTGAATGCTACGATGCGCAGCAGCAACGGCAGATGCTGCAGGCGTACACGCCAACTCTTGTACGCACCGATATAGGCATGGGTATCACTCAGACGCAGCGTAGACTCGGCATGGCGGCGGAAGAGGAAGTACCACAGCAGATATGGTATGATGAGCAGCAGTAGCAGCAGGTATTCTTTATTTACAAATTCCATTGCATGTATGTTTTTATGCTAACAACAGATACAGGCTCCAACCCAGATAAGCCAAGAGCGAGAGTGTGGCAAAGATGAGTACGCCCATGACTATAATGACAGTGAGCCGCTGACGCTGCGAGCGACGCTCGGAGTCGGTGAGTGGGGGCTGTATGCGCTGTACGGTGGGCATGTCTTCTTTCTTCGTCTCGTCGATAAAGGCGATGGCGGTGGCGAGGTTGCGGTCGTTCTCGTTGATAAGCGCGGCATGTTTGGCAAACTTCACCAGGTCGGCGGTATGGAAGAGTTGGCGCAACTCGTCTATCTTCGACTGGTCCTCCTCATGTGCCAGACGTTCTATGATTTCATCGCTCGTCATCTCCATGGCATTGAAGCCGAAGCGCTCTTCGAGATATGTGCGCAGAGTGTCGGTGAGACGGGTGTAATATGTCTTCTGGTCTTGCGAAGAGGAGAGGTGTTCGCTCTGTATATGCTCTATCTCCTTCATGGCACGCTGGTGTGGCAGTGCCCGGCGGATGATATGTATGTGCGAGACGATGGGTTTATGGTCGCGCAGGCGCGTGTACATATACCATAAGGCGGCCAGGACAAGGAGCAGCACTATCGACAACCAAAACACGGAACTCCAATCGTCCCAAGAGAAGGGGTTGTCTTGCACATCCTTTGCTGGATAGAACTTTTCGGGGTGTATGGTGTCCACCTCCACATTGAGCACCTTGAGTGCCAGGTTCTTGCTCTGATATTGACGGCCGTCGACGGTGACGGAGAGCGGGGGCAGATAGTAGAGTGTATCGTCGAAACTGGTAAGTGTGTAGGTACGCGACATACGCACCTTGCCACCATCGAGATGCACGGTGTCGTCGTCATGCTGCTCGAGCACCTCCACACCCGGTATCATCTGCTGTGTGCGCTGATAGACGGGGAAGACAGGCTGCTGTCCGTCTGCCACGGTAGCGCTGAGGGTGAGATGCACCTGTTCGCCGATGAACATCTGCATGGAGTCGATGCGTGCCTCGACTGCCACCTGCGCCTGCATGGTGAGAGCGAGTAATAGGAGGAGTGCTGTATGAATGATGCGTTTCATTTCTTTCATTTCTTTTATCCTCTGCGCTGGAAGAGGGATATCAGTTTCTTTACATAGTCTTCGTGTGTGGCTATCGTCACACTGTCTACCTGACTACGGTTGAACGACTGTTGCAACTGTCGCTGGCGAGCCATCCAATAGGCGGTATGTGCCTGACGCAGGCGGCGACTGGAGGTATCGATGAGCATCTCGTGACCGGTCTCAGCATCGCGCACACGCATAAGTCCTACGGCAGGCAGTTCGCGTGCACGGCGGTCGTACACCTGTATGGCAGTGACATCATGCTTGCGGTTGCAGATGGTGAGAGCGTCATCAAATTGGCTCTCCACATAGAAGTCGCTGAGTATGAAGGCGGTACAACGGCGTTTCATGACACGGGTGAGGAACTCCAATGCCACGCCCACATCAGTGCGCAGACTCTCGGGATGGAAGTCGAGCATCTCACGTATGATATAGAGTATATGTTTGCGGCCCTTCTTGGGGGGTATATATTTCTCTATGCGGTCGGAGAAGAAGATGACCCCTATCTTGTCGTTGTTCTGTATGGCACTGAAGGCCAATGTGGCTGCTATCTCAGTGGTCATGTCGCGCTTCGACTGGTTGACAGTACCGAAATCGAGCGAGCCGCTGACATCCACGAGCAGCATGACGGTGAGTTCACGCTCCTCTTCAAAGACTTTGATGTAGGGCTTGTGGAAACGTGCCGTCACGTTCCAGTCAATGTCGCGCACATCATCACCGTACTGATACTCGCGCACCTCGGCAAAGGCCATGCCACGACCCTTGAATGCGGAGTGGTACTGTCCGGCGAAGATATTCTGACTGAGGCCCTTGGTCTTAATCTCTATCTTTCTGACTTTCTTGAGGATCTCTGCGGTATCCATAGTGAACGGGGGTTTCAGGGAACTTCTACCTTATTGATAATCTGACTGACTATCTGCTCGGTATCTATGTTGGCTGCCTCGGCTTCGTAAGAGAGTCCGATGCGGTGGCGCAGCACATCGTGTGCCACCGCCCTCACATCCTCGGGCACCACATATCCGCGACGCTTGACGAAGGCGTATGCCCTGGCTGCCTTTGCCAGGTTGATGCTGGCACGGGGTGAACCGCCGAAGGTGATATAATTGCGTAGTTCGGTGAGTCCGTAGCGGTCGGGGTAACGGGTGGCAAACACCAGGTCGGCTATGTACTGCTCTATCTTCTCGTCGATATACACCTGGCGCACCACCTGGCGTGCGTCGATTATCTCCTGAGCGGTAGTGACGGGTTTCACCTCGGGCAGTGCTCCGTGCAGGTTCTCGCGTATGATGAGTTTCTCCTCCTGCAAGGTGGGATAGTCTATGATGACCTTGAGCATGAAACGGTCCACCTGTGCCTCGGGCAACTGATAGGTGCCTTCCTGCTCTATGGGGTTCTGTGTGGCCATGACGAGGAAGGGCTCGGGGAAGAGGAAGGTGCTGTCGCCTATGGTGACCTGATGCTCCTGCATGGCTTCGAGCAGTGCACTCTGCACCTTGGCTGGTGCTCGGTTTATCTCATCGGCAAGCACGAAATTGGCGAATACCGGACCCTTCTTCACTTGGAATTTCTCATCCTTCTGCGAATAGATCATAGTGCCCACCACATCGGCAGGCAAGAGGTCGGGTGTGAATTGTATACGTGAGTACTTGGAATCGATGAGTTGCGCCAAGGTCTTTATCGCCAAGGTTTTGGCAAGTCCTGGCACACCTTCGAGGAGTATATGTCCATCGGAGAGCAGACCGATGAGAAGGGAGTCGATGAGGTGTTTCTGTCCCACGATAACGCGGTCCATGCCCATTGTAATGTTGGAGACGAACGCGCTCTGCTGTTCTATCCGTATGTTGAGTTCACGGATATCTATTGCTTCTGCCATATTGTGAATATTTTGGTTATCAATTTGAACGCAAAAGTACAACAATAATAGCAGGTATTAGATATATTTCTATCTAAATAATATTAAAAAAGTTTCCGAAATGCTAAGAATTAGTAACTTTTAATTATTAGCACCCCGGATTTTAAGGACTTTAAGGACCTTAAAGACCTTAAAGCCATAGAACTCACATATTATAGTTGTCTGCCTGGTGTGGGTTGTGCTCTTTGAGGAATTGCAAGAGCAGTTGCAGTGCCTTGTGTGTGGCATTTGCCAAGTTCACATCGCGTCCGGAGTCTTTTGTGAGTTGCTCGGTGACCTGGTTCTCGGCATCGCCGCATGCCAGCCATATAGTGCCCACAGGTATCTCCTTGGTGCCGCCGCCAGGTCCTGCTATGCCTGTAATAGCCACGGCATAGTCGGTATCCATAGTCTCTACGGCACCCTTCACCATAGCACGTGCCACCTGTTCCGATACTGCCGTATACTCTGCCAGGAGTGTGGGGTCTACGTGTAGCAGGCGTTGTTTAATCTCATCGGTATAACTGATGATACCACCTTTGAAGTAGTCGGATGCTCCCGGCACTGCTATGATAGCCTCTGCCACCCTGCCACCAGTGCAACTCTCGGCAGTAGAGAGTGTCTTGTGTGTGGTATACAGGTTCTCCTGTATCTCACGACTTAGTATCTTGTTTTCGAAGTCCATAACGGTATATTATTTTCTGAGTGTTCTGAGTATTCGGAGTGTTTTGAGGAGTTAAATCACCACCTTGCTGTATGCCGGCACATCTATGCTGCAGAAGTCGTGGTCCAGATACTTGTAGTAGCCGGTGATGGCTATCATGGCAGCATTGTCGGTGGTATAACTGAAGCGTGGTATGTACACCTGCCAGCGGTAACGTTTCTGATGGTCGTAGAAGGCCTCGCGCAGTCCGGTGTTTGCCGACACTCCGCCAGCCACTGCCACTTGTGTGATACCTGTCTCGCGCACGGCACGCCTCAGTTTTCGCATGAGTATGTCTACGATGGTAAACTCCAGACTGGCAGCCAAGTCCGCCTTATGATGCTCCACGAAGTCGGGGTCCTCTTTCACCCAGTCGCGCAGCGAGTAGAGAAACGAGGTTTTCAGTCCGCTGAAACTGTAGTCGAGTCCTGGTATATGTGGCTGTGCGAAGGTAAAGGCGTGTGGGTTTCCCTGTCTGGCGAGTTTGTCGATGATAGGGCCGCCAGGGTATCCCAATCCCATCACCTTGGAACATTTGTCTATAGCCTCGCCGGCAGCATCGTCGATGGTCTGACCGAGTATCTGCATCTTGTCGTATGCATCCACTCGCACTATCTGCGAGTTGCCTCCGCTGACAAGCAGGCAGAGGAAGGGAAGTGTGGGTGAGGAGTGGTCGTCGTCGCTCTCACGGATGAAGTGCGCCATGACATGTCCCTGCAGGTGGTTGACATCGATGAGCGGTATGCCGAGCGCACGGGCGAAGCCCTTGGCGAAGTTGACCCCTACGAGCAGCGACCCCATCAGTCCCGGTCCGCGTGTGAATGCCACGGCAGAGAGTTGGTCAGACTTGATGCCTGCCCGTTGCAGAGCCTGGTGCACCACAGGCACCACATTCTGCTGGTGGGCGCGCGATGCCAGTTCGGGCACCACACCTCCATAGTCGCGGTGCACTTGTTGCGAGGCAGTGACATTGCTCAACAACACCCCATCGCGTATGACGGCTGCCGATGTGTCGTCGCAACTGCTCTCTATTCCTAAGATATATACTGCCATATTTATATTTGTCTAAATGATACGTATGTAGTGATACTCAATACGTTAGTATTTCCACTCCATGTTCTGTCATGACGAAGGTATGCTCCCACTGTGCGCTGGGCAGTTCGTCTTCGGATATCACCTCCCATCCGTAGGGGTCGGCCTCGTCGATGAATACCTGCCACGAACCCATATTGATCATCGGTTCGATGGTGAATACCATACCTGGCACGAGCAGCATGCCATGACCTTTCTTGCCGTAGTGAGCCACATCGGGGTCGTGGTGGAAGGCTCTGCCCACACCGTGTCCACAGAGGTCGCGCACCACGCCATAGTGGTATTTGCGGGCATGCGCCTGTATGGCATGACCTATGTCGCCCACGAAGCCCCAGGGCTTGGCTGCCTCGGCACCTATCTCCAGGCACTCGCGCGCCACACGCACCAGTTGCTCCTTCTCCGGTGTCGTCTTTCCGATGATGAACATACGCGAGGCATCTGCGTAGTAGCCATCGAGGATGGTGGTGAAGTCGACATTGATGATATCGCCCTCTTCGAGCACATCCTCTGCCTTGGGTATGCCGTGGCACACCACCTCATTGATGCTGGTGCACACACTCATGGGGAAGCCCTCATAGCCCAGACAGGCGGGTATGGCACCATGGCTTTCGCAGTAGTCTCTGCATATCTGGTCTATCTGTAGTGTACTCATACCTGCACAGATATGATGTGCCACCTCATCGAGCACACCGGTGTTTACCACTCCAGCCCTTCGTATTGCCTCTATCTCCTCGGGGGTATAGAGCAGTGAGCGCGTGGGCACCTCCTTACCCTTGTTCTCCCAGTACATCACCCGGCGGTCGAACTCAGTGGGTTCGGTGCCTGCCGGTACGGTCCAGTTTCGTTTCTTGCGCAATGCCATGACTTCTATTCTTTGCCTGCATCGGTGATGTAATAGGTCCAGTCGTACGGACTGTTGGCGTTGAAGATAAGCACCTGATAGTGCAACTCCTGTGGGAAGGTGAACTCCTCGTTGAAACAGATGATATACTCCTGTCCGCGAACATCCACACACGTGTACTGCACCGAACTGCGCTCGTCGGTTTTCGAATTGCTGTCCTCCGACACGATATTGTAACTGATACCGCGTATCACAATATCCTCTGATGTGCGTGTGACGGTGCCATCGCAATAGTCGAGTTTCTTGATGTACTCGTTTTTCTGTTGGTCGTACTCGTAGGAGTAATTGATTTTGTATGTGGTGCGCTGTGCCAGCGCTGTCATGGCCACCATAGCCATGATACTCATAAGGATGATTTTTTTCATTATTCTAAGTATTTATATATGTCTTTTGTCCAGTCGGCTCCATTCTCGGGGCACATAGTATGCATATTCATCTGCGATGCCACCGACACATTCTTAGGTGAGTCGTCAATATACAGTATCTTGTCGGGCGTGATCTGTTCATCGATGAGCATCTGACGGAAGATGCCTGGGTCGGGCTTGAGCGCATGCATCTGATAACTGAGGTAGAGGTGGTCGAAGTAATGCTCTATACTGTGACCTTTGCCGTCGAAGTGTGTGCTGAGTGCCCACTCCATCATAAAGGGATTGGTATTGGAGAGTAGCAGAAGCCGATAGCCTTTTGCACGCAGGTCGCACAGACACTGGAGGTTGCGCTGCGGCAGAGTTTTCAGGAAACCCTGCCAGGCATAGCAGCACTGCTGATGGGTGACCTTGCTGCCTATCATGTCTGAGAGGGCGTCCACGAACTGCTGTTCGCTGATATCGCCACCCTCTATCTGTCCGAAAATACCGCCCTGGCGGTAGGGGTCGAGTTGCTGTGCACTGTCGCCGAGTCCTAAAGCGACGAAGCGCTGCACTGCCTGATTATGGTCGAGAGTGATAATCACTCCACCCAGGTCGAATACTATAGTTGTAATACCGTTCATAATTTTTATGTGTTATCTGAAAACAATTGTGGTCGGCGTTGTCGCGCCTCTTCTATCGAGAGCAGCGGCTTGTCTTGCTGCTGGTGTTCGCGTATCTCGGCATAGCGGCCGTTGAGCGTTGCCTCTATCTCTGCCCTCTGCTCGCTGTCCATGAGGTGTGTGGCAACGATGGGATTTTGCGATGCGTCTTTCATCCACGCCACCACACCGTCGTACACTGGTGCTATCTTGAGTGCCACATGGGTCTCGCTGGTGGTAGCGCCACCGATGAGGATGGGTGTGTGCAGCCCTGCCTGGCGCAATTCGCGTGCCACCTCTACCATCTCCTCGAGACTGGGTGTGATGAGGGCACTCAGACCTATCATGTCTACATCGTACTCACGGGCCTTTGCCACTATCTGACTGGCGGGCACCATGACACCGAGGTCTATCACCTCGAAACCGTTGCACGCCATGATGACTGCCACTATGTTTTTTCCTATGTCGTGCACATCGCCCTTGACTGTGGCAAGCAACACTCGTCCGCGATGCTGCTGGGTGCCACTCTGCTGTGCCTCGATATGAGGCTGAAGAATGGCAACTGCCTGTTTCATGGTGCGTGCAGTCTTCACCACCTGCGGCAGGAACATTTTTCCCTGTCCGAACCATTCGCCCACCTGATTCATGGCTGCCATGAGCGGTCCTTCAATAATCTGTACGGCACGGGGGTATTGCTTCAGAGCCTCGTTGACATCCTGTTCGAGCCACTCTCCCACCCCATGTATCAGTGCGTGCATGAGTCGCTGATCGACAGGCAGGGTACGCCACTGCTCTGCTGCCTGCTGTGTGGCTGTGGTGGGTGAGGCGGACTGCTGTTGTGCCATCAGTTCGTGTGCCATGACCGTGAGACGTTCGGGCGACTGTGGGTCGCGGCAGAGGATGACATCCTCTATCACCGTGCGCAACTCCTCGGGTATATCCTCGTAGGTGACACGTGTGGCGGGATTGACGATACCAAAGTCCATACCTGCCTGTATGGCATGGTAAAGGAACACTGCATGCATCGCCTCGCGGATGTAGTTGTTGCCACGGAAGGAGAAAGAGAGGTTGCTCACACCTCCACTCACATGTGCCCCCGGCAGGTGACTACGTATCCACGCGGTGGCTCGTATGAAGTCGGCTGCGTAGGCATCGTGCTCGCTCATACCTGTGGCGACGGTGAGCACGTTGGGGTCGAAAATGATATCCTCGGGATGCATGCCCACCTCTGTGGTGAGGAGTCGGTAAGCGCGCTCGGCTATCTCTATGCGCCGCTCATAGGTGGTGGCTTGCCCCTGCTCGTCGAAGCACATGACCACTACGGCAGCACCATAGCGCATCACTTCGCGTGCATGGGCGAGAAACACCTGCTCACCCTCTTTCAGCGATATGGAATTGACGATGGCCTTGCCCTGTATGCACTGCAGTGCGGCAGTGATGACCTGCCACGATGAACTGTCTATCATCAGTGGTACCGAGGCTATGTCGGGCTCGGCTGCCAGCAAGTTGACGAAATGTACCATCTCGGTGGCTGCGGGCAGCAGGGCATCGTCCATGTTTATGTCTATCACCATGGCACCGTCGGTCACCTGGCGGCGTGCGATGTTTATAGCCTCATCGTACTGGTGCTCCTTAATGAGTCGGAGGAATTTCCTGGACCCTGCCACATTGCAGCGCTCACCCACATTGACAAATCGCACCTGGGGTGACACCTCGAGGTGTGAGAGTCCGCTGAGCCAGAGGTAAGGGGGACGTGACACAGGAGTATGGGGAGTGCCGGTGCGTGCGATAGGCACGAACTTGGCTATAAAGGCATCGGTGGTGCCGCAACACCCACCCATGATATTGACCAACCGCTCGTCTACGAACTGTTGCATCTGGGGTGCCATACTGTCGGGGGTCTCTTCATACAGTCCGAGGGCGTTGGGCAATCCGGCATTGGGATATGCGGAGATATAATAAGGTGCCTGCTGCGCCAACTGTCTGAGAAAAGGCAACATCTGTGTGGCTCCGAAGGAACAGTTGAGTCCGACGGAGAAGATGGGATATGTGCTGATGGATGCCAGGAAAGCCTCGAGGGTCTGTCCGCTGAGTGTGCGCCCCGCCAGATCGCTCACTGTGACAGAGAGCATGATGGGTACCTCGGTGCCGATGTGCTGCATGGCATCGAGTGCTGCTACGATGGCAGCCTTGGCATTGAGTGTATCAAAGATGGTCTCTATGAGCAGCATGTCCACCCCGCCGCGCAGCAATGCCTCCATCTGTTGCTGATAGGCATTGTGCAGGTCGGCGAAGGACACATCGCGCAGTGCGGGATTGGTAACATCAGGACTCATGCTCGCCGTCTTGTTGGTGGGTCCCACGCTGCCACATACGTAGCGCGTGGTACCGTCACGCTGCATGCACTCGTCGACTTCGGCACGCGCCAGCCTCGCTCCCTCGTATGCCATCTCCGCTGCTACGGAGGAGAGGTGGTAGTCGGCCTGCGAGACGCTCTGGGCATTGAAGGTATTGGTGGTGATGATATCGGCACCTGCATCCAGGTATCTGCGGTGTATGTCTCTCACCACGTCCGGACGCGTGATATTGAGCACATCATTATCACCGGTCAACTGATCCACATGGTCAGCAAAACGCTGACCACGGAAGTCGTGCTCGCTGAGGTGATAACTCTGTATCATCGTGCCCATGGCTCCATCGAGCACCAGTATGCGCTCTTTTATAGCCTCGGTTATGGATTGGCGTGGTGTCATACGTAAACTTTCATGGCGCGGTCCATCTCGCGTCGGTCTTCTTTTTCCTTCATGGTCTGTCGCTTGTCATACTGCTTCTTTCCTCTGCAGAGAGCGATATCGAGTTTTGCCCTACCGTTCTGATCTATGAAGAGGAGTATGGGCACTATGGTATAGCCGGGCACCTTGGCTGCCTCGGTGAGGTGGTATATCTCACGGCGGTTGAGCAACAACTTACGGTCGCGCCGTGCCTCGTGGTTGCTGTATGAGCCGTAAAAGTAGGTGGAGATATTCATGTTCTTCACCCACATCTCTCCGTTGACTGACACACAGTACGTATCGACGAGTGATGCCTTGCCCAGGCGTATGGACTTTATCTCAGTACCAGTGAGAACCAGTCCGGCAGTGTAGGTCTCTACGAAGAAATACTCAAACGAGGCCTTCTTGTTTTTTATCTGTACAGGACTCTTCTTGCGGAGTGCTATCTGTTCTTTGTTCATAGTTGGGATATGGGGTATATCATTCAGACTGGACTACAGTGGCGAAGTCGGTCATGTTTTCATCAATATGATATGCTATACGTGCCGTCCACTCTTCTTCATGCTCTACGAAGGTGTCGTCAAGGTCATCAAATTCGGGCATCTTCTCGAAAAGCGCCATAAACTCGTCGTCGGAACACGGTGTGGTGAGCAAATCCTGATGACGGCGGTAGAGGTTGTGCGCCTTGTTGATTAGTGTCGCCACGGGGTCAAGCCCCCACTTGCGCATCATCTGACGAAAGGGGTTCTGGAAGAAGAATGGACCGTAACCATTGTACAGCAACTGAACGAAACCACCGTCCATCACCTCCTCGTGAAGTATGTGCCATGCCAGAAGGGTACACTGGTCGGCTGTGAGCAGTTGCATGCTCGCGGCAGTGATGCTACCACCGACACTCTGCAGCGTGGCCTCTACGAAGAGGTCTACAAAAGCATCCATACTCTCCTCTGCGGCAGAGGCTATTTCCGACTCCAAAATTTTCACTTCACTCATAGCGACTGCAAATGTACATATTTATATTGAAATAGACAAATTTTTGGTATTTTCTAAGTGTGCTGTGTGGGCACACACAACAGTTAACATTTATTAACTATTTGTATCTATCTTATTATCAGCCACTTAGCAAAATGTTACAAAAACGTGCAAAAAAAAGTTTAAAAAAAATATTGCGGTATGGAAAAAAGCCGTAACTTTGCAGCGTTTTAATAAACAAATGATTGTTTTACAGAAATTTAAAAGCAAAGAAAAAATGAAAAAGTTAGTATTTATGTTCGTAGCTTTCGCAGCTATCTCTCTGGCATCTTGTGACAAGAAAAAGGCAGCCAACGACGCCGCTCAGGCTGACAGCACCGCTGCTGTTGTGACTACCGACAGCACTGCTGCTGATAGCACCGCTGCTACCGATAGCACCGCTACTGTTGCTGCTGACAGCGCAGCTCAGGCTGCTCCCGCTGACAGCGCAGCTCAGGCTCAGTAATACGAACATTTACAGCAAGCATGACCGCCAGGCAAAAGCCCGGCGGTTTTTTTATGCAAGAAAAACTGCACATAGACCACCTAGAATATCTAGAATATCTAAAAATCTAGAATATCTAGATAGTCTAGAAAATCTAGATAGTCTAGAAAATCTAGCCCACCCCCAAAAAACAGCAAAGGCCCGATGCATCCCTTGGGATGATCGGGCCTTTTAGTTATTATAACTGCTTTACAGTGCGAAAAATGCTTTTTTATTTGGCGTCGGTAGTTTCTTCCTCAGCCTCTTCCACTGCGGGAGCCTCTTCCACTGCGGGAGCCTCGGCTACCTCCTCCTTAACAGCGGGAGCCTCTTTCGGTGCATTCTCAGCCACTACCACGATGGGCAGTTTCACTTCTACGTCCTTGTAGAAATGAATTGTAGCCTCAAATTCACCCACGTGCTTGGCATCGCGCATAGTGATAATCTTGCGATCCACATCGAAACCACGCTTCTTGAGTTCCTCAGCCACAATATTGGCGTTGACAGAACCGTAAGTCACTCCGGTGGCACTCACCTTCATGGCCACCTCCACAATCACATCCTTCAGTTCGTCGGCACGCTTCTGTGCAGCAGCACGCTGAGCCTCAATCTTGTGAGCCTGCTGGCGGAGGTTCTCCTCGAGCACCTTCACGGCAGATGCAGATGCAATCACGCCCTTGCCCTGAGGTATGAGGTAGTTGCGGCCATAACCAGGCTTCACATCAACGATCTCGTTCTTATATCCCAGTCCGATGATATCTTCTTTCAGTATGATTTTCATATTACAGTCCTCCAAAATTATTTCATCAGATCGGTTACGTAAGGCAGCAGAGCTATCTGGCGTGCGCGTTTCACGGCCTGAGCCACGCGGCGCTGATATTTCAGAGATGTGCCGGTGATGCGGCGGGGAAGGATCTTACCCTGTTCGTTGAGGAACTTCTTCAGGAACTCGGGATCCTTGTAATCGATGTACTTAATACCGCTTTTCTTGAAACGGCAATACTTCTTCTTTTTAGTGTCTACTGACGGCGGGGTCAGGTAACGAATCTGTGTATCTTGTTCTGCCATGGTTTAAGCCTCCTCTTTTTTACCTAATTTGTTACGGCGCTTCTCTGCATAGAGAGCAGCATACTTGTCAAGTTTCACAGTCATGAAACGAATGACTCTCTCATCACGGCGGTAGCCGGTCTCGAGTGTGTTGATCACTTCAGGCTCTGCTTTAAACTCCAGCAGGCAATAGAAGCCTGTAGACTTTTTCTGGATAGCATAAGCCATTTTCTTGAGTCCCCAGGTCTCCTCATTCAGAATCTCTGCTCCTTTGTCAGTGAGAATCTTCTTGAATTTAGCGACCGCTTCCTTCATCTGTTCATCAGACAAAACGGGAGTTAAAATGAAAACGGTTTCGTAT